>NZ_JAHEHZ010000175.1 GCF_024639605.1 Roseobacter sp. | reverse complement strand
CTCTCCAGCAGGTCGCGCATATCGCCGGAAATGCCCGACAGCCCCTTCAGCCCCGACCCGTGATAGAGAAGCTCTGTGACCTCGTCCACGGACATGCCCTCGTGGCTGATCAGCCAGAGCACGATGCCCGGATCAAGCTGTCCGGGGCGGGTGCCCATCGGCAGCCCGTCGAGGGCCGTAAACCCCATGGTGCTGTCGATGCTGCGCCCGTTTTTAAGCGCGCACATGGACGCGCCGCTGCCCAGATGGGCCACGATGACGCGGCCACCTGCGATCTCCGGTGCCACCTCCGGAAGCCGCTGCGCGATATACTCGTAGGACAGCCCGTGAAACCCGTAACGGCAAACACCCTGATCGTAATACTCCGGCGGCAGGGCATAGCAGTCTGCATGCACCGGCTGGCCACGGTGAAATGCGGTGTCGAAACAGGCCACCTGCGGCAGATCGGGTGCCACTTCCATCGCCAGCCGGATCGGCGCGAGATTATTGGGCTGATGCAGCGGCGCAAGCTCCTGATACCGTCCGAGCTTTTCCAGCGTCGGCAGATCCATCAGAACAGGCGATGTGAAATCCGGACCGCCATGCACGACGCGGTGTCCGACGGCGCTGAGGTGAATGTCATCAAGCGCACTGATCCAGTCAGACAGAATGGCAATCGCCGCCGGCAGATCAGGCACTGTCTCAGCAGGCCAGAACCGCTCTTTCAGAACCCCGCCATCGCCGTCGCGCACCTGCAGCGCGGGCCGGGTCCCGATGCCGTCGATCTGACCCTTCTGATGACAGGCGAGCCCGTCGCCGGTGATGTGGTAGACCTGAAACTTGAGGCTGGAAGAACCTGCGTTGATAACAAGGATGGCCTCTGCGCGGGGCATATGACGATCTCCCCTGAGCGGATGCGGAACGAGGGCGGATAAGGTGACTGTCGCGGCTTTGAGCGGATTTGCAAGCGCATCCGTGAGCAGCCCCGGCTTTTCAGCGGTCTGCGCAGGGCCTTTGGCATCCCGGACGAGCGCTGCGCGACAATGCGGCAAAGGCCCCTTGCGCGTCGGCGCGGGGACACATAGAAGAGCGGAAATTTCCGACAACGCGCCCTCCGGCGCGCTTTATTCTATGGAGCAAACATGCAGGTCACTGAGACGCTGAACGACGGTCTGAAACGCGGCTACGCCATTACGGTTACGGCCTCTGAGCTTGAGGCCAAAGTCAACGAGAAACTGGCCGAGGCCCAGCCCGAGGTCGAGATGAAGGGCTTTCGCAAAGGCAAGGTGCCGATGGCGCTGCTGAAAAAGCAGTTCGGCCAGAAGGTCATGGGCGAAGCGATGCAGGAAAGCATCGATGGCGCGATGAACGAGCATTTTGAGGCTTCCGGTGACCGTCCTGCGATGCAGCCTGAGGTCAAGATGACCAATGAGGACTGGAAAGAGGGCGACGACGTCGAGGTGTCGATGTCCTATGAGGCACTGCCTGAAATCCCCGAACTCGATTTCTCAAAAATCAAGCTGGAGAAAATGGTCGCCAGGGCCGGTGATGAGGCCATCGATGAGGCCCTCGCGAATCTTGCCGAAACCGCCCAGGATTTCAAAGCCCGCAAAAAAGGCGCCAAGGCCAAAGACGGCGATCAGGTCGTGATGGATTTCGTAGGCCGTGTTGATGGTGAGGCTTTCGACGGGGGTGCCGCTGAGGACTATCCGCTGACGCTGGGTTCTAACTCCTTCATTCCGGGGTTCGAAGAGCAGCTGGTGGGGGTGAAGGCGGGCGAGGAAAAGGCCGTGACCGTATCCTTCCCCGAAGACTATCAGGCCGAGAACCTCAAAGGCAAAGAAGCCGTTTTCGACTGCACCATCAAAGAAGTGAAAGAACCCGTCGCCGCCGAGATCAATGACGAGCTGGCCACAAAATTCGGTGCCGAAGATCTGGCAGCGCTCAAGGCACAGATCGCCGAGCGTCTGGAAGCCGAATACGCCGGTGCCGCACGCGCCGTAATGAAGCGTTCACTGCTTGATGAACTGGACAAGATGGTTGATTTCGATCTGCCGCCCTCGCTGGTGGAGGCAGAAGCCGGTCAGATCGCGCACCAGCTCTGGCACGAGGAAAACCCGGAGGTCGAAGGCCACGATCACCCGGATATCGAAGCCACCGACGAGCACAAAAAGCTGGCCACGCGCCGGGTGCGTCTGGGCCTGCTGCTGGCTGATATCGGTCAGAAGGCCGAAGTGCAGGTTACCGATGCCGAGATGACACAGGCCATTATGAACCAGGCGCGTCAGTACCCGGGTCAGGAACGCCAGTTCTTTGAGTTCGTCCAGCAGAACCAGCAGATGCAGCAGCAGATGCGTGCGCCGATTTTCGAAGATAAGGTCGTCGACCATGTCTTTGAAAACGCGAAGGTTTCTGAAAAGGAAGTGTCCAAGGACGATCTGCAGAAAGCCGTGGAAGCGCTTGAAGACGAATAAGCCTGCCACATCGCAGTAAACGAAGGCCGCTCCGCAACCGGGGCGGCCTTTTTCATGCGCCTTTCCCGGGCGGGTCATCCCGGACACAGACGCGCCGCACTGTGGTCAGGTTTTGACACTGGCGTTTGATACGGTACGGAAGATCCGCTCTCTGACCGGACACAGGCAGAAGCCCCCGGCGGGAGCGCATTTTCATTTCAGGACGCGCCGCGACGCAGACCGGTTTCCACCAGCATATTCTGCCGCTTGGCTTCGTAGTAATACCCGCGCGCATACCATTTGATGGCGTCGTCATGATCGCCGTCCGACAGCATATAAGCGCCTTTGAGATAACGCAGCGCATATTTCAGATTGGTTTCTGCATCCAGCAGATCGCGTGGCTCACCGTCAAACCCCATGGTGCGTGCAGTCGCGGGCAGGATCTGCAGCAGACCATAATAGGGACCGTTGCGCGCTTCGGGTCGGTGGGTGCTCTCGCGGATGGCGAGGCGATGAACGAGCTCCGGCGGCAGGTCATAAAGCTCAGCATAGTCATTAATCAGAACGCGCAGCTCTTCTGTTTCATTGGGGTAGAGGGGCGGCTGCGGTACATCGGGGGCTTCGGTCGCGGTGCCGGCACAGGCGCTCAGCATCAGTGCGACCATCAGACCGGCCAGGGGACGGCGGGATAAAAAGGACATGGACAGTTTTCACAGTTGTTTCTCTTAAACGCCTGTTACACAGGATGCGTGTTTCGCCCAGATGCCGCAGTTGTCATGCGCGCTTTGCTGCCAGGAGCTGAGCGGATTGCTGCGCAAAGAAAAACGCCGCGCAGCGGGCTGCACGGCGTTTTTGTTTCTTCAGGCCGGGAAAATCAGCCGCGACCGGCGGTGTCTTCCTGATCGCCGGAGGCTTCGCCTGCCTCGTCAGCGGTCTCTGTTTCGACGCCTGCCGCTTCGGCCAGGGCGTCATCTTCGGATGCGGCGGCACCGATATCGTCGAAGAGTTCCTGGATTTCGAAGTCTGCTGCGGCTTCTTCTTCTGCTGCCAGTTCCTGAATGGATTTACCGGCGGCCTGAAGTTCGGCCTCTTCGGGCGAACGTGCGACGTTCAGCTCGATGGTTGCATCTACTTCAGGGTGCAGCACGATCTGAACAGGGTGAATGCCCAGCTCTTTGATCGGTGACAGGACGACCTGTTTGCGGTCGATCGAGAAACCGGCTTCGGTTGCAACATCGGCTGCGTCACGGGTGGTTACAGAACCGTAAAGCGCGCCGGAATCAGAGGCGGAGCGAATCACGACGAACTGCTGTCCGTCCAGTTTCTCCGCGAGGTTTTCGGCCTCTTTCTTTGTTTCCAGATTGCGGGCCTCAAGCTGCGCTTTCTGACCCTCAAAGGCTGCGATATTGGCTTTGGACGCCGACAGTGCCTTGCCCTGTGGCAGCAGGAAGTTACGGGCGAACCCGGGTTTCACATCGACGACTTCGCCCATCTGGCCAAGCTTTGCGACGCGTTCGAGAAGGATAACCTGCATGATGTTCTCCTTACTTCACAGCATAGGGCAGCAGAGCAAGAAAGCGGGCGCGTTTGATGGCGCGCGCGAGTTCGCGCTGCTTTTTTGCGGAGACTGCGGTGATACGGGAGGGCACGATCTTGCCACGCTCGGAAATATAGCGCTGCAGCAGACGTGTGTCCTTGTAGTCGATTTTCGGCGCATTATCGCCCGAGAAGGGGCAGACCTTGCGACGACGGAAAAATGGTTTAGAGGCCATGGGTTATGTCCTTTTCTTCAGGCTGATCAACGACGTTCACGGCGATCGCCGCGCTCGTCACGTTTCTGCATCTGCACGGAAGGCAGCTCGGCGTGTTCATCGACCTTGATGGTCAGAACCCGCATTACATCGTCGTGCAGGCGCATCAGGCGTTCCATTTCCTGAACGGCCGGCGCGGGAGCGTCCGAGCGCAGGAAAGCATAGTGGCCCTTGCGGTTTTTGTTGATCTTGTAGGCCATCGTTTTGACGCCCCAGTATTCGTGATCCACCAGGGATCCGCCGTTGTCCGAGAGAACGGCGCCGAAATGTTCGATCAGCCCTTCGGCCTGTGTGTTGGACAGGTCCTGACGTGCGATCATAACATGCTCATATAGCGGCATGTGACTTCCTCATTTATATCAGAGCGCATTTCAAAGGCGGGGCGTTGATCCTGCTGCTGCCCCGTCACGAGAGACTGCGCGGTTAATCGTAGTGCAGCAGGAAGCGCCGATATACACGCTTTGGCGCAGCGCGCAAGCCTGCGCTCTGTCGGCGGATCCTTGCCGGAAGCGCGCCACACGCCATTCAGTGGCCCCCAAGCCGTCTTATTTCCGTCCTTTTTCAGGATTTTAACGTTTCCTTAACCAGGATCGGGAGGATGAAGGTATGTCCGTGACGCTCAGTTCAGTGAATTTCCAGACCATCGCACCGCAACCGGTGCGCGCGGTGGACGGTGGCCGGATGATCATCCGCTCGCTGATGGGCCTTGCAGGTGCGGCCCTGATGATGACAGCCGTCGGCCTGTGGATTGCACCGGGGGCGAGCTGGAGCCACGATCTGATCCTGATGAAACTCCTGCTGTCGGCGGTAAGTGGCATGGCAGGGGTTGCGATGTTGCAGGGGGTTGTCCGCCCCGGCGCCCCCAAGGTTGAAATTGACACCATCCGGCATGAGATCCGTCTGGTGCGCATGCAGGGGCGCGACCGCTGGGTGCTGGACCGCTGCGCCTTTGCTGATCTCACCCGGGTCGATAACTCGGGCACACATGTTCAGCTCTGGGGCAAGAACGAAACGCTGCTTGCCGAAGTGGCCGCCGCGGACCGTGTCGCGCACCGCAGTCTGGTGACCGCGCTGCGTGTGGCCGGCAAGCTCTGAGGCGCCGACCGGCAGGTCGCTCGGGTGGACGCGCCGCGGGCCTGTTCGTTTACGCGCACATTCTGTTGATCGCTGGATAATTGTATTCTCTGCGGGATGGCCCAGTTTACGTGGTGTAAATACAACCCGGGAGATCAGACTATGAAACCTATCGTTTTTGCTACGGCCCTCGCAGCCGCCACTGTAACCGCCGGCAGCGCATTCGCGGCCGCGGAAAAATACGTTCTCGACGCCAGCCACAGCCAGGTGGTCTTCAGCTACGATCACCTTGGGTTTTCGACAACCTACGGCATGTTCTCGGGTTTTGAGGGCGAGATCATGTTTGACCAGGAAGACCCCGCAGCCTCTTCGGTCACCGTATCCATGCCTGTGATGAGCATGTTTACGGGCTGGGAAAAGCGTGAAGGGCATTTCATGTCCGACGATTTTTTCGGCGCTGAAGAAGGTGATATGGTGACCTTTACCTCGACGGGTATCGAAGTGACCGGTGCGGACACGGCTAAAATCACCGGCGATCTGACCATGAACGACATCACAAAATCGGTGGTCCTCGATGCTGTGCTCAACAAGACCGGCGATCATCCGCAGGCGGGCAAGCCCTGGGCTGGTTTTGATGCGACGACAACTCTGCTGCGCTCGGACTTCGGTGTGGGTGCATTTGCCCCCTTCG
>NZ_JAHEHZ010000174.1 GCF_024639605.1 Roseobacter sp. | reverse complement strand
GGGCGCTTGCTCTAGCATTGCTTGCTTTCTGTTTACCGCTGCGGGTTGGGAAGTCCATTTTCGAACTTCTGGATAGCTAAAATTACCTCGAATTGATTAGATCAACAGCCCGAGGCCCCGCCTCGGGCCGCTACGTCCGGGTCTCCGACCGTTCAGCCCTGAAACCTTCCACCGGAAGGTTTCCGCGACGGGCATCACCCCTCCCCACGGGAGGGCGCACTGCGTTTGCCCCGGGCTTCGCCCTCTCCGGCCTCAAACGCGCCACTGGCGCCTTTGCAAGACGGCCTCCGACCCAGGGTCTGTCGCGACCCTGATTATGTGTCGCGCCATATTCCCGCTACGTCCGGCGCTCCGCGCGTTCGTCCCCGCACCCACCAGTCTCACCGGCTATGCACCAGACCGGTGCACGTCCTGTGCACACTCTGTGCACGCCGGTCATACACCCGTTTTCCCCCTTTGGGCTCCTTCAGCAGGGCTGACGCGGGGGCCCGTAGCCAGCCCTTGTATCGGCGGCATGTACACCGGTTCAGAATTTATTTTGCCTCTGCTGAAACTGCGCAGAACACTCTCACGTGGCTGAGACACAGACAAACCAACCAACAGAGGAAATCTCATGTCACTCGTTAAAACACTGACCCTTATCGTTTTCACCACGGCACTTGCCACCGGCGCTCTTGCCAAAGGCCACGATCAGGGACGCACAGACACCCCGGGCGGCCCCGATGCCCGTACTGAAACCGCCGAAGGCGCACACGCCGGTGTCGGCAAAGACACCGACAATATCTCCGAAAAAGGCGCTGCGGCCCGCGCGTCCAAAGGAAAGCCCGAGTAAGCACTCTGCGCGCCGGACTTTCGGGCCCGTCGATCACAAATCGATCAGACGTGCGGATAGGGGCTTGATCCCGCCGCACGTTTCGGGCCCTGCTGAGGTCATGCGTATCGTTCTGATCTTTATGATCTTCCTGGCGGGCTGCGGCCGGCCCCTCACAGATAACGAAGCGGCATTCGCGCGCACGCTGCACGGTGACACGCTGAAGACGGACCGGGTGCGTGTCGTGAATGGCGCGCCGACCCGCGCGGTCACTTTCCGGCGCGAGGCGCGCCCGCGCACGACCTGTCGCCAGCGCATCCTGCCCCCCATCGAGGAGGCCGTGGTAACCTCCAAACCCGCAGCCGTGGCACTCTGGAACACGGTCCTTTTTGACCGCGACTGGTACACCGAAGACTATGTGCCGGACTATCCCGGTCAGATCGGGCTGGTGGCGGCGATGCTCTTTGCCCATGAGATGCTGCATGTCTGGCAATGGCAGAACCGGCGCGTGACGGGTTATTCACCGCTGCGCGCCGCCTTTGAGCATGACGGGGGCGGTGATCCTTATCTTTTCGACCTGGCAGAGGCGCCGGAGTTTTCGGACTTCGGGTTTGAGCAGCAAGGCGCGATCATGGAGGAATATATCTGCTGCAGAGCCCTTGCGCCGCAGGCACCGCGCACGCAACGGCTGCATGATCTGCTGTCGCAGGCGATGCCGGTCTCGCCCCTGCCGCAGTCGCGGGCCTGGTCGGTCGGCCTGCCCTGGGACGGGGTTGAGCTGAACGGGATCTGCAGGTGATTACCGGCGCTGCACGGTTTGCAGCCAGTCGATGATGGCGGCCTGTGGCTGCGCGACGGCCATTGTGCCCGACCCGGTGCGCAGTCTGCGTGTCTGCTTGCTTTGCAGCGGCGGGATATCCGCCATCCGGCGCCGGGGTTGCGTGCCGAACGAATAAGCCTCCAGAATCCATGCGACACGCGCCACCGGAAAGTCTCCGCCATTCTGAGCGGCCAGCACCGTAAGATCAGCAGGCGTCCGCCCGAGGCCCGCCACATTCGCGCCGCCACCGCCGCGCGCATCACCGCCATGACAGACGGCACAATGAGCTGCAAACAGCGCCGCACCCTCTTCGGTGTGCCCGCCGCCACAGGCCGTCAGAGCCAGAGCCGCGCAGAGCACAAGAAATCTCCCGGTCATATCGCCTCCAGACTGTCCGGCCCGTCAGCCAAAGCCGCTTGCCGACATGGCCTCACAAGGCCATGCTCACGTTAGGATCAGGTTAAAGGAGCCCGTCTGAATGACCCAGCATGCCATTATCATGACACTCGCAGGGATCGGAATCCCGTTGCTTGCTGCACTCAACGCGGCTCTGGGCCAGCGGATCGGCTCGCCAGCGGCGGCTGCGACGGTGCTCTTTGTGGTCGCCTTCGCCAGCTGTGCCATGGTGATGGTCATGACAGGCACAGGCGCGCTCTCACGGCTGAGCCTTGCACCGAAACATCTTTTTCTGGGCGGTGTTCTGGTCGCCTTTTACGTGCTCAGCATCACCTGGATCGCGCCGGTTTTCGGCATCGGAAACGCGATTTTCTTCGTTCTTCTGGGACAGCTCATCAGCGCGGGCGTCATCGATCATTTCGGTCTCTTCGGGGCACGGCTTTCGCCGATGACCGGCACGCGCGCCTTCGGGATCGCCCTGATGGCCGCCGGCGTCTTTTTCACGCAGAAGGTCCAGGCCCCTCCGCCAGTTCTGTGATCCGCGCCCATACCGCGTCCAGCACATCGACCTTTTCCGCCGCCGTCCGGTTTTGCCCGGGCATCCGCGTGCCTTCATCAAGCGCCATGATCTCTACCAGCGCCCTGAGCCGGGCGGCAAAGCCGGAAGATACACCGGGATCCATCAGTATATAAAACTGGCCCAGATCATGTGGCGGCCCGTTTCTGGCCTTAAGCGGTTTAACATCGCGCGACAATGCGGAGCCTGTCATCCCGGCGGCCAGCAGTTCAGCCATAAGCCCGAAGCCCCAGCCTTTGTATCCGCCAACAGAAACCAGCGAGCCCTGCAGAGCCGCGTCCGGGTCGGTTGTCGGGGCACCCGAGGCGTCGAGGGCCCAGCCCTCGGGGATGGGTTTCCCGGTGGCTTTGGCCATAGTGATTTTTCCGAGCGCGACGGTTGTCGTCGACTGATCAAACTGCATTGCGATACCACCTGCGCCGTCAGGCACGGAGAAAGCAATCGGATTGGTGCCGATGACGCGCGTTTTCCCTCCGGGCGGTGCGACGATCGGCGAGGCATTGGTAAACCCAAGGCCGATCAGCCCGGCACGCGCGATCTGTTCTGTGAAATACCCCAGCGATGTGCAGGTATGCGCATGAGCAACCGCCAGCGTGGCCACGCCGTTTTCGCGCGCAGCATCGAGGGCCGGTACCAGACCATGGGCAAAGGCCGGCTGCGCAAACCCAAAAGCCGCATCCACGTGCACAGCTCCCGGTCGGGGTTTGGTGACCACGGGATCGGCATCGCCGGTCACTCTGCCGCTTTGCAGCTGATGACAGTAGCTTTCCACGTAATAAAGACCGCAGATCCGGTTACCATGGCTTTCCGCCGCGGCCACGGCACGCGCCACTTCGGCAGCAGCAAAGGGCGAAGCACCATGCGCACGCAGGGCAATTGCAGTTGTTGACTCAATTTCTTCGACGGAAAGAACTGGCATAGCGGTCACCTCTTTCGCACAGTTGTGCGCAAGGCATCCGCAAGGTCAAGTTCTTCAGGACCGCTCGCTCACCAGCTGACCGCCATCAAGGAAAATCCGCCGGTCCATGCGTGCGGCAAGACCCGGGTTATGGGTCGCAATGAGCGCACATAGCCCGGTGCGCCGCACCAGATCCATCAGCGTGTCAAAGACCTGATCCGACGTGTGAGGATCAAGATTGCCGGTCGGCTCATCAGCAAGCAGCAGTGCCGGTTCATTTGCCATGGCACGGCAAAAAGCCACCCGCTGCTGCTCGCCACCCGACAGTGCAGCAGGCCGGTGACCGGCACGCGGTGCCACACCGACCGATGTCAGCAGCTCCATTGCGCGTTCTTCGGCCGCACGGCGCTTCGTGCCGTTGACCAGCTGCGGCAGAACGATGTTCTCCAGCGCGGTAAACTCGGGCAGGAGATGGTGAAACTGATAGATGAACCCGACATCCGAGCGCCGCACCGCGGTACGTCTGCCGTCGGAGCGTCCGGTCATATCCTCACCGCCGATATGCACCGTTCCCGCATCCGGCGTATCCAGCAGACCCGCGATATGCAGCAGGGTCGATTTACCTGCCCCTGAAGGCGCGACAAGGGCCACGACTTCCCCCGGCGCGAGATCCAGACCGACACCGCGCAGCACCGTCACCTCATTGGGGCGTCCGGTATTATAGGCTTTGGTGATGCCTTTGAGGGACAGCACCGGGTCACTCATACCGCAGGGCCTCTACGGGATTCATCCGCGCCGCTTTACGGGCCGGAAAGATCGTGACCACAAAAGACAGCCCCAGCGACAACGCCATGGCCGAGAGCACATCATCAAGATGCAGTTCCGCCGGCAGGGCATATATACCCCGGATCGCCGGATCCCAGACGCCACCGCCCATCATCATGTTCACAAAAGAGAAAATCGGATCGATATAAAGCGCAAAGAGCGAACCGAGGATCACCCCCATCAGTGTGCCGGCGATGCCTGTCGATGCGCCACAGATGAAAAACACCCGCAGCACAGAACCCTCGCTCAGCCCCATCGTGCGCAGAATACCAATATCGCGCCCCTTGTTCTTGACCAGCATAATCAGCCCGGAGACGATATTCATCGCCGCGATCAGCACAAGGATCGACAGGATGATGAACATAACGTTGTCCTCAACCTCAAGCGCGCGCAGGAACCCGCCCGAGGCGTCGCGCCAGGTCCAGACCTGGGTGCCTGGTCCCGCCGCCTGCAAAAGCGCAGGCGTGATAAGATCGACGGCTTCGGGCTCTTCGATCATCACCTCGATCTCATCTGCGGTGTTCTCTTTATTGAAGAACACCTGAGCCTCTTCGAATGGCAGATAGGCGCGCGTGCGGTCGATGTCATAGCGGCCTGCGGAGAAGATAAAGACCACGTCATAGGCATTGATGCGCGGCGACGTGCCAAAGGCGGTTTTCACCCCGTCAGGTGAAATGAGCCGGATTTTATCGCCGATGCCCACGCCAAGCTCACGGGCAAGCCCGGATCCCAGCGCGATCCCATCCTCGAAGGCACTGATATCACCCAGTGCTGCATCAGAACCGGCAATGCCAGGCAGGCTCTGGAAATCCGTCGCGGCGATGCCGTAAAGGTCGATGCCCGAGTTGCGCCCCTGCCCCGCACCCATCACCTGCGCGCGGATGAGCGGCGCGGCACGGGTCACACCCGGCACGGCGGCAAGGCGCGCAGCCATGTCATCGAATTCCGTAATGCTGCGGTCCACCCGGCCCGTCGCATCAACCTCACCAAAGGTATAAACTGTTACATGCGCATTAGCACCGAGGATCGTGCCCACAAACTCCGCACGGAAGCCTGAGCGCACAGCCAGCGTCGCGATCAGTGCAAAGACCGCCAGCGTAATGCCGATGAGGCTGATCCAGGTCATCGTGCTGACGCCCCCCTCGGCCCGGCGGGCACGCAGATAGCGCCAGGCGATCATCCACTCAAATGCGGCAAAGGGGGCGGTTTGTCCGGCCATATCAGTTCCCGGTCTGCAACGTTGCGCGCAACCTGATGCTTTGGCCAGGGCGGGTCAAGCAGTCATCGGCCGACGGCGGCGCGACGGCACGATCAGCATCCGGCAGAACCAGAGGGCAAACCATGTGGCGGCAAACCCTGCACCGGCAAAGATGAGCGTAGCAAGCTCCAGCGGGAGCACCGGGCGAAAGGCCTGCCATGCGCGGGAGGCGATTTGCGGGTCGGTCATCCGGGGCGCATTCCACGCGCGCATGAAGGGGCCAAGATCTTCCAGTACTGCAAGATCAGCCGCAAGAGCCGCGTGACGGGCAAAGGTCCGCTCCATATCGGCCCTGCGGCTGGTCACAAAGGCGGACCCGGTCATCTGTGCCAACGCATCGGCACGGCTAAGCCCCAGCGCCGCGGCAGAGGTGTCAAAGTCGCGCACCACTTCGCCAAGCGCATCCACGGTGCCGCCGAGGCGTTGCAGATATTGCTGAGAATAGGCGG
>NZ_JAHEHZ010000068.1 GCF_024639605.1 Roseobacter sp. | reverse complement strand
CCCGTTCCGCAGGCTGCGGCTGGCGCGGGCAAACCACCCGGTATCACCGGTATCCTGAGCGCTGGTGATGGAAAAATTCACGGGATCGCGAATGTTATCACCAAGGGCTCTGCAGCTGCTGCGCGGATTTTTCAGGATAGTATGCTCACCTACAGATTTATTCCTGCTGACCATGGACAGATTGCGATGTCATTTGAGCGCAAAAAAATTGATGCAGGCTTTAGTGACAGCAGGTTTTCAGAACAGTTTTTCAGAAGAAACCTTGCACAGCTTTGACCTGGTGTTCACCGCGCAGATTTCCGCGGGAGGACAGATGATCGCGGGATTTGACGATGCGCTCGTGAACCGCGAACGAACGTGTGCACAGATTGACGGGTAAAAACCGGTGCGCAGCATGTAAAAGCAGGCCGCATCCCTCGTTGGTGGATGCGGCAATATCAGTCTGCTGGTCCCGTCAGCATGGTCAACGCAGCTTTCAATTTTCGTAATGGTCTGACAGCTTTTACCTGAAGCTGCGGGTCAACAGACACGGGACAGTGGTGGTGCCCTTGTTATCAGGACAGGACAGAGGTGCGCAGATGCCCGTCTCACAGACAGGCTCGCTTTGAGCCGGCCGGACCTGACAACACAGCCTGACCAGGCCCCTGAAGCACCTGTATCAGCGACAGCGACGGAATGAGATTGAGGCGAGCGTGTACTGTGCAGCAGCGTCAACATCAGCATCGGCGCCGTTGCTGAAGAGGGTATCGATGTCTTCGGCAACCGTGTCCGTGTACAGGTTCTGCGGATCAGAAACATCAGAAAGATCCCCGGGGACGACAACAGTCATCTTTTTCTGATTGCCGTCATCATCTTCGGCCACGTTGATTGTGAGTATTTTGGTGCCGTTATTCTCACATTGTATGTTATCGCTGCTTCCGACCTGTGCGACGCTGGTGATGACAGTGTCGAGCTGGTTTACCCTGACCATGAGGTCATGGTCGTTACTCTGAACGCAGGTATCAAGTGTTGCAGCGACAGCTTTGGCTGCACCGTTAGTTGTCTGGAGTTTTTCTGAATATGTTTTTCCCAGAAAAACGAGACCCTTCCGAAGCCTGGCTCTGTCACTCAGGCCCTGATCTTTGGATTTACAGATAATTGAAGGCATTTTCATTCTCCTCTGGACGTAAAACTAGATTTTTGTCGCATAATCAATAAGTTCAACCAGACCGAACTTGTTATTGCCGTTCTTCAGCTCGCTGATCGGAGCATCCTTCGGTCCGGAGGACGGGCTGTTCAGGATACCTTCCGGATCTTCGGCGATCGCAGCGTAGACGGTCTCCATGATAACACGTCCGGTCACTGGTCCGAACAGGCTGCCGCACTTTTCCTGAAACACAGCAGTCTCCCGGAGACAATAAAACCATAAGGGTGTGCTGGTTCTGAATATCTGACCCGCTCCGTCGGTCAGGAACGCCTTCAGTTCCGGCGAGTGCACATCCGCGATCTGATCACCTGTCAGAATATCAGGAAAGTCGCCTTTCAGTTTAGCCCGGAGCGCCGCGTGAAAACACTGTGCATCCGGTAAACCGACCTGCCCGCCCCGCAGCAGTGTCTGCACAGCCAGACTGAAGACGGGTGGGTTGCCCGCCATGACCGGCGCACCGGGTACCAGCACTTCATCGACGGAATCCGCGCTCAGTGCCTTAAGGGCCTCAGCGAGTTGTTCACCCGCCCGATGCGCAAAATTAACCGGAGTATCCGCGATCCCCGGTCGGTTGATCATGCTGCTCCAGTGTACCGCCCAGTCCTGTCTCAGACGGTGTTCTGTCGCGCCGCGGATCTGCACGGCCTCAAGCTTGCCGTCGCCGTTACTGTATACATGTTCCAGAAGGTCAGTCAGACCAGCAGAGTTCTCGCTCCAGTCACGATAACGGTCACGCACCATGCTGTGTCCCACTCTGAAGCAAGCCATGGAGAACTCACGGGATACTAAGAACGGGTTGGCTGTCACGCAGGCCGGCCCGTTGGCGATCACATCGTCATATGTGTCGGGATCAATCACCAGCCGCAGATAGTCAAAGAGAACGACATGCTGGAGATGACGCACGGTTGCGCGCCTTGCCGCCTGATCGTCGCCCCCGTGGTATTGCTGCATCTTCCAGTAGAACCGGGTCAGAACCACCGCAAGCTGGGCAACCGCAAGATTATGATCGTTCCGTGCATCGGCAATCTGCGCTTCGCCCTGCGGAGACCGGGGATGATCCCGCAGATCGGCGTGGGCGGCACTTGTGTTGCCCAGCGACAAAAGGCCGTGAGTTGCGGATGTTCCGGCGAGGCCGTGTGTCTGTGCATCCACCTGTCCGAAAACACTGTCCAGATCCAGCGCCGGTGTTCTGAGGTTCATGGTCCCGCGGTTTTCAACGACTGACAATCGCCCCAGGTCGTGGGCAATAAACTGGCCAAGATAGGTATATGCCGCAGGTAATGTCGTATCCGTGCGCTTATTTGACGGGTTGCCGGCGGATATGGCCTCGCCCAGTGCTGAAAGCAGTTCGGGGTCATGCTCTGCGTGTTTCACCCCTTCGAGAAATTCATCATAAATCTGTACGCGCGACAAAGCTTCTGTAATCGCACCGGCGTCATCGCTGGCAGGGAGAGTGATGCCCCTGAGAAAAGTCCGGAGCGTTGCGCGATCAAGGGCGACTGCTTTGGCGTCAGCATTATATGCGAGGATTGCAATTTCATCAGAGCCCCGGCCCGCAAATGTCACAGCGATCTCTTCAGCAGACCTTTCATTTTCCCTGGCGCGAAGGGCCCGCAGGGCCGATCCGTGTTGTCTTGGCACTGGCCGTCTCCCTCCGCTCCTGCAGGTGCAAAATCCGCGTTAATGCTTAATGCCAGAATTCAGAATTCGCGATTTACTCTATCACACTTTTCAGAGTTGCGCGGCATGGCCCTGGAAATCTGCCCGATGCCTTTCCGCCTTCGGGCCGGGCTGTCACACAAGGCTCATGGCCTGAAGCCTCGTCAGACGCCGCGCTGATGCAGTCGGTCAACATTTTACCAGCGATTTGCCCCGCTTGCAGAAAAGCTCTTTGCCGCTGATCACACACCATCACCGGGCCGCTCAGGGCAGGATGGCCGGCTTGTCACCGCACTGTGCGGAAGAGGCGACCGGGTCTCCGCTCTGTCGGAGACCACAGCCGTCCGGTGTCCCGCTGCCTGTGGCGTCACAGAATTCAGCCTCTGAACGCCAGGGCATCAGGGGCGCGCGAGGATATAATCCGGCCGGATGCCTGACGTTCTGATCGGACCTTCAACCTCATGACCGGCGAAAAAACCATATCCGGCGATCAGTGCTGTTTTAATGCCTGCGGCCTGCCCGCCCAGAATATCGGTGTGAAGGCTGTCACCCACCATCACGGTGCGCGCCGGATCAAAGCGGCCCAGCCGTGCAAATGTCAGATCGAAAACATTCCCGAAGGGTTTGCCAAAAAAGCGCGGCTCCACGCCGGTGACGTCGGCAAGCTGATGCGCGAAATTTCCCGGCTCTACAGAAAAGCCGACTTCGCGGGGCGCCACGATATCGGGATTGCCCACAATGACCGGACGCGGATTTCTCAGAAGAGAGGCCTCCAGCAGCGCCTGGCGCTGCCCGGTCCAGACGGCGCTGCCCATCAGGATGAAGCCTTCGGCCGCGTCGTAAGCGGTAGGATCCTCTGCCAGATACGTGATGTCGAGATGTTCCAGATCGTCACGACCGAGGCTCTCCGTGGCCATGAGACCCCACCGGATTCCGGGCATGCCAGCCAGCCCCGCGAGGGTCGCTTTGCGGCTTGTTATCACATCGTCCGGATCAAAATCATATCCGAGACGCCGGTACTTCTGCATCAGGCCGGCGTGCGGATTTCCGGCAGCATTGGACACGACAATCACGCGCTTGCCCGCCTTTTGCAGGCCCGCGACACGCTCCGGCACACCGGGAATGGCCGTTTCGCCGATGTTCAGCACGCCAAAGGCGTCGAGCAGAAAAACGTCCGTGTCATCCGCGATAGCATCCAGATCAGCCAGCCGCTGGCAGGCCCCTTCCCGCGTTATGTCCGGGAGGCGCGCACGCACCCGCTCATACGCCGAGAAGGCCTCTTCCATCTTCAAATGATCGCGCCCCGCACTTTGGCAGAGACCCATTCCGAGATGACGACCGCCGCCAGGATCACCAGCAGGATCAGCGACACCTGCGGCCAGGCAAGGACATTGAGCGAAGACGAAAGCTGCAACCCGATACCGCCTGCGCCTACAAGCCCCAGCACAGTACTTTCGCGGATGTTAATGTCCCAGCGGAAAACAGCGATGCCGGCAAAGGCAGGCAGGATCTGTGGTACGATGCCGTAGGCCATGACCTGCCAGCGTGAGGCACCGGTGGCAGTGATCGCCTCGACCTGCGTTTCATTGATCTCCTCAATGGCCTCGTAAAGCAGCTTGGCGCAGAACCCGATTGAGCGGATAGCAATTGCGATAACCCCGGCAAAAACACCGGGGCCGATGATGGCGATCAGCAGCAGCGCCCAGATCAGCGAGTTGATCGAACGGGTGGAGACGATGATCAGCAGGGCAACGGGCCGTATTATGAAGCGCGACGGCGTCGTGTTGCGCGCCGCCAGAAAGGCCACTGGCACCGCCAGGATCAGGGCAATGATCGTGCCCAGCGTTGCGATGTTGATCGTGTCCCAGATCGGTTTGCCCAGCTGGGTGATATACTCCCAGCGGGGCGGTGTCGCGCGGGACCAGATGTCATCGGCGATGCGCGGCGCGTCCCAGACGAAAAACCAGGTGGTCGCCGCGGAAATCTGCTGCCAGCAATATGCGAAGATCGCCACGCCAATCAGCCACATCACCCAGTGTGCGAGACTTTCGCTGCCCGAGCGCCTCTGCCAGACCGGGCGGCCTTTCAGGTCCTGAACCGGCATTACTGCACCCTCTCGCGGATGATGCCCGACAGGTACTCAAGTGCCATGACGATCAGGATAATCATCAGCAGGATTGCGGCCGCGGTATCGTATTCATAGCGGTCAAAAGCCGTGTTGAGCGTGGCGCCGATCCCGCCCGCACCGACCAGGCCAAGGATCGCACTTTCGCGGAAATTGATGTCGAGGCGATAGATCGACAGTCCGATCAGGCGCGGCATGACCTGCGGTTGCACCCCGTAGTTAATCCACTGCGTCCACTTTGCACCTGAGGCCCTGATCGCCTCGGCCTGGACACGGTCCATGCTTTCTATATCTTCGGCCAGCAGTTTGGACAAAAAGCCGATGGTGGCAAAGCTCAGCGTCAGGAAGCCCGCAAGAGGGCCGAAGCCGAAGATCGCCACCAGCAGAATAGCCACAATGATCTCCTGCAGCGCGCGGCTGACCGCGATGATCGAACGGCAGATCAGATAGACGGGCAATGGCGCTATATTTCGCGCAGCCCCGAGGGCAATCGGAATGGATATGGCGATGCCAACGACCGAGGAGGCGACGGTCATGATGATGCTCTCGATCATGCCCTCCCATATATCGCCGGAGCGGGAGGTAAAGTCCGGGCTCGTGAAGGCCAGCACAAACTGTTTGCCGCGCTCAAGACCCTCGTAGACCCGCGCCCAGTTTACCTCGATCGTCATGAAAGCGGCCAGGAGATACACCACAAACCCGATCAGCAGCGCCCAGCGCAGCCAGGTGCGCTGCACAAAGGGTGGTTTTTTCCAGGGCTTGCCGACGAGGGTCTGCAGCTCGCTCATTCGGCGGCCTCGCTTTCGTCATCGACTTTCTCTATTGTCGCCTCCCAGTCTTCTTCGCCGTAGATCGTGGTCAGAACATCAGGTGTCAGTTCTTCGGGCAGACCGTCGAATTCAACGGCACCAAGGCGCAGCCCGATCACGCGCTGCACGAACATCTGAGCCAGTGCAACGTCATGGATGTTGATTATGGCGGCAAGCCCGCGCTCTTTGCAGAGCTCACAGATCAGCCGCATGATCTGGCGCGAGGTTTTCGGGTCCAGCGAAGCCGTAGGCTCATCGACGAGCAACAGCGCCGGGTTCTGAATAAGTGCACGGCAGATGCCGACCCGCTGGCGCTGACCGCCGGAAAGCTCATCGGCGCGTTTGTCGGCCATATGCACCAGCCCCACCCGGTCGAGCAGGCGAAATGCTTCATCCACGTCTGATTGCGGAAATCTGCGCAGGAAACTGCGCCAGAAACCAACATACCCGAGGCGACCGGAGAGAACATTCTCCATCACGGTCAGCCGCTCAACCAGCGCATATTCCTGAAAGATCATCCCCATCCGGCGGCGTTCGCGGCGCAGCGCACCCGATGACAGCCCCGTGAGTTCGACATCACCGAGGTACACCTTGCCGGATGTCGGCTCTACCAGCCGGTTGATGCAGCGGATAAGGGTGGATTTACCGGCACCCGATGGCCCGATCAGCGCCAGCACCTGGCCTTCGGGTACATCAAGATCAACGGCCTTCAGCGCCTGATCCCCGGTCTTGTAGGTTTTCACCAGCTTCTCAAGACGCAGCATGAAAGCTCCCCCCGCCCCGGTTATTGTTTTTGGAAACGGCGGGCCCTGAGGCCCGCCAGATCAGTGTTTATTCGCAGGAATAGCTGACGCCGTTCGCCGCATCGATCTTGCGGATCACTTCCCAGAATTCCTGGTAGGTCATCGGCAGGAACTGGCCTTCATTCGACTTCTCGAATTCTGCCTGCAGGCTTGTACCCTCCCACTCGAAATTGAAGAACGCGTTTTTGATCTTCTCTTTCAGCTCAGGTGTGAGGTTGTGCGCCGTTCCGAAACCAGTTGTCGGGAAGGTCTGCGATTTGTAGATCGTCACGACCTGGTCTTCGGTGATCACATCCCGGCTCAGCATCCGTGCTTTCACCGAGTTCGCAATCGAGGCGGCCATGTAGTCTTTGTTGGCGACGCCGAGGATCGAGTTGTCATGCTTGCCGGAATAGACAGGTTCAAAATCACGCTCGGGCAGCATGTCGAAATCACCCTTCAGGATAGCACTTGGTGCTTTGAAACCCGAATTCGATGTAGGCGAGGTAAAGGCCAGTTGCTTGCCCTTGATGTCCTCTACCTTTTCGATGCCGGAGCCCGGATAGGTGATGATTTCCATCTCATAGCCGAAATTGCCGTCCTCGGAGGCCATGATCGTAAAGGGGTTAAAGCCCGCACAGTTCACCGCCAGCGGGTTAGATCCGGTGTTAAAGCCCGCGATATGCAGACGGCCCGACCGCATCGCTTCAATCTGCGCCGCGTTGTTCTGCACGGGGAAGAAGACAACCGACTTGCCGGTTTCAGCCTCCAGGTGCGTAAGGAAATCGGACCAGGCTTCTTTGTAAACCGCCGGGTCTTCGACCGGAGTGTAGGCAAAGATCAGCGTGTCGGGATCCACCAGTTCGGCCGGATCCGTTGGCGTGTCCGCGATCAGGTCGCCGTCAACGTCGCAGAAACGCTGGTCCAGATCGCCGCGCGGGCAATCCTGTGCTGCCAGCGGACCGGCGAGTGTCAGAACGGCGGCAAGAGCTGCGCCGGACAGAAGTGTATTCATCAGTTTCATGTAGTTTTCCTCCCAGAGGTCAAAAGCTATCCGGAATATTCAGATTTACAAGGTGGTTATTTCAACGCCGCAGAAATGCCGGTACCGCCTGCCGCCCGGAGGCGCGCACCGGTCCGATACCAGCGGTCCCGGTGTCGGACAGTGCCATATCCCTCAGCGTGACGGGGACGGCTGATTTCAACTTTAATGACAGTACGGCAGACGATATTGCCGCTGTGAAAAGGGACGGCGCACAGTGCGCGACGCCAGACATGAATACGCACCGGGCTGACCGCCCTTTTACGCTGCAATGTGTCTTGTGATCTCTGGTACCCGCCCCTGCCCCCTGCCCCCTGCCGTTCTGTAACCACGGATCGGAAGAAACCGGATGGCGCGCTATACGCTGTATCCGCGTGCGATCCGGGCCTTGTGGGTCGCCAGTGCCGCTTCGAAAGTGGTGAGATAATCGACCTCCCGCCCCCACTTCTGTTTAAAGGTCTCATATCCGGGGCATCCGGATCCATTCTTCTGACAGGCGATCATCAGCCGCTCACCCTGGTCGAATTCCGGGATGAGTTTGCCTGCAACATCAGCCGGATCATGAATTGCGCAGCCCGCGAGGAGCGCGGCCATGACGAGGGGTGTCAGGTATTTCGTGACGGGCCTCGAAAGTTATCTGCCTGTGTTCCGCGACAGTGAAAGCTGCTCAGAGCCCGGGCTACCGGTTTCTGCCCCGGGCAGCCGGCAGGTCTCTGACCTGCCCGGACGCAGAGTGAGGGATGATTTCGCCGCCCGGCCCGCTGCTTACTTTGTGCGGCGCAGGCCCGTGCCCACGTCAAAGAGATGCGATTTACCCGGCTGGATCGAAAACCGCAGGGCGGAATCCGCGCGGTTCAGGGTATGAACGCCCGGCAGGCTGGCGGTGAAACTTTCGTTTGTCCCGGCCAGTTCACAATGCAGCAAAGTGTTGGCACCCAGCGGTTCGGCCATTTTCGCGTTCACCCGGATGGGGCCGGTGTCTCCGGCGATCAGATGTTCCGGTCGGATGCCAAATTTCACAGGCCCGTCGGGCCCGCCGGCCTCGACGATGCGCTCACTTCCCAGCATCACGTAGCCGTCTTTTATCTGAGCATCCAGAATGTTCATCGCCGGGCTGCCGATGAACTGCGCGGCAAAAAGCGTGCGCGGGGTCTCATAAACTTCGAGCGGGGTACCGATCTGCTCGGCAATGCCAGCGTTCATGACGATCATCCGGTCAGCCATCGTCATCGCCTCGACCTGGTCGTGGGTCACGTAAAGCGCCGTGATGCCCAGTTCGGACTGCAGCTCCTTGATCTCCAGACGCATCTGCACCCGCAGCTTGGCGTCAAGGTTCGACAAAGGCTCATCGAAGAGGAAAACGGCAGGCTCCCGCACGATGGCGCGCCCCATGGCAACGCGCTGGCGCTGTCCGCCGGAGAGTTCTCTGGGTTTGCGGTCCAGCAGAGGTTCAAGTTGCAGCATCTGTGCCGCCCTGAGCACCTTGGCCGTAATCTCGTCTTTAGGCAGACCTGCAATTTTCAGCCCGTAGCCCATGTTCTGGCGCACGGACATATGCGGATAAAGCGCGTAGTTCTGGAACACCATTGCGATGTCGCGGTCCATCGGTTCTTTGTCATTGGCCCGCGCGCCGCCGATCATGACATCGCCCGCCGTGACCGTCTCAAGCCCCGCGACCATGCGGAGAAGCGTGGATTTCCCGCACCCCGACGGCCCGACAATGACAATGAATTCGCCGTCGGCGATATCGGTGCTGATGCCATGGATCACATCCGTGGGGCCAAAGCTTTTCTTGATGTCCTGCAGGGAAACCGTCGCCATGTGTTATTTCTCGCTGTCTACAAGGCCGCGGATAAACAGCCGTTGCATGCCCACGACAACGATCACCGGCGGGATCATCGCAAGGATCGAGGTCGCCATAATCGTCGGCCAGTGGGCAAAATCATCGCCGGTGGGAAACATCTGTTTGATGCCCATGACGATGGTGTTCATTTCGGGGTCGGTGGTGATCAGCAGCGGCCACAGATACTGGTTCCAGCCATAGATAAAGAGGATCACAAAAAGGGCGGCGATATTGGTGCGGCTCATCGGCACAACGATGTCCCAGAAGAACCGCATGGGGCGTGCGCCGTCCACGCGGGCGGCCTCGGCCAGCTCATCCGGGATGGTCAGAAAGAACTGGCGGAAAAGGAACGTCGCCGTGGCAGAGGCAATCAGCGGGAAGATCAGCCCCGAATAGGAGTTCAGCATCCCGAAACCCGCCACGACCTCATATGTGGGCACGATCCGCACCTCTACGGGAAGCATCAGGGTCAGGAAGATCAGCCAGAAGAACAGGTTCCGACCCGGAAATTTAAAATAGACGATCGCAAATGCGGAGAGCAGCGAGATGATTATTTTACCCACCGCAATCCCGATCGCCATTACGAGACTGTTGAACAACATCGTCCCGACGGGCACGTTGATGCCGGAAAAGAACGCGTTTTTATAGTTGATCCAGAGCTGATCGCCAGGCCAGACGGGCATGGGCGGGCGGATGATATCGGCCTGGGTGACCGTGGAGGCAACGAAAGCCAGCCAGATCGGAAAAAAGATCACCAGCACACCGAGGATCATGAAGACATGCGTGAGCCAGAGGCCCGATCCCCGCTTTTCGACCATGCCGTGGACTTCGCGCGCCATCAGTAATGCACCCGCTTTTCGATGAATTTAAACTGCAGCACGGTCAGCAATCCGACAACGATCAGCAGGATCACCGATTGTGCCGCAGACGAGCCAAGATCCTGGCTCACGAATCCGTCGGAATAGACTTTGTAGACCAGGATCGTGGTCGTCTGTTGCGGGCCGCCGCCGGTGATCGTGTGGATCACGCCGAAGGTCTCAAAGAAAGAATAGACGATGTTGACGACGAGCAGAAAGAAGGTTGTGGGCGACAGAAGCGGCAGCACAATGGTCCGGAACCGCAGCCAGAAATGCGCGCCATCGATGGCCGCGGCCTCGATCACCGATTTCGGCACGGCCTGAAGGGCCGCAAAGAAAAACAGGAAGTTATAGCTGATCCGCCCCCAGGCGGAGGCCACAACCACAAGCCCCATCGCTTCACCGCCATTCAAAACGTGGTTCCAGTCGTAACCCAGATGCCCCAGATACCACGAGACTACCCCGACCCGGGTGTTGAACATAAAGAGCCACAGCACACCCGCAATCGCGGGTGCCACGGCATAGGGCCAGATCAGCAATGTCCGGTAAACGCCGGACCCTTTGATCAGGCGGTCGGCGATGACTGCAAGAAACAGCGCAGGCAACATAGAGCAGAGCGTCACGAGGACCGAAAAAACCGCCGTGGTCACAAAGGATGCGCGGTAGAAGGGATCAGAGAGCAGGAACTCAAAATTTCCCAGACCGACGTATTGCATCGAGAGGCCGAAGGGGTCCGGGATAAAGAGCGATTGCCAGATCGCCTGGCCCGCGGGATAGAAAAAGAACACAGCCGAGATCACCACCTGCGGCGCAATCAGCAGCAGCGGCAGCAACCAGCCGCGAAACCTGACCCTTTTTTCCATTGATCCCCCCTGCAGACAGGGCAGACCTTCAGGCCCGCCCTGTCCGGTGTTTTATCAGTTAGCGGATTCGAACCGGCGCAACAGCGCGTCGCCGCGTTCTTTAGCGCTGTCCATCGCTTCCTGAGCGGATTTGTCACCGGCCCAGATTGCCTCGAGCTCTTCGTCAATGATGCCACGGATCTGGTCAAAGGACCCCAGACGCAGACCCTTGGAGTTGGCGGTGGGCTCTTTGGCGGTCATCTGGATCACGGCGATATCGGTACCGGGGTTTTCGTCATAGAACCCGGCCTCGCGTGTCGCCTCGCCGGCGGCTGTCGTGATCGGCAGATAGCCGGTGTCCTGATGCCACTGTGCCTGCACATCGGTTGATGACAGATATGCGAGAAATTCACCTACGCCGGCGTATTCTTCTTCTTCATGGCCTTCCATTACCCAGAGCGATGCACCACCGATGATCGTATTCTGCGGCGCATTTCCGACGCCTACCCAGTAGGGCAGAGGCCGGACGTCGAAATCAAACTCCGCTTCGGCTTTGATCCCGGCATAGCCGGCAGAGCTTTCTGTAAAGAGCGCGCATTCGCCGGAGCGGAAGTTTGCACCACCTTCATTGCGACGGCCGGTGTAGATGAATTTGCCGTCCCGGGCCCATTCGCCCATCGCGGTCAGGTGGGCGACCTGTGCCTCGCCGTTCAGCATCAACTCCGTATCGAGACCGGCAAACCCGTTGTCCTGGCTGGCAAAGGGCACGTCATGATAGGCCGACAGGTTCTCCAGATGGATCCAGCTTTGCCAGGCGGTGACCAGCGGGCACTCAGAGCCGCCGGCTTTCAGCGCGTCAAGCGTTTCGCCAACGTTCTGCCAGGTCGACAGGTCGGTGTCGGGATCAACGCCTGCCGCTTCAAAGGCATCGCGGTTCACCCACAAAACAGGGGTTGAGGAGTTGAAAGGCAGGGACAGCATGTCGCCCTCGGTGGTGGTGTAGTAGCCTTTCACCGACCCGATATAGGCGTCCGGGTCGAACTCTGCGCCACTTTGCGCCATGACTTCATAGACAGGACGCGTGGCCCCCCTGGCCGACATCATTGTCGCCGTGCCGACCTCAAAAACCATCAGAATATGCGGCTGTTCGCCCGCCCGGAAAGCCGCGATGCCGGCGTTCAGCGTTTCGGAGTAGTTGCCCTTGTGGCTTTGCACAACGGTATAGTCGCTCTGGCCCGCGTTGAACGCGTCCACCTGTGCCGCAACCAGCTCTCCCAGCCGCCCGGTGAAGGCGTGCCAGAACTGAATTTCGGTCTCCGCCATCGCCGCGACCGGCGACAGCACTGTGGAAACGGCGAGAGCGCCGAGTATGGATTTTTGCATTTTTCCTCCCTTGCACCTTTTCTGGTGCTTTGTCCTGAAGCGCAGTATCCTGGGACCCGCGCCGATTGTTCGACGATGCGACGATACACCTGATCCGCGGATTATCAAGACGCGACCATAACCCCTTTCTTATTTCCGGTTTGCGTCAGTTATGCGACGGTTTCGGATCTCTGTTCGCGACGCGCTGAGGGCAATTTGCGCGTCGTACCCGTCACAAGCGGGCCGTGCAATTACGATGGCTGTGTTTGCGTCAATCGCATGTTCGGCACCGGTGCGGGGTCAGTAAAGAAGCCTTCTGATACTGGCTTTTGTTCCCGGAAGTATCGTATCGACCGCAGACTGATGCCGGCCGGGTTCCCCTGTACAGCGCCGGGAAATCCTGAGAAGCTCATCACCGCCGCCGGCACAAACTCCGGCCGGCATCCGCGGCCAGGGAGGCCCGGGAACACCATGTATCAGATAAAAAGGGTTGCCTTATGAAAACCGCCGCAGACTATCTCGAAGAAGCCAACGCCGTCGTGCCGAAAATTTCCGCCGAAGAGGGCATTGCCAAACACAAATCCGGTGGCACGCTCTTTGTCGATGTCAGGGACAGTGCCGATATTGCGGCCTCCGGCACGATTGCCGGTGCCGAGCGGATTGCCCGCGGTATGATCGAGTTCAGAGCTGACGACACCCACCAAATGCACAATCCCGCCCTGAAAAAAGATGCCGAGATCGTGCTGATCTGCGGCGCTGGCGGACAGGCGGCTCTCAGCGGTAAAACGCTGATCGATATGGGATTTACCAATGTTTCAAACGTTGGCGGATTTCCCGCGTGGAAAGATGCTGGTGGACCAGTCGAAGCGGGGTGACTAAACTGATATCCGCCGGCAGTTTGCCCGGCATTTCCGGATACAGCAGAGGAGCATAACCACTATGAACTTCATTCGCATCACTGCAACCGCAGCGGTCATTTCGGCGGCCATGTCGCTTAGTGCCGGTGCCGACACTTTCCTCAGGTACGGCGAAGTCGAGGGCTGGAAAGTCTATATCGATCAGGAAAAGAAATCCTGTCTCATCGAGGCGGTCGACGGCGCTGAGAACGTCATTCAGATGGGACTGACCGAAGACCGCGGCATCGGATATCTCGGTGTGTTTACCAAGGGCGAAACCAGCCTGAAATCCGGTGAGGAAGAAGCCGTCGCCATTCTGATCGGCGATAACATGTACCTTGGCACTGCGACCGGCATGCGTGGCAATATCACCAAAGGCTACTCTGGCGGCTACGTCCTGAGCGACAGCCCGCAGTTCGCGGAAGATCTCGCGCAGCAGTACATTATGACCGTTTTTCCCGAGAAAGATTATGGTTTCACTGTCGATCTCAGCGGCACAAAGAAAGCGATGGAAATGGCACGCGAATGCAACGACAAGCAGATCGGGGGCTGACACTTTCTGACCTGTGCAATGACACTGTCTGAGCCAGAGGCGAACGCAGTCATTGGAACGGCAAAAAGCGGATCTCCGGGCGCCCGGGTATCCGCAGTCATCTGCGAAAAGTATCAACGTTGGACACGCTCTTTCTTATTACCGGCAAGGTGGTCTGGTTTTTTCTGCGGCCGGAAACGCTGCTGCTTGTGCTTTTTGCGGTGCCCCTCCTTCTGCTCTGGCGCGATCGCGTTGCCGGCGCACGGCGGTGGCTGACGGTCGGGCTCTGTGCGGCCCTTGTCTCGGGCGCATTTCCGGTCGGCAATCTGGTTCTGAATCCGCTTGAGCGTACCTACCCCTTCAGTCCGGAGGTTACCGGCCCCGCGGGCATCATCGTTCTGGGCGGCATGGAAGATCTGTCTCCCGCATACACCGGTCGGCTGGCGCAGGTAAATGACGCGGGCGAACGCCTGATTGTGGCCATTGAACTTGCCCGGCGGTTCCCGGATGCGGTTGTGCTTTATTCCGGCGGGCAACTGGCACTGGTCCCTGTCGATGAAGGTGCGTTTGAGATCGGCCCTGATATCCTGCGCCGTCTCGGGTTGCCGGAAAACCGGCTGCTGGTCGAAGGCCGGTCTCGGACGACAGCAGAGAACGCCACCTTTTCGAGGGCCCTTGTGCCCGATCAGGGCGAGAGGCCCTGGCTGCTGGTGACCAGCGCCTTTCACATGCCCCGGGCGCTCGGATCTTTCTGCGCGGCGGGCTGGCGCAACCTGATACCCTGGCCCGTAGATTATCGTGGTGGTAAGATGCTGGAAAATCTCCGCTGGGATCTGGCAGGCCACCTGCACGATCTGAATACCGGCGTTAAAGAATGGATCGGTCTGCTGGCCTATCGCGTGACCGGGCGACTGCAACCCACCTGCTGAACTGCCCGCGCGGGACTGAGCTTCACTTCACCCCTTACCGGATCGGGCCGGATGCCCTGCCCGCCGGTCTGCCGGTCCGTGGCGCGCGCTTTTGGTCACGGCAGATTGCATCTCCGGAGCCTGCCGACCTTGTCACAGATCAACGCATGTGGTGCTCTGTGAAATAAAGTAAGCAATGAAGGGAGATGCATTATGGCCAAGAGAAAAGGCGCTTCAGACACCGGGGACGCAGCGATGAAGAAATCTGTTCAGGAGCTGCTGGAAATCCGCAAAGAGCACGAAAAGAAAATCGGGCAGGTCGATAAAGACATCGAAGCAACGCTTCAGGAAGAATTTCACGAAGTCTGGGAAGACAAGATCAAACCTGCGCTTGAGCGGTTCAAGGACACGGCGGATGAATTGCTGCACCGGTTCAGCGATTTCGAAGACGATTTCAGAGGCTACCTGAGAGAACGCGAGCCGGATGTAAAACCAGGCCTGCTGGCCGAGATTTATGGCGACAGCCTGAAAAACGCGTTCACCGGAACACAGCATCAGACCGGCAGAAAGCGGCGCTGGTCACCGGAGGTAAAAAAGAAACTCCTCGCAGACTTTGAGAAAGCGAAAGAAGAGGGCGAGGGCGCTGAGTATCTCAAATCCCACGGCCTGACATATACCCACATTACCAACTGGAAGCGCAGCCTTCTGAAGGCGGCACAGGCCGCGGAAAGCATGACGGACAAGCCCTGACCGCTCGGCAAACCGGTGCAGGCAGAGCAGCTTCGTCTTTCAACTCTGAGCGGAAGTGCGGTATGGGGCGACATGTTCTCGCCGTCCTCTCTCACTGATCTGCGCAACGCTGGCTTTGACCAGGTTATTGACGTGCGCAGCCCGTCGGAATTTGCCGAAGACCATGTGCCGGGTGCCATCAATCTCCCGGTACTTGACGATGCAGAGCGCGCGCGTGTCGGCACGCTTTACAAACAGGTATCGCCCTTTGAAGCGCGGAAGACCGGTGCGGCACTGGTTTTCCGCAATGCCGCGACGCACATCGACACGGCGCTGGCCGGGTATGAAGGCGGCTGGAAGCCCCTTGTTTACTGCTGGCGCGGCGGGCAGCGGTCGGGCGCTTTCGCCTGGATCCTGCGCGAAATCGGCTGGCCGGCCGAGACGATCGCGGGGGGATACAAAACCTACCGCCGGCTGGTTGTCAAAGCGCTCTATGAAGAAGATCTGGGCGTCCGGCTGGTGCGCCTCGGCGGCTACACCGGCACTGCCAAAACAGAAATCCTCGGGCGGCTCAGCGCACTGGGGATCCAGGTGATCGATCTTGAGGCCATGGCCCGGCATCGCGGCTCGCTCCTGGGCGGGCTTGATATGCCACAGCCCACGCAGAAGGGCTTTGAGACCGGACTGATCACCGCGCTTGATCGGCTGGACCCTTCAAAGCCGGTGATCGTGGAGGCCGAGAGCAGTAAGATCGGTGCCATTACCCTGCCCCCCGCGCTTTGGAGTGCGATGAAATCTGCGCCTGTCATAGAAATTTCCGCACCGCTCGAGGCCAGGGCGCGCTATCTCGCACAGGCGTATGAAAGCGTCCTGAGGGACGGGGCGGCGCTCAGAGACAAGCTTTCTCCGCTGAGTGTGCACCGCAGCAGGGAGCTGATGCAGCTCTGGAGCGATCTGATTGACCGCGACGACCGTGTGGCGCTTTGCAGGTCGCTGGCGGCCGATCACTATGACCCGTCCTATGAGAAATCCGCCGGTGTCTTCAGAGAGCTGATTGCCGCGCGCTTTGACACCCCTGATCTGACACCTGATGCTCAGGACGCGCTGGCCGACCGTATCGCCGGTTGGCTTCAGTCCGTCACGATCTGAAAGGCCTCTTCCGTGATCTCACCGATCACGGCAGCGGCGTATCCTTTTGCCGACAGCTGCGCGCAGAGATCATCTGCATCGCCCGGGACAGCGGCAAGCAGCCCCCCCGCAGTCTGCGGATCAAACAGAAGTGCGGCGCGCGGATGATCCGGCACATCGTCAAAGCCCGCGCGGTTCTCGGGCCAGAGCGTCGACCGGATGCCTTTTTCCGACAGCGTCAGTGCGCCGTCCATCAGCGGGACCCTGGCGGTATCGATCCGCGCGCCCGTGCCGGATGCCTTGCAGATGTTGCGCAGGTGACCCGCCAGCCCGAAGCCGGTGACATCTGTCATCGCAGAGGCGCGGGCAAGGATGCGCGCCGCACCGCCCTGAGGTTTCATCATCTCAGCCTGTGCTGCGATCACGTCGGCCCCTGCCGCCCGTCCCTGCATGTGGGCGGCCATGATGACGCCGCTGCCCAGAGGCTTAGTCAGGATCAGCCGGTCGCCGGGTCTGGCCCCGGCCAGCGTCACCGGATCCCGCGTGCACAGCCCGGTGACCGTGAAACCGATGGTCAGCTCGGCCCCCAGCGTGCTGTGACCGCCAGTGATCTCAGCGCCGGCCGCCCGCATCACCTCCTGTGCTGCCTGCATGATTTCGGCCAGCTGGCGTTCGGCCAGTTCCGGTGACTGATGCGGCAGAATCACCGAGGCCAGAGCCGCCTGCGGGTCCGCCCCCATCGCCCAGATATCACCCAGCGCGTGCACGGCGGCGATACGCGTCATGACCACCGGGTCGCTGACAAAGGCGCGCAGGTGGTCGGTGCTGATCACCTGCTGCTGACTGCCGGTCTGCAGCACAGCGGCGTCATCGCCCAACTGTCCGGTGCCAAGCGCATTCTGCAACGTTCGCGGCCCGATTTTTGACCCGCATCCCCCGCAAACCGGCTGTTCGCCCGTACTCGCACCCGCGCCGCCGGCGCGCGGCCAGGGCAGAGCCGGAGAGGACGGCGGTGTCAGCCGGTCGAACTGATCCATGAATTTTCGGTCGATGTGGTCTTTCCAGCGCCACAGAACCGGGCCCGAGAATGCCTGCCCGAAGCGTTCGGCCAACGCAGATTTCCGTCCCAGCGAGATCAGTTTCAGATAGTCCTTTTGCGGGCGGTAGGGTTTCATCCCGCCCGTCTCCGAGAGCGCAGCACGCAGGTTGCGGAACAGTACCGGCGCCTGGCGCACGGCGAAAACACCCGCCTTTGGCCGCGGCGATGCTGTCATTTCTGCGCAGTCTCCAACGGCAAAGATAAGCGGATCGCGACTGCGCAGGCGGGTGTCGACCGGGATAAATCCGGCCTCATCCGCGAGCCCGGTGCGGGCCAGCCAGCCCCAGGGCCGCGCCCCGGCAGCTCCCGTCACGAAGCCTGCGGCAACAACCGCTCCGCTGTCTAGCACCACGCGGTCGCTGTGAATTTCTGTGGCTGTGCAGTGTTCCATCAGGCGGATGCTCTGGGCGTTCAGCGTGTCGCGGATGCGCCGAGCTGCACTGTCCCCCAGCGCGCTCAGCGCCACGTTTTTTTCAATGATGGTGACGGAAGCCTCACGCCCGGATGTGCGCAACCGGTGCATCATTGCCATCGCGAGTTCCACCCCTGCGACCCCGCCCCCGAGCACGGCCACTTCTGCGGGGCCGCTCTCCTGCGCAAACTGTGACCAGGCACCGGCGAAGGCACTCAGTGGTTTCGCAGGCACTGCATGCCGGGAGAATCCTTCAAGGTCAGGCATCTCGCTGGTGATCCCGACATCGACCGAGAGCACATCATAGCCCACTGCCGGATGCCCCTGGATCTGAACGAGATGCTTCACACGGTCGATCCCGGAGGCCCTGCCCGTCACAAGCCGCGCGCCGGCATGCTGTGCCAGCTTTACCAGATCAATATCAAGCTCATCGCGGGTATAATGTCCCGCAATGAACCCCGGAAGCATCCCGGAGTAGGCCGCACGTGGATCGGGGTTGATGACCGTAACACGCGTCCCCGGCAGAGGGTCTGTGGCCCAGCGTCTGAGGATCAGCGCATGGGTATGACCGCCCCCGATGAGCACCAGATCGCGGGTGTATGGTATGGTTTGGCTCTGCACGGGTATGAGCTAACACTTTCTGCAAATTTCGCCCATAGCGATCTTTGAGTGCCAGTGCCGGGCCTGCGTTACAAACGGACGCACGTTGCGCGCCCCTGCGATGTCTTTGCAAGGGTTAATGCGGTAGCGCAGCCCCCTTGCGGACGGTCGTTGGTCCGGGCGGTGCATCTCACCGACACGACAGTGCCTGTCCGCAAAGTACGCCGGCGGACACCCGGGCGTAAACTGTCCCGGGGCCGCCTGGCCGATGGTCGCTCTGAGAAACGAGCCATCATACAGCCGTCTGAAAATGCTTACATTTTTCTGCCGCCACAGATTTGATGATTTCACCGATCTGCAACAGCTGCTCGCCAAGAGGGTCGGATCTGCGCCAGACCATGCCGATGGTCCGCGCAGGACCTGGCGGCGGAAAGCGGCTGACCGAAACATCCGCAGAGCGCGTTTCAAGCGGCAGTGCCATTTCGGGGATCAGCGTCACACCGATACCCGCACCGACCATCTGCACCAGCGTGGAGAGCGAACTGCCCTCCATAAGCTCACGGGGTTTTGACCCGCTCATCCTGCAAAAGGACAGCGCCTGTTCGCGAAAGCAGTGCCCCTCTTCGAGCAGCAGCAGACGCATCTGCTTGAGGCTTGAGACCCCCGGCACCGGCGTCTCCGCCTCGGAGGCCGGACGCACCAGCAGGAAATCTTCGTCAAAGAGTGCAAACTCCCGCAGCGCAGGCTC
>NZ_JAHEHZ010000173.1:3395-6111 GCF_024639605.1 Roseobacter sp. | reverse complement strand
AGCCGGACGAAGTTGGATTGTACCGCGCCGGTAATCAGGATTGTATCAGCGCCTGCGGCTGAGGCTGCACCAAAGTAATACTCAAGCTGCCGCGCTTTGTTGCCGCCGATGCTTGGTCCGGCCAGATCATCGCGCTTGATGAAAAGCTCAATCCCCAGTTTTCCGGACAGCACCGGCAGACGCGTGAGCGGGGTAGGGTCAGAAACAATGACAGCGCGTTTGTGCATGGGGTCCTCTGAAGGGACCGGGAACTGTAAAAGCAACTGCCCGGTACGGTGTCAAAGGCTACAGAGCAACCGGCGGCTGTGCAAACGCGCATGCGGCTCATTCTTGGCTTGGCCGTCCCAGCGGTAGAGGAACGCGTCGCGGCGATGCGCCGGGGTATCCGGACGCTGTAAGGCGGCGCTGCTGCGTACAGGCAGGCCGGCTTTGCTGAATCCGACGCGCAGAGCGAGTTTGCCGATATCGGCTCTGCGGGTTTATCGCCCGGCACGCTTGGTCAAACCGGAAAAGCGGCATAAACTAACTACAGGCAAAAGCGCCGGTAACTGCGCGGAGGACAACGCAATGACAGCCACGAACCCGCAGAGTAAGAAACGCTGTGCTCAAGGGCGTCAGCACCGCCGCCCGCCGGTGCACATAAGGATGTCTCTGTGAGCGACAAAACACCTTTTTCGCTGCCGGGCCTGAAGGGCCAGCGTGTGGTGATCACAGCAGGCGCGGGCGGGATCGGGCTGGCCATCGCGCGGCTTCTCCACAGTGCCGGTGCGCAGGTGGCCATCTGCGACGTGGATGCCGATGCCCTGAAAGCTGCGGGCAAGACCCTTGGCGATTGCCTCGCAATGCAGGCGGATGTCTCGCAATCCGAGCAGGTCGACGCCTTTTTCAGCGCCGCCAGTGCGCGCATGGGCGGTCTGGATGCTCTGATCAACAACGCCGGGATTGCCGGGCCAACGGGCGCTGTGGAGGATATCTCCGAAGCGGACTGGCGCGCCTGTATTGATGTCTGCCTGACCGGGCAGTTTCTCTGTGCGCGCCGTGCTGTACCTTTGCTGAAAGCTGCCGGGGGCGGGTCGCTGGTCTGCATGTCTTCGGCGGCCGGCAGGCACGGATATTCGTACCGCACTCCTTATTCGGCAGCGAAATTCGGGGTGATCGGACTGGCCCGGAGCCTCGCCAAAGAACTCGGACCCGATAATATAAGGGTGAATGCGATCCTGCCGGGCCTCGTTGCCGGGCCCCGGATCGACAAGGTAATCCGCGACAGAGCCGACGCATCCGGCGTGCCGCTCGAAGAGATGACCCGCGAGTATCTCAGCAAAGTGTCCCTGCGCCGCATGGTCACCAGCGAGGATGTCGCAGGCACCATTGCCTTTCTGCTGTCGGATGCGGGCCGCAATCTCTCCGGGCAGTCGCTCGGCGTTGACGGCAATGTCGAAGTCCTCTGATGAACCCGAAGACAGGAACTGCATATGAAATCCGGATCTGACAGCGGCAAAGTGATTATCAGCTGTGCCATCACGGGTGCCATTCACACACCCACCATGTCGCCGCATCTGCCGGTCACCCCGGACGAAATTGCCGGTCAGGCCATCGGGGCGGCAGAGGCAGGCGCCACCATCCTGCACCTGCATGCCCGCGATCCCGAAACCGGGCGCCCTGATCAGACACCGGAGGGCTTTGCGGCCTTTCTGCCCCGCATCAAAGCCGCAACCGACGCCGTCATCAACATCACCACAGGCGGCAGCCCTTACATGACCGTCGCCGAGCGGGTCGCCCCGGCAGCGACCTTTCAACCGGAGCTTGCCTCGCTGAATATGGGATCGATGAACTTTGCGATCTTCCCTCTGCTGAAAAAATACAAAGACTTCCGGTTCGACTGGGAGAAAGAGCATCTTGAGGGGTCCCGCGATCTCGTTTTTCGTAATTCATTCAAAGATATCGAGTACGTTCTTGATACCTGTTACGGCAATGGCACCCGCTTCGAGTTCGAATGCTATGACACGTCGCATCTTTATAATCTTGCGCATTTTGCGGATCGCGGTCTGGTGAGGCCGCCGTTTTTTGTCCAGACCATCTTCGGGCTTCTTGGCGGCATCGGGCCGCATCCCGACGACGTGATGCATATGAAACGCACGGCAGACCGGCTTTTTGGCACCGATTTTCTGTGGTCGGTGCTCGGGGCGGGATCGAACCAGTTCCGGATCGCGGCGCAGGCGGCAGCGCAGGGCGGCAACGTGCGTGTCGGTCTGGAAGACAGCATCTGGGCCGGAAAAGGCGAGCTTGCGGTCTCCAATGCGGTGCAGGTCACAAAGGTACGCCAGATCATCGAAGGGCTTGGACTGCAGGTCGCAACACCCGATGAGGCACGCGGCATGCTTGCTCTTAAGGGGCCGGGCGCGGTCGCTTTCTGAAGCTTGCGCTGGCCAACAGGGCGAGGTGCTGTCAGCCGCCTGCCACCGCGAGAGACTGCAGCGTTCTCACGTCGCCCACAGGCATGCCCGCAACAAGCGCCCGCGTCACCGGTTTAGCCCGCATGCCCTGTTCCAGGCAAAGCTTCTGGCTGACGATGCAGTCACCGCTCAGGGCGGTATCTTCAGCCGTTGCTGCTCTGATCTGTGCTCTGGCTTCTTCCGCGTGTGCCCGAGTGACGAAAGCGACCAGATGATATACCCGGCTCTGGCGGGCCGGTCCGGTCCGGTTCCGGAACGCGCGC
>NZ_JAHEHZ010000173.1:0-3385 GCF_024639605.1 Roseobacter sp. | reverse complement strand
TCGACATAGGCATGAGAAAGACCGGCGGCTGTGCAGACGCGCATCGCGCAGATCCGCCCGGATCCGGATCGGGGGGCCAGAGCTTGAAAATGCCATTCCAGCGCTTTGACCACTGGCTTGTCGGATAATCTGCCCGGTCGATGCAGGTCGATAGCGCGCAGATAGTATTCACAGGCCGATACATTTTAACGCCGCTTCACATGCGCGTCACGAAGCACCCAGGAGATCTGCCACCTGCCGGTTTTCCGTCTGAAATCCGGGACGCTGAGGGCTGAAATGTGTATAATGCGCGCGAGTCCTTGGCTCCGATCATTTCAAACCATACCATATTCAATGAGGCTAATCATGACACATCGTAACAGAAATATAGCCTTGGCCCTTGTTGCTGCACTTGGCACTTCCTGTCTGGCCGGTCCTGTTGTTGCGGCACTGACAGATTTTGAAACCAGCTGCAGTAAGGAAGCTGATGACGCCTTTAACGAGGGGCTGAGCCTCCTTCACAATATGATGTATATTCAGGCCGAAGCTGAATTCATGAAGGCAGCGGATGCCGATCCGTCCTGTGCCATGGCCCAGTGGGGTGTGGGCATGGCGAACTTCCATCCGCTCTGGCCCGGCGCGCCGTCGGAGGCGGAGACAGAACGGGGCATGGCCGCGGCTGCAAAACTCGCCGGGCTGCAGACCGGCACCCCGGTTGAACAGGCGCTTGCCGGCGCTGTCGCTGCATTCTATGCGCCCGGTGCAGACAGCTACCGTGCCCGTCTCGACGCATGGGCGCAGGCGCAGATCGACGCAGGCGAGCAGAACCCCGACGACACCGATACGGCGGCGTTTGCGGCTCTGGCACGTCTGGCGACCGCGCCCCGTGGCCCGGAAGGTGTGGCCGTGAATGCTCAGGTCGGCGATGCGCTCGACGCGCTGCACAAGTCAGATCCTGAGCACCCCGGAGTGATCCACTATGCCATTCATGCCTATGATAATCCGGCGCTGAAAGAGCGCGGACGGCTCTATGCGGAGATCTACGACAAGACGGCTCCGGACGCTCCGCATGCCCTGCATATGCCGGCGCATATTTTCACGCGTACCGGCGACTGGGACCGCTCCATTGATCTCAACAGTCGTTCGGCCAGGGCTGCTCTTGAGCAGTCAGGCGATGTGATCCAGAGCCATTACGCGCATGCTGTCGACTATCTGGTGTATGGCCATCTGCAACTCGGCGAGGTCAGCAAAGCAGAGGCGCTGGTAGAAGAGATGCTTGCCATCGACAATCACCAGGTGAGCTTCGGCGGCGCCTATGCTCTGGCGGCTGCCCCGGTCCGGGTCGCGCTTGAAACCGGCGACTGGACGCAGGCAGCCGGACTGTCACCGGATATGCACGCGGCGATTCCATGGGATAAGTTCCCTCAGACCGTCGCGATGAACCGGTTTGCGCGCGGTCTCGGGGCGGCACGCAGCGGCGATACTGATGCGGCCAGAGATGCGGTGGCGGGTCTCGAAACGCTGAAAGCAGCAATGGAGGAGCGTGGCCAGGGATACTGGGCAAAGCTCACCGGCGCCCAGATCCTGAGCGTTCAGGCCTGGATCGAACTGGCCGAAGGCAATACAGAGCCCGCGCTGGAGATGCAGCGGTCTGCCGCGGAGCTTGAGGACAGTATCGGAAAGAGCCCCGTGACGCCCGGCCACATGCTGCCGGCGCGCGAGCTGCTGGGAGATATGCTTGCCGAACTCGGCAGGCAGGACGAAGCCGTGCAGGCCTATAAAACCACGCTCACTCTGTCGCCCAACCGTGCGCGCAGCATGGCAGCACTTGACGCCTCCTCCGGGCAATAGGACCGAAGAACCGGTCACTGGCCGCCCGGCGCCGCCGTCTGTGACCGCCGTGCCGCACATGCGTGATACCGCCGGACCGCTCAGAAGTGAACCGGCCCGGCGCTGACTAAAAGTGGAGAGCTTGCCGGCAGCGTCCTGTGGCGCCGCCCTGATTTCTGCGTCACAGACCCTGGGTCCGCTTTATCCGGACACCCCTGATCGCGCAGAACACAACGCGCCCATTGACTGCGAAATCCCGATGTTGGCGACCCGTCCTGCTTCCGGTTGCTGCACCGCCCGCTGCCCGCAAATCATCGGGGTACTGAGCGCACAAAATCTGTCCGGTTTTGCACCTGACCCTGCCGGCTTTCTGAGACCGTCCGGAAGAGAACGGTGTTATCCCGGCCAACCGGACGCGCACAGCATATCGCGGTAGACATACACAGGTCTCTCAATAGCCGGATGCGTCGCGGGCCCTCGACAATCCGACGGCGACGGCGTTGATCAGGACCGGAGGCATGTTGTGCGCCTCAAGCCATGCCCGCGGTTCTTCGGCGAGAAGCGGGTCCAGCGCCGCCATCCTTTTGTAGGCCACACGCGCCGCCTGTTCATTTGACAGTTCCGTATGCGCAATCGCTAGGAGCGCCTGACCGAAGGACCAGCCATCGGCGGAAGCGCGTTCCGCGGCAAGCAGCAAGTCCGGCCAGTCCATTCTGATCAGGTAATCTGCAGCCAGCAGATGATCAGCCCCACCTGAGTGGTCCAGTTTGAATGTTAGTGCATGATAGGCCTGGTTGCCATCGGGATGATGGTTTCTTGTGCCGGTGGGCGATAGCCCAGTGCAGTGTGGGGTCGTTTGGTGTTGTAGTGTTTCCGCCACTTTTCGATGATGATCCGGGCTTCGCGTAGCGAGTAAAAGACCTCGCCGTTGAGCAGTTCGTCGCGGAGACGGGCATTGAAGCTTTCGCAGTATCCGTTCTCCCAGGGCGATCCCGGCTCGATGTAAGCGGTCTTCGCCCCGACGGCGGTAATCCAGTTCCTTACCGCCTCAGCAATGAACTCCGGGCCGTTGTCAGAGCGAATGTAAGCTGGGATGCCGCGCAGGATGAACAAGTCTGTCAGCGCGTCGATGACTTCGGTCGAGTTCAGCTTCCGTTTCACCCGGATAGCCAGACATCCCCGGCTGTGTTCGTCGAGGATATTCAGGGTCCGGAATGCCTTGGCACTATTTATGGATGGAAAGCGCATGATGACTGTCCGTGGCATCGCCCATGACCCTTCAAGTATCTCCGTTTCAGCTCGCGACGTTGCCAGTAACTCTCCACCATGTCTTTCGAAGCTTGGCATGAAGCCGTCAAGATAGGCTTGGTACGCTTCCGGGTCGTGTATATTGAGTTGGCCGATTACGTAAGCTGGCATGAGTTCCTCCGTCCAGTCGCAGTGCGGAAAGCTATTCTAGGGTCTGTGGACATTCATCTTGATGCTATGAGTGCTGCTACAAGGTTCCAACACGCGGCGTAGCTGCAATCCGTTTTATCGTATCTTGTGGCTATCCCTCTGAACTCTTTAATCTTTG
>NZ_JAHEHZ010000172.1 GCF_024639605.1 Roseobacter sp. | reverse complement strand
CAGAGATCACCACGTTGGTGATCAGCGGAAAATCCTGCAATACAAAAGGTATGTCGCCAAGGACTTCAGCAACACCGCGGTAGTAGCTGACGATCTGGCCATCGGTCTTTAGCGTCGAAGGAGGCGCTACCATCACCCCGGCAGCACCTGCCTCAATAGACGATTCCGCAAGAGCCTTCATTGCGGCAAAACCCGGGGCACTCACACCGACCACGACAGGCAGATCAGTTCGGGCAGTTGTACGACGAACCACGGCCTGGGATTCATCGGAAGACAGCTTCCCCGCCTCACCCATCATGCCGAGTATTGTGAGACCGTTCGCCCCTTTCTCAACATAGAAATCAACCATCCGGTCGATGCTCTCGAGATCCAGGCTGCCATCAGGCATGAACGGCGTGACAGCTATTGTGAAAACTCCGCTGGCGGTTTCATCAAGCATGGTTATCTCCCCGGGATTGAGCATGAGCAGAAAGGAAATTTGAAACCAGACTCCTCTGCTGGTTCAGGCTCCGGTATGCAAAGCAGATTGGATCTCGATTTGATAGCCCTCGGAATCGGTAAAGACGAACGCCCGAATTCCGATTTCCTCGTTGGAAAAGAGTTCCGAAAGATTGTCGACAGATCTTTCTTTCAGATAGGTGTACCAGGCATCAACGTTCCGGACACGCATGCAAAGCTGAACGGGTTTCGTTGCAGCCCACTTGTTCATGCCCCTTGTTTCATCCACCAATCCGACATGAGCACCCGGACAGATCTGGTATATTTTGCTCCATCCCTGGTCGATGGCTAGCGACAGACCCAGGACATCCTCATAAAATTTCATCGCTGCTGGCAAATCACGATAGTAGAAGAACGTGATTGCAAGTTCTGCTGGGGTATCCGGCCTTTGCATTGAGCTATGCTCCCCTTTTAAGCTGGTCGTACCTTGCCCGTGCCAGCCAACGCCCCTGCCCCGGTTTTCCCAGGAATTGCCCTCCCTCAAGCAGGATATTACCTCTCAGGATCACCGTCTCGGGCCAGCCTTTCACCGTTCGACCTTCCCAGGGGTTGTATCCGACATTGTCATGCAGATCGTCCGGGCCATAGGTAACTGATCGCTCGGGATCCCAGATCGCGATATCAGCATCCTTTCCAGTCTGCAGGGCCCCTTTGCAAGTCAGCCCGTAAATATCGGCAGGCGCGCTCGAGGTCAGCCTGACAAAGGCCATCGGATCTTTCTTTTTCGATACCATTTCATCGAACATAAGAGGCAACCTGGTCTCAAGGCCAGGCAACCCATTTGCAATCTGATGGAAACCGGCACCGGGTCCAGCTGCCAGCTTGCCCGTTTCATCGTAGCGGTAAGGCGCGTGGTCCGAAGAGACGATTTGAAGGTCTCCTTTTCCCAGCGCGCCGAAAAGTGCCGCCTGATCAGCCGGCTCCCGCTGTGGCGGCGAACACATCCATTTTGCCCCGTCGGAACGATCCAGCACGTCTGCCGTCATGAACAGGTAATGGGGACAGGTTTCGGCCCATACCGGCACGCCACGCTTGCGCGCCGCGCCGACCACCTCAGCTGCCTCTTTGGTCGAAATGTGAAACAGCATTACCGGCTGGTTCAGGTACTCGGCAAAACGACACATCCGTTCGACGGCCTCAATCTCTGCCATTCGAGGCCGTGACAGGGCATGGTCTCGAGGTAATATTTTGCCACTCTTGATAAGTTCTTCCCTGCTCCGGGAGATGATTGCATCGTTCTCCGCGTGAACGCATACCAGTGCGCCGTGTTCTCGCGCCGCGGTCATGACCGAAAGGATCTGCCCGTCATCCAGTCGGATATTATAGGTGGTAAAGACCTTGAGAGATCGGTGGCCTTCCGAAATCAATCTCTGCATATCGACTTCAAATGAAGGTACACTCGTATCGGATATCGTAATGTGGAAACCGTAATCGATCATTGCGCCGCGCAAGGCGCGCTGGGCATACGCATTGACCGTATCGACGAGGCGCTCACCTTTCTGCTGAGCTGCAAAACAGATGACACTCGTGGTTCCGCCCATGACCGCAGATCTTGTTGCCGTCTCGAAGGTATCCGCATTCATCAGCCCCATACCGGATAGCTGTTCGATATGAGCATGCGGATCCACCCCACCCGGCATTACCCATTTGCCCGCTGCAGAGATCTCGCGTCGCCCTTTACCCGAGACTTTGCCGATATCGATTATCTTGCCATCACGGATAGCAAGATCGCCCGTAACAAGGCGACCTGGCGTAACGATCCGGCCGTCTCTTATTACCAGGTCATGGACTTCAGCCAAGCAACCTCCCCTTTCGATTCTCACACGTCAGCAAGCCAAGTATCTCAGACAAGGGTCTTTATCTCCATGATGAAATACCCATCTGTCCGAGCAGAACAATCCGTTCGAACAAACAAGGGAGAACTACAATGTCGATCAAAGCACTCATTTTGGTAACCTCGCATGAAAAGCTGGGAGATACCGGCAACGACACTGGTTTCTACTGGGAAGAGCTGGCAGCTCCTTACTGGACATTCCGGGACGCTGGTCTTGATGTAGAATTCGCAAGTGTAAAAGGTGGCAAACCGCCCGCGGACCCGAAATCAGCTGCAGCAGACAGAATAACAGAAACTGTTGACCGATTCCTTGCTGATGATGCGTCCATGCAAGCACTGGAAAACACGAAGAAGGTCTCCGAGATTGATCCGGGAGCTTACGAGTTGGTCTTCCTGCCCGGCGGTCACGGTACCATGTGGGATTTTGCCCAGACCGACGCGGTCGGCAAACTTGTCGCCGAGGCATATGAGAGCGGCGCGGTCGTTGGGGCCGTTTGTCATGGCCCGTCCGGATTGCTCAATGCGAAACTGAACTCTGGCGACACATTGGTGAAGGGCAAGCGCGTCAACTGTTTCACCGACAGTGAAGAAGAAGCGGTAGGATTGACCGAAGTTGTTCCCTACCTGCTCGAAACCGAGCTCAGGAACAAGGGAGCCCGGTTTGAAAAAGGAGAGAATTTCAAACCATACGCTGTTCGTGATGGCCGCCTTGTCACAGGGCAAAACCCAAGTTCATCGGAAAAGGTTGCGGAATTGCTGATTGAAGCTTTGCGGGATGAAAAGGTACTCGCAGCATAGAACTGGTTTCGATCGTCTAAAAACGGCAGCCCAAACGGCTGCCGTTTGGATACCGATGAGGCAATGAGCCTCAATTTTCGAAGATCCCACATGATCAGCCCGATCCAACTGCATCATTCTCCGCCAAAGTCGAAGCGCCAAAATTGCAAACCGAGACTTTCTGCCAAATCGCGGCAGGAATCGTGTCTCTCGCGCGACAACCTGATGCGCTTGTTCCGCTAAATTCTTGAAATATTTAAGGAAATCGGAGAGACAGGAAAATATCGGAATAGTGGAGGCTGAGTGGCTGTGTGCGCAGTCTGCAGCGGGGTAGTCTCCGGCAAAATTTCCCTGGTAACAGGGAAAAATGCAGGGAAATTCCGGAGAATTAGCGGTTTTCCACACCTTACAGCCGCACTTTCCACGATAATTCAATTGCTTAGCCCAGTATCAGGCAATTACTTAGCAGGGAGTTTCTGTACCACTTGCAGGGAATTTTGCTTACACTTCAGGGTATTCAAATTCGGAAGCAGGTAATCGTCCATTTTCTACACACTTGGTATGATTGGCAGATTTCCGATTTTCTCGGCTTCACAGTGTTGAAGCGAGAGGAGATCGAGAATGACGGACCAATCATTGCCAAGAGCTCGTTATGGCGAGGTTTTCTGGCGGGCGCATCATGAAGCCTGGAAGCGTAGCGATTTGAATCAGCGGGAGTATTGCGAGGTTCACAGCCTGTCGCTGAAGGCTTTCGGCAACTGGCGGGCCAAGTTCAAAGCCGAACCGGAAGCGCCAGTACGCAAGCTGCTCTATCGCCGTGGCGGGATAAGTCACACCCCAAGTCACAGGCATAGTCACACCTTTGGTCACACCTTAAGTCACGTGACTTATCCCAGTTTGGACCTGGACGAAGCACCGGTCGTGCAACCGGTACGCAGCGGTCATCGGCGTCGATTCACCGATGCGCAGCGCGCCCATATCCTGGCCGAGATCGCCCGGCCCGGCGCCAGCGTCTCCGAAGTGGCGCGACGCTACGGCATTGCCCGGCGCGTGCTGTGCCGCTGGCGCCAGGAGGAACAGGTGCGGTTCGTCGATGTCGAGATCGTCGATGGGGAGGCCGTGTCATGAATCTGCTTCCCGCCGGCACCAAGGTGCATCTGGCCTTCGGCTATACCGACATGAGGAAGGGGATGGATGGGCTCGCCGTGCTCGTCCAGGAGGTGCTGCATCAGGACCCGTTTACCGGCCATCTTTTCGTGTTTCGGGGGCGCAAGGCCAATCTCATCAAGATCGTGTTCTGGGATGGCACGGGACTGTGTCTGTTCACCAAGAGGCTGGAACATGGCGTCTTCGTGTGGCCAGCCAATGTCGAGCCGGGACGGACGCTTTCCCTAACCTCGGAGCAGCTCTCTCACTTGCTGGAAGGCATCGACTGGCGCGCGCCGGAACAGCGCTGGCGGCCGGCACTGGCAGGGTGATGCGGTCGCTGCGGCCAATTGACTCAAGCGTGCAATAGGGTTCGGCGCCTGACCGGGATGGGCGTAGAATCGGTTCATGGAGATCGATCTCGCCGCCCTGCCGGATGATGTCGAAGCGCTGCATCACCTGATCGGCGATCTTGTTGCAGCACGCGAACACGAGCGGGCCGAGGCCCGCGCCGAGATCGAGCGGCTGCACCACATCGTCAAGCTGCTGCAGCGCAACCGGTTCGGCCGTCGCTCCGAACGTCTCGACAACGACCAGATGCTGCTCGGCCTGGAAGATGTCGATGCCGATATCGCCCGCGCCGAAGCGACCCTGCCGGAAGCGCCGGCGACAAGGGCAAAGCCAGCGGATGAAGCTCCCGGCCTGCCCGATCATCTCGAACGCGAGGACGTCCATCTCGATATCGATGCCGAGATCTGTCCCGATTGCGGCGGTGCCATCCATGCCATCGGTGAGACGGTGTCGGAGATGCTCGACTGGGTTCCGGCACGGCTGCGCGTCATCCGCATCCGCCGGCCCCGCTATGGCTGCCGGGGCTGCGGTACCATCCATCAGGCGCCGGCGCCGGAACGGCCGATCGCGAAGGGTCTCGCCAGTCCCGGCCTGCTCGCCCACGTGTTGGTCAGCAAATATTGCGACCACCAGCCGCTCTACCGCCAGGCGCAGATCTTCGCGCGCCACGGCGTCAGGCTGAACCGCTCGACGCTGGCCAACTGGGTCGGTGGCGCCAGCTGGTGGCTGGAGGCGCTGCATGACCGGCTGGCGAAGCATGTCTTCGCCTCCACCAAGCTGTTTGCCGACGACACGCCGATCCCGGTACTCGATCCCGGCCGCGGACGAACGCGGACCGGAAGGCTGTGGGTCTATGTCCGTGACGACCGGCCCTGGGGCGGTACCGATCCGCCGGCCGCCATCTACTTCTACAGCCCGGATCGCAGGGCCGAACGCCCTGCCAGCCATCTCGACCACTTCAAGGGCATCCTACAGGTCGACGGTTATGCCGGCTTCGAGCAGCTGACCCGGCGTGGCGACATCACCCTCGCCGCCTGCTGGGCCCATGCCCGACGCAAGTTCTATGATGTCGAGCAAGCGACCGGCTCGCCGATCGCCGCCGAGGCGCTCCGCCGGATCGCACAACTTTACGCACTGGAAAAGGATATCCGCGGGCAGGATGCGGATGCGCGCCGGCAGGCGCGCAATAGCCAGGCACGTCCGCTGGTCGAAGCGCTCAAGACATGGTTCGAGCATCAGCTGCGGCAGGTTCCGCCGCGCGGCGGCGTGGCCGAGGCCATACGCTATGCCCTGGCCCGCTGGCCGGCACTCTGCCTCTATCTGGACGACGGCCGCATCGAGCTCGACAACAATCCGGTCGAGCGCGCCATCCGTCCCGTTGCACTGGGCCGCAAAAACCATCTCTTTGCCGGTTCCGACCGCGGCGCAGACCGCTGGGCGATCATCGCCTCGCTGATCGCCACCGCCAAACTCAACGACGTCGAACCCTACGCCTATCTCAAGAACGTGAT
>NZ_JAHEHZ010000067.1 GCF_024639605.1 Roseobacter sp. | reverse complement strand
AGAGATGTGCCCAGTCCATGCAAATGAAGTGGATGGCGCCCTCCCGGCTGACGGCAGCCATATTATCGCAGACTTTTGCAAGGAAGGACGAGAAGGCCTCGGGGGTCATCTCACCTGCGGCCATGGCAAACTCGCGATGCTGCACGGCGCCGAGTCCGGAGACGTGGCCCCGGATCGGCACATTATAAGGTGGATCGGTAAAGACCATTTCGGCGCGGTCCTCTTGCATGAGCAGCGACCAGTTATCCGGATCCGTGGCGTCGGCACAGAGCACCCGATGCGGCCCGAGGTGCCAGAGATCCCCCGGCGATGTCACTGCAGGCTTGTTTTTGTCCGGCGCGGCAATGTCATCCCGGGGATCAGCATCATCCGTGCCTTCTACCCTGAGCATCGTGTCGATCTCGGCAGTTTCAAAGCCGGTCAGGGTGACGTCGAACTCAAGATCTACGAGAGCGCCCAGTTCCAAGGCCAGCAGCGCTTCATCCCAGCCGGCATTTTCTGCAAGCCGGTTATCTGCAATCACATAGGCCCGCTTCTGCTCCTCGGTCATATGATCGAGCTGCAGCACAGGCACCTCGACCTGCCCCAGCAGTTTTGCGGCTTCCAACCGGCCGTGACCTGCGATGACCCCAACGTCCTCATCCACGAGGATTGGATTGGTCCAGCCGAAGGCCTGGATGCTGTCAGCAATCTGCCGGATCTGTTTCTTCGAATGCGTCCGCGGGTTCCGGGAATAAGGTTTGAGATTTGTGACCGGCACAAGCTGCACAGTCCGCGCGTTATGAGGATTGATGTCTTTCATGGATGTCTCCGTTAATGGGTCTAACGGGACAAGGTCCTAATTGCTGGCGCTGCGCGCGTCGTTCAAAACAAACCGCTATATTTTTTTTGAGATGGTGGTCTGCACCGAGCGCCAGGCGTGATGGCCCTCCCCAAACCGCTCGGCAACCATGCGCGCCGCGCGCTCGGACGGCGGCCCCTGCCACCAGCCGGCCTCGCGGATATAAGACCATCCATTCAGATGGCCCGCCTTCGATTGCCGCTCCTGTAGCCACGTCAGGTAGCGATTATAGGTCACCTGCCAAAGTGCTTTCCGATGGAGCTGTTCATGCGCAGGGCGCGCCGGTCGTCCGCGCTTCGGACGGATATCTCCCGCCAGATAATCCGCCAGCCACATCCGCAAGTCTTCCGGCAAGGGCGCATCCCTGTGCTCACGCAACTCTTTAGCCAGGACGGTTGGATCAACCGCTTGCGGCCCAGAGTTCCGAAGCGATGAAAGAGACTGCCCATACGGTGTTAGGGTGATGTGGAACTTAGCCATCTTCGCTTTTGCCATCCACCTGCCACCAGTCCGGCCAGTTCACTTTCCCGGGCGAGCGCGTCGCAGCCCACACTGTCTCCTGCTCTTCGCGTGTCACTCGTTTGTCTCCAAGCCGCTTAAGTGCGACCTCAACCAGCCAGGGTTCAAGCACCACAGTTGCGCGGCCTTCCCTGTAGCGGTCTCGCGTGCGGGCCATCTTCAGGATTTCGAGCGCGGTGTTCACACTGCCGGGCCGGATGAAGTGCACGGCAAACCGTTTGGGCAGGGCGTCTTCCCGTCCGTGTGTCGCATCCAATGTGCCTTTGAGGTCTTCATAGGCACGCACCGCGCTGCTGTTTCCTTTGAGCGCCAGTTCCTGAAGCTTGTGCAGAAAGGCCACTTCAGCCGTGACCTCCCGCACCCCGTCCCCATCCCGTATCGTGACCAGCTGGCTCATCACCTCTTCTTTTGGCGGCGCACGATGGCTGCCTTTCGGGCGGCCTTTGGGATTCCCCGAACGTCCCTTTGGAAAACGGCCGGAAGCTGGTGGTTTCTTATACCCGACCCCTTCTTCGTCTTCCCGGTCATCAAAATCACTCACGTCGCACATCCTTCGGCCAGTCAATGTCAGCCCCATCCGCTGTGCAGCGTTCGATCTCGCTAATGTCTTTTTTGCTGAACTTGCTGCTCCGTTTTCGCCGCAGAGCCGCGTTGACCGCCCAGGGCGCCAGCTGCAGCCGCACGGTCTCCGTGTCTGACGGATCATAATCCCAATCTCGTGTTGCGATGTCCAGGAGTTGCAAGGCCTCCTCAGCATTGTCCGGATCATCGCCAAAGACATGCTCAATCACAGACGGGTTTTTCCTGTCGTGCTCCGCATGACGCCACTCTTCGCGTTTGATCACCCAGCCTGCGACTTTCTTTAGCGCACGCGCTTTGCCGTCCATCGCGTCTTTCAACGTCCGTAGATCGATGGCAAAATCGACACCCACCTCCGACCGCTCACCGCCTTGAGTCACCTGCACGGTTTTTCCAAAAGCCACTTCGAGAGGCGTCTCCGCAGAGTCCTTGGGTTTTCTCGGCCGGCCCTTCGGGTTGCCACTTTGCCCGGCGGTGAACCGCCCTGATACGTCACGCGAGGGTTGTCTCGGACCATTACTCAAAACGCAACCCTTCCGATCGCAATGAGGACGTTTCCGTTCGTACTGGGCCACTTCGGCATGTTGGGATGATCCTCACTTGTAAAACCTATATCCAAGGCTAAGCACGCCACAGCTTCCTGACAACCAACGTTTGCAATCGGTGGCTTTTGCCGCTCTGGACACCGCATTCTCCACTGGACTTCGCGCGGCGTTCGAGCGGTACTGACCCCGCGCCCGGATCCCCGGGCTTGTCCCGGTACCGGCGGAAAGGTCCGCCCCAACCGAAAGGACAAACAATGACAAGATCAGCCAAACCCCAAAAATCGCCCCGATCGTCCAAATCCAGACGCGCCGCACCCGATGGCACCACCAAGCTGCAGATCATCCTCAATTTGCTTTCGCGCGACAGCGGTGCCGCGCTTGATGATCTTTGCAAGGCCACGGGCTGGCAGAGCCATTCTGTGCGCGGTGCCATGGCCGGCACCCTCAAGCGGAAGGGTCACATCATCACATCGCAAAAGAACGATGGCGTACGCATGTACCATCTGACCGGATCGAACTGATGCGGATCAACAAGCTGGAGCAGGACCTCGATCATCTCGGGGCCTGCAACCTCGACGCCCTACGCGCGTTCTGGAAAGACCGGTTTGCCGCGCCGCCGCCAAAGCTGCGATCGGCCCGCCTTCTGCAACACCTCATCGCCTGGCGTTTGCAGGTCGCCGCATATGGCGGGCTGGACGATGCGACACGCAGGGCCATCAGGCGACGTGGTGCCATGGTGCCCGAAGGACGCGATCTTGGCATTGGCGCGGTTTTGCGCCGGACGTGGCAGGGGCGCACCATCGAAGTCATCGTGGAACAGGACGGGTTCCGCTGGGAGGACAAGACATATCCCAGCCTGTCGGCCATTGCTCGCGCGGCCACAGGAACCCGTTGGAACGGCCCCCGTTTCTTCGGGCTGCGCGACGAGGCGTCATGACCAAACCCCGCCTGCGCTGCGCTATCTACACCCGCAAAAGCACGGACGAAGGTCTGGATCAGAGTTTTAATTCTCTGGATGCGCAGCGTGAAGCCTGCATGGCTTATGTCGCAAGCCAGAAAGCCGAAGGTTGGACGGCGCTTGCCAAAAGCTACGATGACGGCGGCTATTCCGGTGGCAACATGGAGCGGCCTGCTCTGCAAGACCTGCTTGCGGGTATTGCCACAGGGCGCGTGAACATCGTCGTTGTCTATAAAATCGACCGCCTCACGCGCTCGCTGATGGACTTCGCCCGTATCGTGGAGATCTTCGATCGCCATCAGGTGTCGTTCGTGTCAGTCACGCAAGCGTTCAACACCACGTCCAGCATGGGGCGTCTCACACTGAACGTGTTGCTCTCTTTTGCCCAGTTCGAACGCGAGGTCACGGGCGAGCGCATCCGCGACAAGATCGCGGCTTCCAAAAAGAAAGGCATGTGGATGGGCGGCGGCCTGCCGCTGGGATACGATGCACCCGAGCCCGGAAGCCATGGTCTGAAAGTTAACGAAGACGAGGCACACACAGTCCGGCATATCTTCGAGACCTATCTCGCGCTTGGCTCTGTCCACAAGCTCGAGAATAACCTGTACAAAGCAGGCATCAGATCGAAGCGGCATGTGACGAAGGCCGGTAAGGTTCGCGGCGATCAGGTTTTCAGCCGCGGGGCGTTGTTTCATCTGCTGCGCAACCGCACCTATCTTGGCGAGACCGTGCACAAGGACAAAAGCTATCCCGGCCAGCATGCGGCGATCATCGACCCGGTTTTATTCGATGCCGTGCAGCAGCAGCTCGACAGGAACTCGGTCCGCCGTCACACAACACGACAACAGGTGGCCAGATCTCCGCTCGCGGGGCGCATCTTTGACCCGCACGGGCGCTCCATGACGCCGACGTTCTCTTATGGCCGGCATGGCAAACTTTACCGTTACTATTTGGCAAATTCTGTGAAGCATTACAACGGTGACAGTGCCACGCCTCTCATGCGGGTGTCCGCGGAGAAGCTCGAAGGTTCAGTCACCGATGCCTTGCGGCGTTTGTTGCCCGAGCGAGCCGACGTCAACCTTACGCTCATCAAGCGCATCGACGTGCTGCCGGATCGCGTGAACCTGTGGCTTGGACGACAACACATCGATCAAATCCGTGAAAAGCTGCAACCGGATGAGGACGTCTGCGAAGATGCGGCGCATCCAAAATGGGTCAGACTGTCACTACCCATCTGCGTCGGCAGCAAAGGTGGCGCACCGCAGATCATCCCTGGCGATACGCCTGTCAGCCGCCCGGATCCGGTGCTTGTCAAAGCCCTTCGCGATGCGCACGCAATGTTGGAGCGCGACAGCAAAGGCATGCCCTGGTGTGACGATGCTCCCAAAGACCGCTACCGACGAAAGCTGATCCGCCTCGCCTTTCTGGCACCGGAGCTGCAAAAAGCGATCTTCGAAGGACGGCATATCACAAAGTTCACGCTGGCGCGTCTGCTGAGTTTCGACATGGCCTTGAGCTGGGCAGACCAAAAGCAGCTGCTGGCGCAATATTTGATCGACTGAGGCCGCGCAGGTGCAACCTGAAAAAATGACCAAAAACCCCGTTTCAGGGCCTCGATCACCCCAAAACACGGGTTCAACGCTCCGTTAACAGGCCCAAACTCACCTGTTACGGTCGTTAACAGGACCTGCGGTTGGGTGGCTTCTAACCAGCTGAATTTTATTAAGAACTCGAAATATCAAAGGTCGATCTCCGTGGAATCCACCTGTTTTTTGCCTGAATTGGCAAAAAATTCCCTGATAATACCCAAACCGGACCTTGCATCAAACACGCGGAGACATGCCGTCAAAATAGCGGGTAAGTCTCCAGGTTTCGCGGGAGTTGTTGGCACGGAACAACGGATTGAGGCCGAAAAGCCAGCCTGTTTCGGGGGGTTGTCAGTCAGCCTGACGCCAGAGACGGGTGGTGGGGGTTGGTGGCGGAGAGACAGGGATTCGAACCCTGGGACCCCGTGAAGGGTCAACGGTTTTCGAGACCGCCCCGTTCGACCACTCCGGCACCTCTCCGCGGGGATCGTCCGCGGCGTTTAGTCTTGTTTTCCGGCGCTGACAAGAGGAGACAGGCGAGTGGATGCCGCACACGGGAATTTTCATTGCCCCAGACATTAAAAAGCTTAGATTCTCCTTTAAACAGGCTCAGAAAGGTTCTGACGGATGACATCTGCAATACGCGCATGCTTTGGTGTGCTTGCTCTGATGGCCACCTTTGTGGCTGGCCCGACAACAGCGAAAACAGACGACCCCGACCGGCTGGAGACGTTTCTTGAGGTCACTGGTTTCGACGTGGCGCTTGAAAGCATCAGACTTTCGGCGGAATCCGCGCCTGCCATGCTGGGCATCGAAACCGAAGATTTCGGATCGGAGTGGACACGGCTGGCGGATGAGGTGTTTGACACAGAGCTGATGCACGATGAGGCAATCGACATCCTTTCGGAGGCGCTGACCGATGATTTGCTGGATCATGCGGTCGACTTCTATACATCGGATCTGGGACGGCGGCTGGTCGCTGTCGAAAACGCCTCGCACATGGATGACGATGACGAACTTCGCCAGGAGGCCGGTCAGGCCATCGTGGCGGGGCTGGTGCAGATCGGCTCGCCCCGTCTGGAGGAACTGAAGCGGCTCAACGGTGCAACCGGGTCTGAGGATGCCTCTGTGCATGCAATTCAGGAGGTGCAGGTGCGCTTTCTGATGGCGGCGGCCGCCGCCGGGGTGATCGAACTGCGCATGGAGGAAGAGGACCTGCGCGAGAGCCTGAAGACACAGGAGGGTGAGTTGCGCCGCGGCATGCAGATCGCGGGGCTGGCCGGTTCTGCCTATACCTATCAGGCTTTTTCCGATGATGAGATCACCGCCTATGCGGATGCGCTGGAAAATCCGACGATGCAGCGGGTTTACGAACTCATGAACGCGGTACAGTTTCAGATCATGTCTGACCGCTATGAAGCACTGGCCGCGCGGCTTCAGGGCCTGCAGCCCAGTCAGGAGCTGTGATGCTGCGCGCGGCTTTGGTAAGTGCAGCGCTGAGCCTTGCGGCTCTGCCGGCCTTTGCGGACGCGCGTATTACCGTTCTGATGGACCTGCTGAAGGTCGGTGAGGTCACTGAGATCCTGCGTGCCGAGGGGCTTGAGTATGTGCGCGAGCTCGATGCGGACATGCTGCAGGGGCAGGGGGGTGCTTTCTTTGCCTTCCAGACCGATCAGATATATGACACCGGCCGTATTGCCGAAACGGTGCGTCAGGCGTTGGAAGCCGGACTCAGTGACGCTGACCTTGATGCGCTGATTGCCTGGTACAGCACCGCAACCGGCGCGCGGATTGTGGACCTTGAGAATGCTGCCCGCAGCGCCATCTCGGACCCTTCCGTGGAAGAGGCCGCGCGCGCAGATTTTGAGGCACGCGCTGATGCGGATGATCCGCATGTGGCCCTCGTGCGGCAGTTCGTGGAGGACAATGATCTTCTGACCCGGAATGTCTCAGGCGCCATGACCTCAAATTACCGGTTCTTTACCGGTCTTGCGGACGGCAGGTTTTATGAACAATCCGAAGAACAGATCCTCGCCGAGGTTTATGCGCAGCGCGATGAGATCCGGGAAGATACCGAAAGCTGGCTCAACGGCTATCTGCTGATGGCTTATCAGCCCCTGAGCCTTGCCGAATTCGAGGCCTATGTGGCCTTTTCAGCAAGCCCGGCAGGGCAAAGCCTGAACGCGGCGCTTTTCGACGGCTTCGAGACGGTGTACCGCGACATTTCTTACGCGCTGGGGCGGGCTGTTGCGCTGAGTGCCAGAGGCAGCGACATCTGATCGCCGCAAGCGCTTGACAACGGCGCCGGACTGGTGCAATTGGCGGCCTCACTGATGCGGGTCCGGCATGCCTGGCCCTTTCACTTTAACGTACATCCTGACAGCGGGGTGCGCTGTTCGAGGTGGCCAAGAGGCCGAAAACGCCCGGATCCGGGGACCACAGAACGCGGCAGAGAAAAGGAAATACGCATGTTTGCGGTTCTCAAAACCGGCGGCAAGCAGTACAAAGTTCAGTCCGGAGATATGCTCCGTGTCGAGAAACTGGCAGCTGACGCAGGCGACAAAGTACAGTTCAACGATATTCTGATGCTCGGTGGTGACAGCCCCGTCGTCGGTGCACCCTTTGTGAAAGACGCGGGCGTTCAGGCCGAGGTCGTCGATCAGATCAAAGGCGAAAAGACGATCAATTTCGTCAAGCGCCGCCGGAAGCACTCCTCCAAGCGCACCAAAGGTCACCGTCAGAAGCTGACCCTGGTCAAAGTGACCGACATTCTGACATCGGGCGCTGAGAAATCGGGCGTGAAGGCCGCTGTTGGCGGTGCCGGCTACGCAGCAGTCGTCTCCGATGGGCGTTATGCGAAAAACAAGGGCGAACAGGCCGAGATGGCCAAGCGCGTGAGCGAAGGCGACGCGGCAGAGAAATCTGCAAAGCCCGCCAAGGCGAAAAAAGCCGATGCGCCCAAGGCCGACGAGAGCAAAGCCAAAGCGGCTCCGAAAAAATCGGATGCCGCAGGCGACGACCTGAAACAGCTCAGCGGCGTCGGACCGGCTCTGGAGAAAAAACTGCATGAAGGCGGCGTGACCACCTTCGCGCAGATTGCAGCATGGACCGAAGCGGACATCGCTGATATGGACGAAAAACTGTCGTTCAAAGGCCGGATCGAGCGTGAAGGCTGGGTCGAGCAGGCCAAAGAACTGACCAAGGGTTAAGGAGAGACCAGATGGCACATAAAAAAGCAGGTGGTTCATCCCGTAACGGCCGCGACTCAGCAGGTCGTCGTCTTGGTGTGAAACTCTACGGGGGCCAGGCGGCCATCCCGGGCAATATCATCGTGCGTCAGCGCGGCACAAAGTTCTGGCCGGGCGAGGGCGTAGGCATGGGCAAAGATCACACAATCTTTGCAACAGTTGATGGCGCGGTGACCTTTCACAAAGGTCTGAAAAACCGTACCTTTATTTCGGTTCTGCCAGCGGCGGAGGCCGCAGAGTAAGCCGCACCCAAAGCGATGAATCATTCGGGGGATCGGCGACACCGCCGGTCCCCTTTCTTATTTTCGACACATCAATCCGTCAGGACCCCGACCCATGTCGGTTGCAGTTACCAGTTTTGCGATCTTTGCCGCCAGCCAGGTCGGCACGCCGGGGCCGGCCAATATGGCCCTTATGGCTACAGGTGCGCGCTTCGGGTTTCGGGCGGCACTGCCTTTCGTGGCCGGGGTGGTTATTGGCAAACAACTGGTGATCTGGCCGGTCGGCTTCGGGCTGATGGAACTTGCGGAGCGCGCGCCGTGGATTTTCACAGCGCTGCGGTATGTCTCGGCGGCTTATATTATCTGGCTGGCGTGGAAGGTCGCGAATATGCGGCTTGGGGCGCAGCGCGAGGAGGGTGCCGCACCGGGTTTTATAGCGGGCCTTGTCGTACATCCGCTCAACCCCAAGGCCTGGGCGATGATCGTGGGTGGCTTTACGGCCTTTGTGACCCCGGGAACGCCCGTGCTTGAGGCAACGATCGCTATCGCTCTGGTGCTGCTCATCTGCCAGCTTTTGCTGCACCCTGTGTGGACACTCGCGGGTGACGGAATCGCGCGCACGGTAGCGGGAACGCGCCTGGAACCCTATTTAATGTGGACCCTTGCCGGCCTGACGGTCGCATCGGTGCTGTTCGTACTGTTCGGAGGAGGAACATGACGATGGAAATGAAAAAGATACCCGTTCAGGCGGTGATCGAAACGGAGCGCTTTGATCTGCGGCCCCTGCGGCGCTCTGATATGGGGCTGATTGAGCTCTATTTTTCAGACGCACGTGTGGCGCATATGACCACGTCGATCCCCCACCCGGTCCCGCCCGGGGTCACCGAAGCCTTTGTGAGCCGCGCGATGGCGAATGAGCGCGACGAAGATGTCTGGGCCATGGACGGGTCGAGATCGGGAGCTTCTGAGCTGATGGGTCTCATTTCGCTGGAGCGCATGGACCGCGAGCAATCCGAGGTCGGCTACTGGGTGGCACCGCCCTACTGGAATACCGGTCTGGCCTCCGACGCTGTGCAGGCGCTGGTCGAGGCCAATCCGATGCACAACAAAACCATGTTCGCCAGCGTTTTTCAGGATAATCCGGCGTCGGCACGGGTGCTGACGCATTGCGGTTTTCAGTATCTCGGGGATGCCGAGAGTTTTTCGCTGGCCCGTGATACAACTGTTCCTACGTGGACCTATCTGAAAAAACTGTGAGCAGGGCGCATCGCCCGCCACGCCAGGAGCTGTCATGAAGTTTCTCGACCTGTGCAAAGTGTATATCCGCTCCGGTGCGGGCGGCGGCGGGTGTGTAAGCTTTCGCCGTGAAAAATACATCGAATACGGTGGCCCCGACGGCGGCGATGGTGGCACCGGCGGCTCCGTCTGGGCCGAAGCGGTCGACGGGCTGAATACGCTCATCGATTTCCGCTATCAGCAGCATTTCTTTGCCAAAAACGGACAGCCCGGCATGGGCCGTCAGCGTACCGGTAAGGATGGTGATGATATCGTCCTGCGCGTGCCGGTAGGGACCGAGATCCTTGACGAAGACCAGGAGACGGTCATCACTGACCTGACCGAAGTCGGTGAACGCATTGAGCTTGCACGCGGCGGCAACGGCGGCTTTGGCAACCTGCATTTCAAATCCTCGACCAACCAGGCACCGCGCCGCGCCAACCCGGGTCAGGACGGGGTGGAGCGCACGCTCTGGCTGCGGCTGAAACTCATTGCCGATGTGGGGCTGCTGGGCATGCCAAATGCAGGTAAATCCACCTTCCTGGCCGCCACATCGAACGCGCGCCCGAAAATAGCGGATTATCCCTTTACCACACTGCACCCTAATCTGGGGGTTGTCGGGGTTGATAACACCGAGTTTGTGGTTGCCGATATTCCGGGCCTGATCGAAGGCGCCTCCGAGGGGCGCGGTCTGGGCGATCTCTTTCTTGGGCATGTGGAACGCTGTGCCGTGCTGCTGCATCTTGTGGATGGCACATCGCCCACTCTTGTTGAGGATTATCAGACAATTATCACCGAACTCGAAGCCTATGGCGGTAATCTTGCGGAAAAACCCCGGGTGACGGTGCTTAACAAAATTGACGCTTTGGATGAGGAAGAACGCAGCACCGCCCGAAAACAGCTTGCCGAAGCATCCGGCGGTGACGTGATGCTCATGTCCGGCGTCGCGCGCGAGGGCCTGACGGATGTGCTGCGGGCTCTGCGCTCGCAGATCGACGATGACCGCCTGCGGCATCGCCCCCAGGAGGAAGCGGAACCGTGGCATCCCTGAGCACGGCAAAACGCCTCGTTGCTAAAATCGGCTCGGCGCTGCTGGTGGACCGCCGGACCGGCGCATTGCGCCGGGAGTGGCTGGCCTCACTGGCTGAGGATGTGGCCTGGCTGAAAGGGCAGGGCATTGAGGTAGTGCTCGTCTCTTCAGGATCGATCGCTCTGGGGCGCGGGGTGCTGGGCCTGCCGGCAACGGAACTGGCACTGGAGCAGTCCCAGGCCGCCGCCGCTGTCGGTCAGATCCGGCTGGCGCGCGCGTATGAAGAGATGCTGGCGCCGCATGGCATCACAACCGCTCAGGTCCTGGTAACGCTGGAAGACAGCACTGACCGCCGCCGGTATCTGAATTCACGCGCGACGCTGGAGCAGCTGCTCAGCATGCGTGTCGTGCCGATCGTGAATGAAAACGACACGGTTGCCACGGATGAGATCCGCTTTGGTGACAATGACCGGCTGGCCGCTCAGATCGCCGTCACGGTGGGCGCGGACCAGCTGATCCTGTTGTCAGATGTTGACGGATTTTATACTGCCAACCCGGCGCTGGACCGCGAGGCGACGCGCTATGATGTCATTGACCGGATCACGCCCGACATCGAAAAGATGGCCGGTGACGCCGGCTCAGGCCTCTCCAAGGGTGGTATGAAAACCAAGCTGATCGCGGCGAGAACCGCGACGGCTGCGGGCTGTGCTATGGCTATCACTGAAGGCTCCGTGCTGAACCCGTTGCGGGCGTTGGAGAACGGCGCCAATGCCACCTGGTTCACCGCACAGACTGATCCGCAGGCGGCGCGCAAACGCTGGATCGCCGCAATGAAACCGCGTGGCAGCCTGACGCTCGATGCCGGCGCTGTCGATGCGCTGCACGCCGGAAAGAGCCTGCTTGCGGCTGGCATCACGGGCGTGACGGGGCGGTTTCAGCGTGGGGATGCAGTAGCGATTGCGGATGCCGGCGGACATATCCTCGGCCATGGGCTGACGCGCTACACCGCTGATGAGGCGCGCGCGATCCGGGGTCGGAAATCGCATGAAATCGAGGCGGTTCTGGGGTATCCTGCCCGTGCCGCGCTGATCCACAGAGACGATATGGCGCTCTGACTCTTCCGGCTGGAAATACGTGCCTCGTGGGCTTAGACAGGACGGGCGTTCAACCAGAGGCACAAGCGAATGAAAGACATGGATGACATTTCCGCACTGATGGCCGACACCGGCGCCCGGGCAAAAGCGGCTGCGGCAAAGCTTGGCTATGCATCAGCGGAGGCGAAGCGGGCAGCCCTTGAGGCGGCAGCCGGTCACGTGATGGCAAACGCAGGTGAAATTCTCGCGGCAAACGCGCGGGATATGGACTACGGTCGCGAGAAGGGGCTGTCTGACGCGATGATGGACCGGCTGATGCTGGATGAGGCACGACTTGAGGGTATCGCTGCGGGTCTGCGCGCTGTTGCCGCTCAGGACGATCCGGTCGGCGAGGTCATCGCGGACTGGACCCGGCCCAGCGGCCTGCACATTCAGCGGGTGCGCACACCTCTGGGCGTGGTCGGGGTGATCTACGAAAGCCGTCCGAACGTCACGGCGGACGCAGGCGCTCTGTGCCTCAAAGCCGGTAACGCGGTGATCCTGCGCGGCGGCTCCGAGAGTTTTCATTCTTCTCAGGCGCTTCATGCCTGTCTCGTGGCCGGACTGAAAGACGCGGGCCTGCCCGGGGACGCCATACAGATCGTGCCGACCCGCGACCGCGCGGCAGTGAGCGAAATGCTGAAAATGACCGATACGATCGATGTGATTGTACCGCGTGGCGGCAAGGGGCTCGTCGGCCTGGTGCAGCGCGAGGCGCGGGTGCCGGTCTTTGCCCATCTGGAGGGCATTGTACACATCTATATCGACGCCGAAGCGGACCCTGAAATGGTGCTGCGCGTGGTTCTGAATGCCAAAACCCGGCGGACCGGCATCTGCGGCGCGGCTGAATGCCTGCTAATTCACGAAGACGTCGCAGATACGATCGGGCAGGGGGTTCTGCGCGCGCTGATCGACGCCGGCGTCGAGGTGCGTGCTGACGACAGACTGTCTGCCGTTAAAGGAACAGTGCCCGCCACGGACGAAGACTGGGGCTTCGAATACCTTGATATGATCGTTGCTGCCCGTACGGTTGCGGATGTTGATGAGGCGATGCAGCATATCCGGACCTATGGCTCAGATCACACGGACTGTATCCTGACGCAGAACGCCGACACGGCCCGGCGCTTTATGACCGAGTTGGATTCGGCTATTTTGATGCATAATGCATCAACCCAGTTTGCTGATGGCGGTGAGTTCGGCATGGGCGCAGAGATTGGTATCGCAACAGGTAAAATGCACGCGCGCGGGCCGGTCGGCGCGGCACAACTGACGAGTTTCAAATATCTCGTGACCGGAGACGGGTCCGTACGGCCCTGATCTCAGAATCTCAGCCGGATTTCATTTCCGCTGATTTCGGTGCGTACCCGGCGGCTTTCGTCGCCGGCGATGATGGGCAGCAACGCAAACTGAACATGCGCGGGCCGCAAATCGTCGGGCGTATCCCGCGTGGTCAGAACAGACCACAGTGTTTCGTCTATGTTCAGCTTGTCGGCCCTGCCGTGCAGCAACCAGCTGCCGGCCTCCTGGCTGATCTCGACACGGCCTCCGTACGGCATCGCATTTTCCACGCAAAGGAGCGCCAGAAAGGCCATGCGCACGGAGGAGCGTGGCTGTGCATCCATCGGGCCCCAGGCGACCTGCAACCGGGCGCCTTCCATCAGATCTTTCAGTATCGCGATGACTTCCGCGCGGCCCATCATCTGATCTCCCGCAGCCCCGAAGGCAATGCGAAAGAACCGTATGCGCGCACTTGCATTGCCCACGCTTTCCTGAATGAGGTCCATCTCGGGGCTCCCGTCGCTGCCGGACATGCCCAGAAGCTCAAGACCATTGTTGATTGCACCGATCGGCGATATCAGGTCATGGCAAATCCGACTGCCGATCAGTGCCGCGAGGTTAATACCCGGGGTGCCCATATTTATTTCTCCTGTCTTAATTAGGCCGCCATGGAAGATCTGAACGCAATACTCTCGCCCGGAATGCTTGTGCGCCATCCGGGCCAGCCGGACTGGGGAACCGGGCAGGTGCAAAGCAACATCGGCGGGCGTGTTACCGTGAATTTCAGGGAGGAAGGAAAGATTGTCATCGATAGCTCCCGTGTTGCGCTGATCCCGGTCTTTGATGAATGAACATCCTTTCCAAAAGATTAACGTACACCCATAGATTGTAAACCCGTGCGCGCCTGCCACATTGCCAGCCGGAGTCTTATTCCTTAAGACGCTGCTGAAGAGCACCACTGCAGGACCACGTATCCAAAGATGACAGATGTCGCCTCCTCCCGGTTTTCGGTCTCGCTGGCGGCGGGCACGGCGGATCTGGAGGCAGCGCAACGTCTGCGCTATCAGGTCTTCGTTGAAGAGCTGGGTGGCGGCGGACCGATGGTCGATCATGACGCCCGGCTGGAACGGGACCGGTTCGACCCGTTTTTCGACCATCTTCTGCTCCGGGATCTCTCAAACGGCGAGATCGTGGGCGTGTACCGGGTGATGCGCGAAGATCAGGCGCGGGCGGCCGGGCAGTTTTACAGCGAAGACGAATATGATCTGGCCGGGCTCAAAGCGTCGGGCCGGCGCATGCTTGAGCTGGGCAGGTCCTGCGTGCACCATGATTACCGGGGCGGCATGGCGATGTTCCACCTCTGGAGCGCCCTGGCGGGTTATATCGACGATCACAACATCGAAGTACTCTTTGGCGTCGCCTCCTTTCACGGCACCGACGTCAGGGCCCTCGCAGAAGCGTTGTCGTTGCTGCACCACCGGCACCTGGCGCCGCCTGAGTTGCGGGTGCGCGCCCGGGCCGCTGCATTTCAGCGCATGGATCTGATCGCAGAAGCAGATCTGGACCGGCGCGCCGCAATGCGCATGGTACCCTCGCTGATCAAGGCTTATCTGCGGATGGGCGGATTTGTGGGGGAGGGGGCCTTTATCGATCATGCCTTCAACACTACCGATGTCTGTCTGATCCTCGATACCGCACAGATCAACGAAAACCAGGCAAGGCTCTACAGGAACGCGCCCGTATGAGCGCCACCTGGCACGGAGACCCGCCGCCGCCTGACCCGCCCATCGGCCCTGCGGGGTGGCTCAGCGTGATCTGTCGTGGCGTGCCTCTGGCCCTGCTGGTATCCGGCGGGCTGGCCCTGCATCTGACGCTGCGCCTGATCGAGCGGCCGCTTTGCGGAACACAGCGGCCGGTCACGCCCCGTATCACGGTGTTTGTGTGTCGCAATGCACTGCGTCTGATGGGGCTCCGACTAAGACTGACCGGCCCGGAGTTCAGCCGCCAGGGAGCCGTCGTGGCCAATCATTCCAGCTGGCTGGATATCTTTGTGCTGAATGCCACGCGGCGTATCTATTTTGTGTCCAAGGCCGAGGTGGCGTCCTGGCCCGCAATCGGCTGGCTCGCGCGGGCGACCGGCACCGTGTTCATCGAGCGCAACAGATCACGCGCGGCAGAGCAGGCGCAGCTGTTTCAGTCACGTCTGCACGCCGGACACCAGCTGCTGTTTTTTCCCGAAGGAACCAGCAGCGACGGACAACGCGTTCTGCCGTTTAAAACAACACTCTTTGCGGCCTTTTTTGCGGGCGGCCTGAAAGAGACACTGGCGATAGAACCTGTGACCGTGCTGTATCAGGCACCGCCCGGGCAGGATCCGCGGTTTTTTGGCTGGTGGGGGGATATGACCTTTGGCGCGCATATCCTGAAATGCCTGGCATCAGGGGCAGGCGGGCAGGTGACGGTTGTGCGCCATCCGCCCTTTCATGTGCGCGATTTTGCCGACCGCAAGGCCCTGGCTGCGGCCTGTGAGGCGGCGGTGCGCAGCGCTCATACTGTCTGAGCGCTGCCTTTCGTCAGTGGAAAAAAGCGCTGTCGGGCACCGTTTCCAGCCCGTCGCTGTCCGGCCCCCATTCCATCATCAGGCACGCGGTACCTTTGCGCTGAAAATAGGTGGCTTTGAGCGGGTAATACCCGGCCTGGGGCACGTTGACCTCAATCTCCCCGGCATAGCCACAGGCATGGATGCCATCGTAAAGGGCGACCTGCTGGCCACCGATTGAGAGTTCCAGCCCGTCGTTGTTGAGAAATTCCAGCATATACGTGCCGGCGCGGTCAAATTTGATATAACCTGAGATATCGGCGGCAATTTTCTCATATGAATCAGAGGTCAGTACCTTCTGATCTGTATCGTCGTAGGACAGCCCCGCCAGCGGTTTTCCGGGCTTGGCGCCTTTCTGAAGTGCTTTTGCAGCTCCGGCAAGCTCACGTACTGCACTGGGCATCCGGGCATAGCTGACCGCCAGCCCCGGCGACAGCGCACCAGCGGAGGGTTGTGGGTTTGCCGGCGACAGCGTCACCGTCTGGGCGGTGGCTGCGAGCGGCGACATCACGGCTGCCGCGAAGACGGCGGCGTAAATGGTTCTGATCATTTTAACTCCCGGTGTTGATCCTGTTGGTCACGGACCGTTCGATGCGGTCTCTCATGCATTAACATAGGATGCGTGGCTGCGCCGTGACAAGTCCGCGGGGCACTTTGTGATTACGTGCCTGGCAGGTGTCAGGAAAACGCTTGCAGGGCCGCATTATCCGGCCTATACGGCGCGCACTGAAACCCGCAGGCGGGGTTCGGGCTTTCCGGGGGAGACATCCCCGGCAGTCCACCGGTTGGCTCCATAAGGTGTCATGCCCCCGCCGAGGATAAAACCGGAAAGGTATAAAGACATGGCTCTTCCTGAGTTCACCATGCGTCAGCTGCTTGAAGCAGGCGTACACTTCGGCCACCAGACGCAGCGCTGGAACCCCCGTATGGGTCCGTTCATCTACGGCGCGCGCAACGGCATCCACATCATGGACCTCACACAGACCGTTCCGATGCTGGACGCGGCTCTGAACGTGATCCGTGAGACCGTCGCCAAAGGCGGCAGTATTCTCTTTGTCGGCACCAAGCGTCAGGCCCAGCAGCCGATCGCCGATGCCGCAGAGCGGTGCGCACAGTATTACATGAACCACCGCTGGCTTGGTGGGACACTGACCAACTGGCAGACCGTGTCGCAGTCGATCAGCCGTCTGAAAAACATCGACGAGCAGTCTGAAAACGGTTTTGCCGGCCTGACCAAAAAAGAGCGTCTGGGCATGGAACGTGACCAGGGCAAACTGCAGGCGTCCCTGGGTGGTATCCGCGAAATGGGCGGCCGTCCTGACCTGATTTTTGTGATCGACGTGAAAAAAGAAGCGCTGGCGGTTGCTGAAGCCAACAAGCTGGGCATTCCGGTGATTGCGGTTGTGGACACCAACTGCCCGCCCGATGGCATTGATTACATCATCCCGGGCAATGACGACGCATCGCGCGCCATTTCACTCTACTGTGACCTGGCCTCGCGCGCAGCCCTCGATGGCATGTCCGCGCAGCTGGGTGCCGCCGGCGTCGATATCGGCGAAATGGAAGAAGCGCCCGCGGAAGAAGCCATTGCAGAAGAAGCACCGGCAGCTGCCGCAGAGACACCCGCAGAGGCGTAAAAGCCGCCCGCTGCTACAGGTATGACAGACGGGGCAGGGATGAACTGCCCCGTACATCCGATTTCATAAAGGAGAACCAGAGATGGCGATTACAGCATCCATGGTGAAAGAACTGCGCGAAACAACCGGCGCCGGTATGATGGACGCCAAGAAAGCGCTCACAGAGAACGATGGTGACATGGAAGCGGCAGTTGACTGGCTGCGCACCAAGGGTCTGGCCAAAGCGGCCAAGAAATCCGGTCGTACGGCCGCAGAGGGTCTGGTCGCGGTCAAGGTCGATGGCGGTCACGGCGTGGCGGTCGAGGTGAACTCCGAGACGGACTTTGTTGGCAAGAACGCTGAATTTCAGTCGATGGTCTCCGGCATTGCCGATGTGGCTCTGACTGTCTCTGACGTTGAGGCGCTGAAAGAAGCAGACATGGGCGGCAAACCGGTTGCTACTGTGATCACTGACAGCATCGCCAAGATCGGCGAGAACATGTCCGTGCGCCGTATGTCTTCCATCGAGGGCGACACGGTTGTGTCCTATGTGCACAACGCAGCAGCCCCCGGCATGGGCAAGATCGGTGTTCTGGTCGCGATGAAGGGTGGCGATGAAGCGTTCGGCAAGCAGGTCGCGATGCACATCGCCGCGGTCAATCCGGCGTCGCTGTCCGAAGATGATCTTGACCCGGCAGTGGTTGAGAAGGAAAAGCAGGTTCAGATGGACATTGCGCGTGAAAGCGGCAAGCCAGAGCAGGTGATCGAAAAGATGATCGTCGGCCGGATGAAGAAATATATGTCCGAAGTCACGCTGCTGAACCAGTCTTTTGTTGTGAACCCTGACCACACCGTGGGCGAGGCCGCGAAAGAAGCGGGTGCTGAGATCACCGGTTTTGTGCGTCTGGAAGTGGGCGAAGGCATCGAAGTGGTGAAAGAGGATTTCGCCGCTGAGGTCGCAAAAGCTGCCAAGGGCTGATCTTTCAGCACAGCGCTGAATAAACCGGAAAGGCACGCTAAATGCGTGCCTTTTTTTATTTTAATTCAGTATTTTGGAGTAATTAATTAATGTTCGAGATGATCTTTCATTGCATCCATCGCAAGCACATAACCCCTGGCGCCAAAGCCACAGATCAGGCCAACTGCTACGCGGGCGATGTAAGACTGGTGCCGGAAGGTTTCGCGTGCATGCACATTGCTCAGGTGCAGTTCGATCGCCGGCAATTCAACCGATGAAATCGCATCCATCAGAGCAATCGATGTATGGGTGTAGGCGCCTGCGTTCAGGATAATCCCGTCATGCCGGCCACGCGCATTGTGGATATTATCGACAAGCGTGCCTTCATGATTTGACTGATGGAATTCCACGGTCATTCCAGTGACTTCTGCGTGGTTCTTACAGAGAGTTTCGATATCATCGAGGGTCGTGGTGCCATAGACTTCCGGTTGCCGGGTACCCAGCAGGTTCAGGTTCGGACCATTGAGGATCAGGACGGAGGTCATAGAATTATCTTTCGTTATCTGATCCTTCGATAGACGCAGCCCGGGGCATCTGTCCAGTGTCGGCGCGCATGCGCAAAGGCAGGTGAGGTTTCTCAGCTACAAAGGCAGTCACCGTCCTGTGACGCACGAAACGCCAGGGCCAAGGGGCAAGTGGGCTCAGTACAGTGAACCCGGTTGTGTGCCTCTCAGACCGGCAGGGGTGCCGCACGTACTCTGGTGTGATACCTGAAAAGCATAGACAATAAATGTATAATCAGTATTATGTAAAATAAACACAATGCCGGATTATGCTCTTTAGGCTTTATTAGCATATGCTTGCGGAATTCTGCTAATGTCCCCTGATGATAAAGAGCACACCTGCCGGCTTGCACGAGCTGTCCGTCGATTATGCTCCCCATAAGGCCGGACCCTGGTATGCCAGCACGACAAAAAGCTGCGATACCGCGCCGGACCGGCAGTTTCACAGAAACAATGCTGCAAGCGTTCATGGTCGGCATAGATGGCCAGATGATCAGATGCGCCTTGTTGATGAAACACAATGCAACCGGCGTGCAGGCGCGCTCTGACAGAATTGCCAATCTGCTCTTAACTTATGGACGGCGCCATGGTCAGTGATGATAATCGGCGGGCGCGCACCGATGATCATGGCAGAGGCTTTGTCGACTTCACCGGCAGCGGTGATTACGGGCGCGCCGGTCATCCGGCCTTCGGGCGCGCTTGCGTTCTGATCAGAGAGGATCGTCTGCAGATTTTGGGAGTG
>NZ_JAHEHZ010000066.1 GCF_024639605.1 Roseobacter sp. | reverse complement strand
TGGAAGTCGCCGAAATACTTCGTGATCGCAGCCGTCAGCGTCGTCTTGCCGTGGTCAACGTGACCAATCGTGCCGATGTTCACGTGCGGTTTATTACGTTCAAACTTTGCCTTTGCCATGATGGCCTCCTTGGGGTGTTCTTTGTGGCGGTCCGGCCGCCGGTGTCTGATATAGGCGCGCCCCGGGGCGCGCCTTGTGGCCGCCCCGCCGGGGCGACGTCGTTAAGCGAATTTGGCCTGAATCTCGTCAGAGATGTTCTGGGGCACCGGATCGTAGTGATCGAACTGCATGGTGAACTGCGCACGTCCCGACGACATCGAACGCAGCGTGTTGATGTAGCCGAACATGTTCGCCAGCGGCACGAATGCATCAATTGCAATTGCATTGCCGCGCGGCTCCTGGCCGGTCACCTGACCACGGCGGGATGTCAGATCACCGATGATGCCACCGGTGTATTCCTCCGGCGTGATCACTTCGACCTTCATGATCGGCTCGAGCAGCTTTGCGCCGGCCTTTTTCATGCCTTCCCGCATCCCCATCCGACCGGCGATTTCGAACGCCAGAACAGAGGAGTCCACATCGTGGTATTTGCCTTCGATGAGCGCGACCTTGAAGTCGATCACAGGGAAGCCGGCAAGCGGACCGGAGTCCATGACCGATTTGATACCCTTTTCAACGCCCGGGATATACTCCTTAGGCACCGAACCACCGACAACCCGGGACTCGAAAGAGTAGCCTTCGCCCGGCTCCGTCGGCGTGATGATCATCTTGACCTCAGCAAACTGACCCGACCCACCAGACTGTTTCTTGTGAGTATATACGATCTCAGCTTCACGGCTGACCGTTTCACGATAGGCCACCTGCGGAGCACCGATGTTGGCCTCGACCTTGAACTCACGCTTCAGGCGATCGACGAGGATATCGAGGTGAAGTTCCCCCATGCCCTTCATGATCGTCTGACCCGATTCCAGATCAGTTTCTACGCGGAAGGACGGATCCTCGGCCGCCAGACGCGCCAGACCCTGAGACATTTTCTCCTGGTCAGCCTTCGTTTTCGGCTCGACCGCGATCTCAATGACCGGATCAGGGAAAGTCATCGTTTCCAGCACGACCGGATCATTGACCGCACAAAGCGTGTCACCGGTTGTGGTGTCTTTCAGACCCGCCAGCGCGATGATGTCGCCGGCAAAGGCTTCGTCGATCTCTTCACGGTTGATCGAATGCATCATCATCATCCGGCCAACGCGCTCTTTCTTGCCTTTTGTCGAATTGAGCAGAGTATCGCCCTTCTTCAGCTGGCCGGAATAGATACGGGTAAAGGTCAGCGAGCCCACAAAGGGGTCGTTCATGATTTTGAATGCCAGACCGGAGAACGCCATGTCGTCATCCGCACGGCGCGGAATGTTACGGACTTCGTCCTCGTCACCGGGTTTGAAGCCCATGTAATCAACAACGTCCAGAGGGCTGGGCAGATAATCGATCACGGCGTTCAGCAGAGGCTGCACGCCTTTGTTCTTGAAAGCAGAGCCACAAAGAACGGGAATGAATTTGATCGCGAGTGTGCCTTTGCGGATCAGCTTGCGCAGCGTATCCACATCCGGCTCAGCACCGTCCATCAGATAGTTTTCCATCGCGTCGTCATCCATCTCGACCGCAGTCTCGATGAGGTGGCCGCGCCACTCGTCTGCCTGAGCTTTCAGGCTGTCACGGATGGGCTTCTTCACCCAGGACGCGCCAAGGTCTTCACCTTCCCAGACCCACTCTTCCATGGTCACGAGGTCAATCATGCCCTCAAGCTCGGTCTCTGCGCCGATCGGGATCTGGATCGGTGCGGGCGTTGCACCCGTACGGTCTTTGATCATCTTGACGCAGTTAAAGAAGTCAGCGCCGATCTTGTCCATCTTGTTGACGAAAACAATGCGCGGAACCTTATAGCGGTCTGCCTGACGCCAGACAGTTTCCGTCTGCGGCTCAACGCCGGCATTGGCATCGAGCACAGCAACCGCGCCGTCAAGAACCGCCAGCGAACGCTCAACTTCAATGGTGAAGTCCACGTGGCCGGGTGTGTCGATGATGTTCATGCGGTACTTGGTGTCGGATGTACCGTCGGATGTCGGCTCTTCCTGACGCTGCCAGAAAGTTGTCGTCGCAGCAGAAGTAATCGTGATGCCACGTTCCTGCTCCTGCTCCATCCAGTCCATCGTGGCGGCACCATCGTGCACCTCACCGATGTTGTGAGACTTGCCTGTATAGAACAGGATGCGCTCGGAACATGTTGTTTTACCGGCATCGATGTGAGCCATGATGCCAAAGTTACGGTAGCGTTGGAGCGGATAATCGCGTGCCATTGAGCTGCTTCCTCAGAATATCTGAAACGGTTGATCGCGCCCCCCTTGAAGGGCGCGAAATAATTACCAGCGGTAGTGGCTGAACGCTTTGTTGGCGTCTGCCATCTTGTGGGTGTCTTCGCGCTTTTTCACTGCGGTACCGCGGGACTGAACAGCATCCAGAAGCTCACCGGCAAGGCGCTCTTCCATGGTGTTCTCGTTACGGGCGCGCGAGGCTTTGATCAGCCAGCGGATCGCCAGCGCTTCGCGGCGCTCGGGGCGCACTTCGACGGGTACCTGGTATGTTGCACCACCAACCCGGCGCGAGCGAACCTCGACGGAGGGTTTGATGTTGTCGAGCGCTTCGTGGAACACCTCGATCGGTGCGCGCTTGATCTTGTCCTCAACGCGGGTCATCGCGTTATAGACGATACGTTCTGCGACCGACTTTTTGCCGTCGATCATCAGATTGTTCATGAATTTGGTCAGAACCAGATCACCGTATTTGGCGTCTGGCAGAACTTCGCGTTTTTCGGCTGCGTGGCGACGGGACATATCGTATTCCTCTTACTTCGGACGCTTGGCGCCGTATTTCGAACGACGCTGCTTACGGTCTTTAACGCCCTGAGTATCCAGGACACCGCGCAGGATGTGGTAACGCACACCGGGAAGGTCTTTCACACGGCCGCCACGGATCAGAACCACAGAGTGCTCCTGAAGGTTGTGGCTCTCGCCCGGGATGTAGCTGATGACTTCAAAGCCATTGGTCAGACGGACCTTCGCCACTTTCCGCATCGCCGAGTTCGGCTTTTTCGGTGTGGTTGTGTAAACACGCGTACAAACGCCACGCTTCTGCGGGCATTCCTGCAGGTGCATGGACTTTGAACGTTTAATTTTTGGCTGCCGCGGTTTGCGGATCAGCTGCTGAATCGTTGGCATTCCGGTTGGTTCCCCGTTTAGCTCACATATGTGTGCACAAAGACGCCCTTTGTGCGGTTTCAGTTGTCACAGCCACATGCGTCCACAGGGCCGTCCGGTGCGCGGATGCGCGTTTGTCTCTTGTCGCGCATGTACCCGCGACAACAAAAAAACCGCCTCCGTTTCCGTACCGGGGAAACGACGCGGTGGGTTTACAGAGGATCGGGCCGATAGGGGGCCGGATCGTGACCACTTCATTTTGATTTCAAAGGACAGAGTGCTCCTGCCTTCGAGATGTCGCGCGTATAAAAGGAGTCGCCCGTGGTGTCAACAGCCCCCTCCGATCTTGTCTCCGCGCATCAGCGCTGCAATGGTGGCCGCAGCCCGATCACGGAAACGAAGGGACGCAGCGAGATGCAGGTCATTGGCCTTTGCCGGTTTTCCTATCCCGCCATCGGCGGGTTTCAGGTCACGCATCCAAGCCCCGAAGACCGCATGAAAAGCCTTTGGGCCCCGGAGCGGATGGCATCGCGGTTTGCAACCTTCGAGGCATATACCCTGCCCTGCATCCGCGCCCAGACAGATGGCGATTTTACCTTTATCATTGTCATCGGTGACACCATGCCCCGGACCTATAAATCCCGCTTGCAGGACCTGGTCGCCGATGTGCCGCAGATTGTGATCCGCGAGCATGCCCCCGGCAAGCACCGGCGGGTTATGAGCGGCGTAATAAATGCTGAGCGCGCGCGCGGCAAATCGCCTTGCCTTCAGTTCCGGCTGGATGATGACGACGCGGTGGCACTGCATTTTGTAGCCGAACTGCGCCGCCGCGCGGGTCAGGCCCTGCCGGTACTTTCTGATCACCGCAGCCTCGCGATCGATTTTAACCAGGGATTCGTCGTGCATTCAGGACCGGATGGCATCAGTGCAGCACCCGTGCGCGAACGCTGCTGGACGCCCGGTCTTGCTGTCATGCTGCAGCCCCGCACCCGCCTTACCGTGATGAACTTCAACCATTCGCGCATCTGGGAGCGGATGCCCGTGCTGTCCTTTCCCGGCGAGGATATGATGATCCGCGGACACACTGAGTATAACGACTCGCGCCAGAAGTCCGCCGCGCGCCCCGTAAAAACCACCCTGCTCGACAAGGACCACGAGGACTACTTTCGCATGGCCTTCAATGTGGATGCAGACGAGGTTCGCCGGCTTTTCTCACCGGCGCATCAGGCTGCGTTCACGGTATAGAGTAAAAAGCCCGGTCGCCACGATGATCGCCGCACCGGCCAGGGTCAGTGGCGCAGGCCAGTCGCCGAAAACAAACCACCCCAGCGCCAGCGCCCAGATCAGACCGGTGTAGCGGAAGGGTGCGATGAAACTCACGTCTCCCGCCCGCATCACCTGCACCGAAAAGAAGTAGCCGCCCACGATGAATACGGATGAGGCGAGGACCAGCCCGCCCAGCCAGGGCGTCACCGGTGCCCAGGTGATCGTCAGCGACGCAAAGCCGGCGGCCACCAGAACCGTGACGGACGCACTCAGCGTGACCAGCAAAGACGGCACACCGGGCGACAACCGTCGGGTCGAAAGGTCCCGTACCGTCACGCAGATGACCGCGATGAGCGCATATAAAGACCAGACGTTGAAGCCATCTGTGCCCGGCCGCACGATCAGCAGCATGCCGGCAAACCCGATCCCGATTGCCAGAAACCGCCGCCAGCCAACCGGTTCCTGAAAAAATACCGCCGATCCGAGCGTCACCGTCAACGGCAACACCTGAAGGATCGCCGTGACATTCGCCAGCGGCATTTCGAGCAGAGCAGTCACAAAGAAATAGGCCGCAGCAACCTCCGCCACCGAGCGCAGCGCGATCAGCCGCCGGTCCTGAGCAGAAACAGCAATGCGCAGGGACCCGCGCTGCCAGGCCAGTCCGCCGATCAGAAGACTTGAAAAAATCCCCCGCAAAAACAGCAACTGAAAGAGCGGCAGTGCCCCACCCGCCGCCTTCAGAAATGCGTCGTTTATGGTGAAACAGGCCATCGAAACCATCATCAGAATGGCCCCGGTCAGATTTGGCGACATGCTGTGTCCCTTTTAATCCCGCACCATCCCTATGACGCATTCCGGACAAGGTCCAACCCTGTAGTTTCACGGGCGGTGCAATGACCCGGTGTCCTGCGACAGCAGAGGCTTCCGGGATCTGCGAACCCAATGTCCGAAACGAAAAACCCCCGCCGTGTGACCGGCGGGGGGTTACTTTTCAGTGCAGACTGTTTTGATCAGTCGCGGCTGTCTTCGTCTGCCGGGATCACCTGGTCAAAGACATCGCCACCGACCATGTCATCGTCCGGTGAGGGAGCCGCCAGAGCTGCGGCCGCTTCGGCCTCCTCGCGGCGCGCTTCAATCACGACATTGTCGCGATCCTGTGCCACGCGGCGAACCTTCATGGTCGCACCACCGGTACCGGCCGGGATCAGACGGCCCACGATGACGTTCTCTTTCAGACCAACCAGCTTGTCCTTCTTACCCTGCACGGAAGCTTCGGTAAGAACCCGGGTAGTCTCCTGGAAGGAGGCTGCCGAGATAAAGCTGCGGGTCTGCAGCGACGCCTTGGTGATGCCGAGCAGAATGGGTTCGCCCTGAGCCGGACGCCCGCCTTTGGCGAGGGCCTTTTCATTGGCGTGATCGAACTCCTGCTTATCGACGTGTTCGCCTTTCAGCAGCGTGGTGTCGCCGGAATCCTGGATCTCCCACTTCTGCAGCATCTGACGCACGATAACCTCGATGTGCTTGTCGTTGATCTTCACACCCTGCAAACGGTAAACATCCTGCACCTCGTCGATCATGTAATCCGCCAGCGCTTCGACACCCATAATGGCAAGAATGTCGTGCGGCGCCGGATTGCCGTCCATGATGTAATCGCCCTTCTGAACAAAATCACCTTCCGCGACGGGAATGTGTTTGCCCTTGGGCACCATGTATTCGACTTTGGTATCCGGATCTTCGGCGGACTCAATCGCGATACGGCGCTTGTTTTTATAGTCCTTACCGTAGCGCACATAGCCGTCGATCTCAGCGATAATGGCGTGATCTTTCGGGCGACGCGCCTCAAAGAGTTCGGCCACACGCGGCAGACCACCCGTGATGTCCTTGGTCTTGGCGCCTTCACGCGGAATCCGCGCAACGACGTCACCGGCCTGGATCTCGGCACCATCCTCGATGGAGAGAACCGCGTCGACGGACATCGGATAGGTCACCGGATTGCCCGCATCGTTGCGCACCGGCTCACCATCGCCATCCACCAGAATGATCTCGGGCTTAAGCTCGTTGCCTTTGGCCGCTGACCGCCAGTCGATCACGATCTTCTGTGTCATACCGGTTGCATCATCGGTTTCGTCCCGCACCGCGATGCCGCTGACAAGGTCAACAAACTTCGCCGTACCGGGTTTCTCCGCGATAATCGGCAGGGTGTAGGGATCCCACTCAAAGAGCTTGTCGCCGCGTTTCACGTCCTGGCCATCGGTGACAAAGAGCTTGGTGCCGTAACCCACCTTATGGCTGGCACGTTCTTCGCCGTTCTCGTCCTGAATGATCAGCTTCATGTTCCGGCCCATCACCATGATCTCGCCGGAGGCGTTCTCAAGGGTCGAGGCGTTGTCAAAGACGACCTTGCCGGAATGGCTGGCCTCAAGGAACGACTGCTGGCCACCCTGGGCCACGCCGCCGATGTGGAATGTCCGCATCGTCAGCTGTGTGCCGGGCTCACCGATCGACTGCGCGGCAATAATGCCGACAGCCTCACCGGTGTTGACCATGGTACCGCGTGCGAGGTCACGACCGTAGCACATGGCGCAAACGCCCTCTTCGGCCTCACAGGTCAGCGGGCTGCGGATCCGCGCGGAGGCCACACCGGCCTCTTCGACGGCGTCAGCCATCCGCTCGTCAATGAGCGTGCCGGCGGCAAGCAAAACGTCATCCGTACCCGGACGCATGATGTCTTCCGCCACCACGCGGCCCAGAATGCGCTCGGACAGCGAGGAGACAACCTCACCGTCGTTGACCGCAGCCACCGCAGTGATTGACGTTTCCGTGCCACAGTCGTTCATGCGCACGATGCAGTCCTGCGCCACGTCCACCAGACGACGCGTCAGGTAGCCTGAGTTCGCGGTCTTCAGAGCGGTATCCGACAGACCCTTCCGGGCGCCGTGCGTGGAGTTGAAGTACTCCAGAACGGTCAGACCTTCTTTGAAGTTCGAGATGATCGGTGTCTCGATGATGTCGCCGTTCGGCTTGGCCATCAGGCCGCGCATCCCGCCGAGCTGTTTCATCTGCGTCACCGAACCCCGCGCTCCGGAGTGCGCCATCATATAAACCGAGTTCGGTTCCATTTCGGCACCGGCCTCATTGCGCTGGCTTGCAGAGATCGAGCCCATCATCGCGTCGGTGACTTTGTCGTTACACTTCGACCAGGCATCGACCACTTTGTTGTACTTCTCGCCCTGAGTGATCAGACCGTCCATGTACTGCTGCTCGAAATCCTTCACCAGCTCGCGCGTCTCTTCGACGATCGGCCATTTGGTGTCGGGGATCAGCATGTCGTCCTTGCCAAAGGAAATGCCGGCCTTGAAGGCTTCGCGGAAACCCATTGTCATGATCTGGTCGCAGAAAATGACGGATTCTTTCTGGCCGCAATAACGATAAACCGTGTCGATGATCTGCTGTACTTCTTTCTTCCGCAGCAGACGGTTGACCAGTTCGAACGGCGCCTTGGCATTGAGCGGCAGGAGCGCGCCCAGACGGATACGCCCCGGCGTGGTCTCGAAGCGTTTCATCACTTCAAGGCCGTTTTCGTCGATCTGCGAGATCCGGGCCGTAATTTTGCTGTGCAGGTGAACGAGACCTGCATCAAGCGCGTGCTGGACTTCCTCAACAGAGCCAAAGACCATGCCTTCGCCCTTCATGCCTTCACGCTCCAGGGTCGTGTAATACAACCCAAGGATCATATCCTGCGACGGCACGATGATCGGCGCGCCGTTTGCAGGCGACAGAACGTTGTTGGTGGACATCATCAGAACGCGCGCTTCAAGCTGCGCCTCAAGGCTGAGCGGCACGTGTACGGCCATCTGGTCACCGTCGAAGTCGGCATTAAAGGCCGAGCAGACGAGCGGGTGCAGCTGGATCGCTTTACCTTCGATCAGAACAGGCTCAAACGCCTGAATACCGAGACGGTGCAGCGTCGGCGCCCGGTTCAGCATCACAGGGTGCTCGCGGATCACCTCGTCAAGAATGTCCCAGACCTCGGGACGTTCTTTTTCGACGAGCTTCTTGGCCTGTTTCACGGTCGAGCTGAGACCTTTAGCTTCCAGACGCGAGTAGATGAACGGCTTGAAGAGTTCGAGCGCCATCTTTTTTGGCAGACCACACTGGTGCAGCTTCAGTTCAGGCCCGGTCACGATGACTGAACGTCCGGAGAAATCGACGCGTTTACCCAGAAGGTTCTGACGGAAACGACCCTGTTTACCTTTCAGCATGTCGCTGAGCGATTTCAGCGGACGCTTGTTGGCCCCGGTAATCACCCGGCCCCGACGGCCGTTGTCAAAGAGCGCATCTACAGATTCCTGCAACATCCGCTTTTCGTTACGCACGATGATGTCAGGTGCGCGCAGTTCGATGAGACGCTTGAGACGGTTGTTCCGGTTGATCACACGACGATAGAGGTCGTTGAGATCAGAGGTCGCGAACCGGCCGCCATCCAGCGGCACCAGCGGGCGCAGTTCCGGCGGAATCACGGGGATAACCGTCAGAACCATCCACTCCGGACGGTTACCGGATTCAAGGAAGCTCTCCACGACTTTCAGGCGTTTGATGATCTTCTTGGGCTTAAGCTCGCCTGTGGCCTCTTTGAGGTCCGCACGCAGCTGCTCTGCTTCGGCTTCCAGATCGATCGCGGCCAGCATTTCGCGGATCGCTTCAGCACCGATATTCGCGGTGAAAGCGTCCATGCCGAACGCGTCCTGGGCATCCATATACTCTTCTTCGGTCATCATCTGACCATAGGTGAGGTCTGTGAGGCCCGGCTCGATCACCACGTAATTCTCAAAATAGAGAACCCGCTCCAGATCGCGCAGCGTCATATCCAGCATCAGACCGATGCGGGAGGGCAGCGATTTCAGAAACCAGATGTGTGCCACGGGCGAGGCAAGCTCAATGTGGCCCATACGCTCACGGCGCACTTTCTGCAGCGTGACTTCCACGCCGCATTTCTCGCAGACAACGCCGCGATACTTCATCCGCTTGTACTTGCCGCAGAGACATTCGTAGTCCTTGATCGGGCCAAAAATACGCGCGCAGAAAAGACCGTCACGCTCGGGCTTGAATGTCCGGTAGTTGATGGTCTCGGGCTTTTTGATCTCACCGAAGGACCAGCTCAGAATGCGCTCAGGCGATGCAAGCGAGACCTTGATCTCGTCAAAAACCTTGGGCGGCGTGAGCGGGTTGAACGGGTTGTTTGTCAGTTCCTGGTTCATTTTCAAATCCTTGAAAGGGAGGCAATGGAAGAGCGAGGGCGCAGGGAGCCATCAAAAGGCACCCCGCGTTGATCCCGTTATTCGTCTTCCTCAGCGTCCAGGAGTTCCATGTTGAGGCCGAGGCCACGGACTTCTTTGACCAGAACGTTGAAGCTCTCGGGCACGCCCGCTTCAAAGTTGTCCTCGCCTTTGACGATGCTTTCATAGACTTTCGTCCGTCCGGCCACGTCGTCCGATTTCACGGTCAGCATTTCCTGCAGGGTGTAGGCAGCGCCATAAGCTTCAAGCGCCCAGACCTCCATCTCACCGAAGCGCTGGCCACCAAACTGCGCTTTACCACCCAGCGGCTGCTGGGTGACGAGGCTGTAAGGCCCGGTCGAGCGCGCGTGGATTTTGTCATCCACAAGGTGGTGCAGTTTCAGCAGGTATTTGACGCCGACGGTCACAGGGCGGGCAAACTGCTCGCCTGTGCGCCCGTCAAAGAGCACCGACTGACCCGAGGTATCAAACCCTGCGCGCTTCAGCGCATCGTTCACGTCTGCCTCTTTGGCGCCATCGAATACCGGCGTCGCAATCGGCACGCCGCGTGTGACATTGCCGGCAGCCTCAACGAGGGTTTCCTCGTCCATGCCGGCGATGCCCTCGTCGTAGACATCCTGACCGTAGGCAAGGCTCAGAGCCTCACGCACAGGCGTCAGATCACCGGAGCGGCGATAGTCCTGCAGCGCCTCATCGACGTTGACACCCAGGCCACGTGCGGCCCATCCCATATGCGTCTCAAGGATCTGACCGACGTTCATACGCGACGGCACGCCCAGCGGGTTCAGACAGAAATCCACCGGTGTCCCGTCCGCGAGGAACGGCATGTCCTCCATTGGGACCACTTTGGAGATTACGCCCTTGTTGCCGTGACGACCGGCCATTTTATCGCCCGGCTGCAGCTTGCGCTTTACCGCCACGAAAACCTTGACCATTTTCATCACACCCGGGGGCAGATCATCGCCACGGCGGACCTTCTCGACTTTGTCCTCAAAGCGCGCATCAAGAGCCCGTTTCTGGATCTCGTACTGCTCGTTGAGGGCCTCGACGACCTGTGCATCCGCCTCGTCTTTCAGAGCCAGCTGCCACCACTGACCGCGGGTCAGCATTTCCAGCGCGTCTTCGGTGATCTCGGAGTTTGCCTTGAAGCCTTTAGGGCCCTTCACAGCAGTTTTTCCGAGGATCAGGTCCTTCAGACGGGCATAGATGTTCCGGTCGAGGATCGCGAGTTCGTCGTCGCGGTCACGGGCGAGGCGTTCCACCTCTTCGCGCTCGATCTGCAGCGCGCGCTCGTCCTTTTCCACACCGTGGCGGTTAAAGACGCGCACTTCGACGACCGTGCCGAAATCACCCGGCTTCACGCGCAGCGAGGTATCGCGCACGTCAGAGGCTTTCTCACCAAAGATGGCGCGCAGAAGTTTTTCCTCCGGCGTCATCGGGCTTTCGCCTTTCGGGGTGATCTTGCCCACCAGAATATCGCCGGGCTCTACGTCCGCTCCGATATAGACGATGCCCGCTTCGTCGAGGTTGCGCAGGGCTTCCTCGCCGACGTTCGGTATATCGCGGGTGATCTCTTCCGGCCCGAGCTTGGTGTCACGCGCGGCGACTTCGAATTCCTCGATGTGGATCGAGGTGAAGACGTCGTCGCGGGCAATCCGCTCGGAGATCAGGATAGAGTCCTCGTAGTTGTAGCCATTCCACGGCATGAAGGCGACGACGACGTTTTTACCAAGCGCCAGCTCCCCCATATCCGTTGACGGACCATCGGCAACCACCTGTCCTTTGGAGACCCGGTCACCCACCTTCACCAGCGGACGCTGGTTGATACAGGTGTTCTGGTTCGAGCGCTGGAATTTGCGCATGCGGTAAATATCCACGCCCGCGTCCCCCAGTTCAAGATCTTCGGTTGCCCGTATCACGATCCGGCTGGCGTCAACCTGGTCGATCACGCCTGCGCGTTTCGCCATGATCGCAGCACCGGAATCGCGTGCGACAACTTCTTCGATGCCGGTGCCCACAAGTGGCGCCTCAGCCTGCAGAAGCGGCACGGCCTGACGTTGCATGTTCGAGCCCATCAGAGCGCGGTTGGCATCGTCATTTTCCAGGAACGGAATGAGCGAGGCCGCAACCGACACCAGCTGTTTCGGAGATACGTCAATCAGATCAACGCTTTCCGATGGCGCCAGCGTGTAGTCGCCGGACTGACGGGTCGAAACCAGATCATTCACAAACACCATGTTCTCGTCGAGATTGGCGTTCGCCTGCGCCACGGTGTGACGCATCTCCTCGGTCGCGGACATGTACTGCACCTCGTCGGTGACCTTGCGGTTCTCGACCTTGCGGTAGGGTGTCTCAATGAAGCCGTATTTATTTACCCGCGCGAAAGTCGCGAGGCTGTTGATCAGACCGATGTTCGGCCCTTCCGGCGTCTCAATCGGGCACATCCGTCCATAGTGTGTCGGATGCACGTCGCGCACCTCAAAGCCCGCGCGTTCCCGCGTCAAACCACCTGGCCCAAGCGCCGAAAGACGACGCTTGTGCGTCACCTCAGACAGCGGGTTCGTCTGGTCCATGAACTGCGACAGCTGCGAGGAGCCAAAGAATTCACGCACCGCTGCCGCAGCCGGTTTAGCGTTTATCAGATCCTGCGGCATCACCGTATCAATTTCGACGGACGACATCCGTTCTTTGATCGCACGCTCCATGCGCAGCAGACCGACGCGGTACTGGTTCTCCATCAGCTCACCAACTGACCGCACGCGGCGGTTGCCGAGGTGGTCAATGTCGTCGATATCACCACGCCCGTCGCGCAGATCGACCAGCGCCTTGATGCAGGCCACGATATCTTCGCGGCGCAGCGTGCGCTGTGTATCCTCGGCATCGAGTGCGAGACGCATGTTCATCTTCACGCGGCCAACCGCGGAAAGATCATAACGCTCACTGTCAAAGAAAAGCGTGTCGAAAAGCGCAGAGGCCGCCTCGACGGTGGGCGGCTCACCCGGACGCATGACGCGGTAGATGTCCATGAGCGCGGTGTCGCGGTTCATGTTTTTGTCCTGCGCCATCGTGTTGCGCATGTACGGACCGACATTGACGTTATCGATGTCGAGAAGCGGGATCTCGGTCACACCGGCATCGACGAGCTCTTTGGCCGTTCCGCCGACGAGCGTACCGTCCTTGTCGTATTCCAGTGTCATCTCGTCACCGGCTTCGACATAGATCGCGCCGGTCTCTTCGTTGATGATGTCTTTGGCCGCGAATTTTCCGGTGATGTGCTCGAACGGCAGCAGCAGCTCGGTCACTTTGCCTTCGTCGATCAGCTGTTTGACCGCGCGGGGCGTGACTTTCTTGCCCTTCTCAAAGAGAATTTCACCGGTTTTCGCATCGACCAGATCATATGTCGGGCGGGTACCGCGCACACGATCAGGGAAGAACGGGGCGACCCAGCCTTTGTTCTTCTTCAGCTTGTAAGTGACGGTGCTGTAGTAGGCATCCATGATGGCTTCCTGGTCGAGACCAAGCGCATAAAGAAGCGTCGTTACAGGCAGTTTCCGGCGGCGGTCAATGCGGGCAAAGACGATGTCTTTGGCATCGAACTCAAAGTCCAGCCAGGAGCCGCGGTAGGGGATGATGCGGCAGGCAAAAAGAAGCTTTCCGGAGGAGTGCGTTTTTCCTTTGTCGTGGTCAAAGAACACGCCGGGCGAGCGGTGCATCTGAGACACGATCACGCGCTCGGTGCCGTTCACAACAAAGGTGCCGTTGGGCGTCATCAGGGGCATATCGCCCATAAAGACATCCTGTTCCTTGATGTCTTTGACCGATTTTGCACCGGTATCCTCGTCAATATCGAACACGATGAGGCGCAGCGTTACTTTGAGCGGCGCGGAATATGTCATATCGCGCTGCTGACATTCCTCAACGTCGTATTTCGGCTTTTCCAGCTCGTACTTGACGTATTCAAGCACGGATGTTTCATTAAAATCCTTAATCGGGAAAACCGACTGGAAAACACCGGTAATGCCCTCGCCGTCCGTAGGAACGTCGGCATCGCCGGAATTCAGGAAGAGATCATACGAGGATTTCTGCACCTCGATCAGGTTTGGCATCTCCAGAACTTCACGGATTTTGCCATAATATTTACGTAGACGTTTCTGGCCAAGGAACGATTGAGCCATAATAGGTGTCACCTTTCAGAGTTCTCACCGGTCGCGGTTACCGTCGGGCCACGGCACCACACCCATACGAGACAATACGTTTTCGGTCTATTCACGGGCACCGTCCCACCGGTGCCTTCCCGACCATTGAAACCGCATCCTGATAAAGGTCTTTCGCAAAAGGCCCTTATCAGGACAGGTTAAGCCGGACCCGGAAAGCTCCGGATCCAGCTCTTTTTTATCAGACAGAGATGCGGCGCATCAGCGCCCCGTCCCTGAGCTGCCGGCTCAGGCCAGTTCGACCTCGGCGCCAGCTGCTTCCAGCTTGCCTTTGATCTCTTCGGCTTCGGCTTTGTCGCAGCCTTCTTTGATCTTGCCGCCCGCTTCCACGAGGTCTTTGGCTTCTTTGAGGCCCAGACCGGTGATGCCGCGAACTTCTTTGATCACGTTGATTTTCGACGCGCCTGCGTTCTTCAGAACGACGTCGAATTCTGTTTTCTCTTCTTCAGCAGCACCGCCGCCATCCGCAGGACCAGCCATCATCACAGCGCCACCAGCGGCGGGCTCGATGCCGTACTCGTCTTTGAGGATTGTCTTCAGTTCTTGTGCTTCAAGCAGCGTCAGACCAACGATCTCTTCTGCCAGTTTTTTCAGATCAGCCATGTTTTAGCTCTTTCCGTTAACGATATGTGTGTTCCAACGTCGCGTTTTCAACCCGACACCGGTTTGACGATGCTTTATGCGGCCGCCTTGTCCTCGATGGTGGACAGGATGGATGCGATATTGCTTGCAGGTGCGCCAATGGCCCCGGCGATGTTCGAAGCAGGTGCGCCCAGCATGCCCGCGATTGTGGAGATAAGCTCCTCGCGCGAAGGCATTTTGGACACGGCTTCAACACCGGCGACGTCCAGTGCGTTCTCACCCATTGCACCACCGAGAATGACGAATTTGTCATTTCCTTTGGCGAACTCCTGAGCAACCTTGGCCGCGGCCACAGGATCCTCAGAATAGGTCAGAACAGTCATACCCGTCAGAAGGTCGGCAATGCTTTCGCATGGCTTGCCCTCAAGGGCGATCTTGGCGAGCCTGTTTTTGGCAACACGCACAGACCCGCCCGCGTCGCGTGCTTTTGCGCGCAGGTCCTGCATTTCAGCAACTGTCAGACCGGCGTAGTGGCTGACCACAACGACGCCAGAGCTTTCAAAGATCTGGCCGAGTTCATCGACCAGCTGTTCTTTTTGTGCTCTATCCACAGTTTCACTCCATTTGTGGGAGGCGGATGCCTCCCGGCTCAGTTCAGGATGCGATTGTCTGCATCCCATTCGGGTCCAGTTGAGGGTCCCGAGACCAAAACCGCCCGAAGGCCGGAATTTTCTCGTTTCCCATCTCAGGAAGGAATTATTCAGATCGAAACCTGAACCCTCCGTCTCGGACAGAAAGCAGGGCCGGTCGTCTGGCCTTGCCTATCAGGCGGGTCGCCCCGCCGGATTTTTACCGGGAAATTGTCCCGGTGCCGCCTGCCCGGCCGCCGGATGCGTGCATCCAACCGGCCGGACAAAATGCGACGTGTTTACTCCGTAACGGCGTTATCCACCGAAACTGTCACGCCGGGGCCCATTGTCGAGCTCACCGCGATTTTCTTCATATAGGTGCCTTTTGACCCGGACGGCTTGGCCCGGGATACGGCACTGACGAAAGCGCGGATGTTTTCCACCAGCTTTCCTTCGTCGAATGACATTTTGCCAACACCTGCGTGCACGACACCGCCCTTTTCCGCTTTGAACTGAACTTCGCCGCCTTTGGCTGCTTTCACAGCGGCTTCGACGTCCATTGTCACGGTGCCAACCTTGGGGTTCGGCATCAGGTTGCGGGGGCCGAGCACCTTGCCCAGACGACCGACGATCGGCATCATGTCAGGTGTCGCGATGCAGCGATCAAACTCGATCTTGCCGCTCTGCACGGTTTCCATCAGGTCTTCCGCACCGACGATATCCGCGCCGGCCTTTTCGGCTTCTTCTGCCTTGGGGCCACGTGCAAACACCGCCACGCGCACGGTTTTGCCGGTGCCGTTGGGCAGACCGACAACGCCGCGGACCATCTGATCTGCGTGACGCGGGTCAACACCAAGGTTCATAGCAATCTCGACGGTCTCGTCGAATTTGACCTTGGAGTTGCCTTTGATCAGGGCCACGGCCTCTTCGACTGTGACGTCCTCTTTGCCGGCGAATGCTTCGCGTGCGGCGCGGGTTCTTTTTCCGAGCTTTGCCATATTACTTCACCTCGATGCCCATAGAGCGGGCAGAGCCCAGGATGATCTGCATGGCCGCTTCGATGGAATTGGCGTTGAGATCTTTCATCTTCGCTTCGGCGATTTCACGCACCTGCTTGGTCGTCACATGGCCGACAACCTCGCGCGAGGGGGTCTTGGCGCCGGACTTCAGCTTGGCGGCCTTCTTGAGGTAATAAGACGCAGGCGGCGTCTTGATATCCATCGTGAAGGACTTGTCCTGATAATAGGTGATCACGGTCGGGCACGGCGCACCCGGCTCCATATCCGCTGTCTTGGCGTTGAACGCCTTGCAGAATTCCATGATGTTGATGCCGCGCTGACCCAGCGCCGGACCGACCGGCGGGGAGGGGTTCGCCTGCCCTGCGGGCACCTGCAGCTTCATGCTGCCAACGAGTTTCTTGGCCATTGGCCGTCTCCTTTTCCAACCCCGCCCCGGCGCGCCGGTTCGGGCTTATGTTGTCGTGGTCCGGTCCGGATGCCGCGGCACCCTCGCCTCCCACGGTTTATGCACTCAGGTCTGCTTGTTGACCTGGGTGAATTCCAGCTCGACCGGGGTCTCCCGGCCGAAGATCGACACCGACACCTTCAGGCGCTGGTTGTCGTCATCTACTTCTTCAATCATGCCGTCAAAGTCCTCAAACGGACCGTCGGCAACCTTAACTTTCTCACCCACTTCAAAGTGGATCAGTGTGCGTGGCGCATCTTCGCCTTCCTGCACACGGTTCAGAATCGCATTTACCTCGGCATCGCGCATCGGCATCGGACGCCCCTGCGGACCAAGAAACCCGGTAACCCGGTTGATGGAGTTAATCAGGTGATACCCCTTATCCGACATCTCCATATGCACCAGCACATAGCCCGGCATAAAACGCCGCTCGGTGGTCACTTTCTTGCCGCGACGCACCTCGATTACCTCTTCGGTGGGCACCAGGACTTCGTCGATCTGTTCCTCGAGCGCCTGCTCGGCCACGGACGTGCGGATCTGTTCCGCGATCTTCTTTTCGAAGTTCGACAGGACACTCACCGAATACCACCGCTTAGCCATCTGTTTACAGGTCCCTGTCTCTGCCGGCAGCAAGCTGCCAAAAATCTCGTATTTCCGGGCACTTATCCCGATAGGTCTGAACAAAAAATCGGCGCGTAACTCGAATCGCCACACGCCCTGCCTCTGGTCAGGCCTGCGGCATACTCCGCACAGGCCAATCTTTCAAGGGGTGCAGGGGGTTTTTTGAACTGCCCCGTTCAGCCTCAGCCGAACATGCCCAGCACGGCCTGAAGACCACCACGGATAATGATATCGACCGTGGCGAAGAAGACCGCAAAGAGCGCTGCCATGATGAAAACCATCACAGTCGTAAGCATGACCTCACGCCTCGTCGGCCACACAACCTTCGCCACCTCAGCACGGGTTTGCTGAATGAACTGAAACGGGTTCGTGGCCATGGGTCACCTTTCTGCGCTGAACTCACCGCGATGTAACGGGCCCCAGCGCAGAATTCAAGAGATCAAACCGCGCGCGCGTCTCATCGCGACGGTTCATGGTTCAGACGGTTCAGACGCTCGCTGAGCGCCGCTGCGTGCTTCTGGTCGGCAACGATCATGGCGCGCAGGTCAGGGCTGCGCAGCATGTCGGCGGCGGCATCTGGCAGGATGGCCGTATACCGGTCCCAGCGTCGCGACAAAACCCATGCCCGCAGTTTCAGCCGGCGTGCGGCGTCCGGGTGGCGCCGGGCATAGCGCCGGAACTGAGAGATAACGCCCTTCCAGAACCGCTCTTCCCCGACAATCAGATAAAAGGCGACAAAAAGGATGCCGAACAGAACACCCCAGCCGATTACAAATACCGGCTGCAACAGCAGCATCAGCACAGCGCTCGTCACCAGAATGGCGCGTCGTTCGGGCCGGTAGGCGCGTATCCGAAACAAAAGCCACGCGGCGAGATCGCCCCCCGGCGCGCGGTCGGAGGCACCCTGTATGATGGTTGCCTCCCGGGCCCCTGATGCTGATGCCTCGTGCACGGCTGCGACTTCCTCGCCGGGGCCGGCCTCGTTGGTTTCGATCAGGGACCGCACCGCTAGAATATCGGCATCTGTTTCATTGCTTTCTTGCTGCGCTGCACTGTTGTTATCTGACATTTCCCCGTTTTCCCGCATTGTTCAGAATCACGTCAATTCTGCGCGCCCTTCACGGCATTATCGTGGCAGAAATACGCCCTGACGACGGCACCCGATCTCAGACGCAGTGCCCTGGAGGCTGAATATGGGAAAAATGGCAGGGGCTGAGGGACTCGAACCCACGACCCTCGGTTTTGGAGACCGATGCTCTACCAACTGAGCTAAACCCCTGTACCGTCGACGGGCGTAGTCGGAATTGCCGGCGTGTTCAAGAGTAAACCTGCCCCGGCCGATGCAATTTCCCACAGGTATTCGCGGAACGAATTCGCGCAGACCGCGTTTCTCATGCAAGACAACCGTAACAATTGTGGAGGGCCCGAAAGATGGCAATCAATTCCCTGAAAGAAATCTATCACGACCAGTTGCAGGACATTTACAGCGCCTGCAAGCAGTCACTCGACGTCACAGCTGAGCTTGGCCGCGCTGCCACAGACAAAGAGCTTTCCGAAGCTCTGATCGCAGGCTCGAAGGGCATCAGCGAAGGCATGGACGCTCTGAAGTCCATCTGTGCCGAGCATGACATCGACCCAGAAGGTGAGCACTGCAAAGGCATGGAGGGTCTGGTGAAAGAGGCCCGCGCTCACGCGCTGGAAGAAGACTTCGGCGATGATGACGCCCGCGACGCCATGATCATTACCCAGTACCAGCGCATGGTGCATTACGCGCTTGCCGGATACGGATGCCTTGTTGCTTTCGCCAACCGTCTGGAGAAAGACGGCGATGCGGCTGTTCTGCAGCGCCATCTCGATGAGACCTATGACGGTGATCGCCGGATGACTGAAATCGCGACCAAAGGCGGCGTTAACAAAGCCGCTGCATGACTGCTGCGGGGCGCCGATTTTGCGGCGCCCCGCCCGCCACGTGACACACCATCGCAGATGTACGCGCAATTTCTGCCCGTCTGCCTAAAGCTTTCCCCAAAAAAATCGTTCTGTGTGAACTGGTTCACTGACGTTGCGTGGTTTGCGCGGCATTTCTTTTGCATACCTTCAGATGCAATCAGGCATTTTCGCCTGTTGCGAAACGCAGATGCCAGTCAGAACGGACAGATCACCATGAAAATGAAAACCCTCCTCGCTCTCATTATCGGTTCAGTTTTTCTCATGGGGTGTGCCGACTCCGGACAATACCCTGTGACCAGAAATACAGTTGGCGTTGATGATCAGGTCCGGTTTATGACAGCACCGAACCTGACACGCTACTGACAGCAGTTTGCGGCACGGGTGCCGCCGGAAATTTCTGACGTCTGCCCGCCGCGCACGGCCACTTCCGGTGGCCCCTGCCGACAGCAAAAAGGCCGCAGCGGGTATGCTGCGGCCTTTTCTTTGTCGCTGCCGGGTGCTGCAACCGGGTTGCA
>NZ_JAHEHZ010000065.1 GCF_024639605.1 Roseobacter sp. | reverse complement strand
TCGGTCAGCCGGATCTGGGCCGTGATCCGCAGGCGATTGCAATCGGGGTGGCCGCGCAGATGCTGCAGCCCGCGAGATCCGGCACGAAACCATTGAAAGACAGCGCATGACACCACTTCTGACCCTGAGCGGGCTGACCAAAACTTACCCCGGCGTCGTAGCAAATGACGATGTGTCGCTGAGCATCGCACCGGGCGAAGTACATGCGCTGCTGGGCGAGAACGGCGCAGGCAAGTCCACGCTCGTCAAGATGATCTACGGGCTGGTAAAACCCGATCAGGGCGGGATGCAGATGAACGGCGCACCTTTTGCCCCGGCTGAGCCGCGCGCCGCACGGGCCTCGGGTGTTGGAATGGTCTTTCAGCACTTTTCGCTTTTTGACGCCCTGTCAGTGGCCGAGAATATCGCACTTGGCATGGAGAACGCACCCGGCATGCGGATACTATCGCAACGGATCCGCGAAGTGTCTGACACCTACGGGCTGCCGCTGTCACCCGACCGGATTGTCGGCGATCTTTCGGCAGGAGAACGTCAGCGCGTAGAGATCATCCGCTGTCTGCTGCAGGAACCAAAACTGCTGATCATGGATGAGCCAACCTCCGTTCTGACCCCGCAGGAGGTCGAGATCCTTTTTGGGACCCTGCGCAAACTGAGCGCCGATGGGACCGCTATTCTCTATATATCCCATAAGCTTGAGGAAATCCGCGCGCTCTGCGATACCGCGACGATCCTGCGGCTCGGCAAGGTGGTCGGCACCTGCATTCCGCGTGAGACAACGGCGCGGGACATAGCTGAGATGATGGTCGGCAAGGTACTGAGCACGCCTACGCGGTCGGGTGCGGCCCTGGGCGAGCCGGTGCTTAAGATCGAAAGGTTGTCGCGGCCCTCGCCATCCGCCTTCGGGATGCCACTGCGCGAGGTGACCGTGACGCTGCGCAAGGGCGAAGTGCTGGGGATCGGCGGTGTGGCCGGCAACGGGCAGGATGAGCTTTTGAGCGCGCTTTCGGGAGAAATGCTGTCACCGCCGGGGATGATTACTTTCAAGGGGCAGGATATCGGCACCCTGGGGCCCAATGCGCGGCGCCGTCTGGGCGTGCTTGCTGCCCCGGAGGAACGTCTGGGACACGCTGCCGCCCCCGATATGTCGCTCACCGAGAACGCGATGCTTACGGGTGCCGACCGCGAAAATCTGGTGCGCGGTGGCTTCCTGGACTGGCCTGCGGCCCGCGCCTTTGCGGTGAAAATAATCGAGGCATTTGATGTGCGCACTCCGGGGCCCGGCAATGCGGCACGCGCCCTGTCCGGCGGCAACCTGCAGAAATTTGTGATCGGCCGCGAGGTGATGCAGCGCCCGGAAGTTCTGGTGGTCAACCAGCCCACATGGGGTGTCGATGCCTCCGCCGCGGCAGCGATCCGCCAGGCTTTGCTTGATCTTGCCGAGGGCGGTGCCTCCGTCATTGTGATCAGTCAGGATCTGGATGAGCTGATGGAGATATCCGACCGGTTTGCCGCGCTGAATGAGGGGCGCCTCTCTGACCCGCGCCCGACCGCAGGGCTGACGGTGGACCAGATCGGCATGATGATGGGCGGCGCGCATGGCATGGAGGTGGCACATGTCTGACGCCCCGGATGACACAGGTTTTTATTCCGCCGGACGTGATACCGGCCAAAAGACAAAAGGCGTGCGCAGATGATCAGGCTTGAAAAACGCCCCCGGCCAAGTCGCACCTTTGCCTGGGCCACGCCGCTGCTCGCGGTGCTTGCCACCTTCTTTTTCGGCGGCGTGCTTTTTGCACTGCTCGGCAAGGATCCGGTACAGTCCATTCTGACGATCTTCTGGCAGCCGCTTTTTGGCGAATTTTCGTTCTTTTACAGACCACAGTTGCTGATCAAGGGAGCGCCGCTGGTGCTGATCGCCATCGGTCTCAGCCTCGGTTTCCGCGCCGGCATCTGGAACATCGGCGCCGAAGGGCAGTACATTATGGGCGCGCTCTTCGGGGCCGGTGTCGGGCTCGCTTTCTATCCTGCTGAAGGCGTTTTTATCTTCCCGCTGATGGTTATTGCCGGGGCTTTCGGGGGCTGGGCGTGGGCGATGATCCCGGCGGTTCTCAAAGTACGCTTCGGCACGAATGAGATCCTTGTGTCGCTGATGCTGGTCTATGTGGCCGAGCAGTTTCTGGCCTCTATGTCACTGGGACTGATGAAAAATCCCGAAGGCTTCGGCTTTCCCGGCAGCCGCAACCTTCAACAGTATCCCTCAGCGCATAACGCCGAGATCATCACAAACAGCGGGATGCACTGGGGCGTGGTGGCGGCGATGATTGCTGTGATCTTTGCCTATGTGCTGCTGGCGCGGCACCGGCTGGGGTTTGCGGTGCGGGTCACTGGTGAAGCCCCGCGGGCCGCGCGGTTTTCGGGCGTCAATCCGGGGCGGCTTATCCTTTTCTGCCTTGGCACATCGGGCATGCTTGCGGGGCTTGCAGGGCTTTTTGAAGTCTCCGGTCCCGCGGGGCAGGTCAGCATCGATTTCAATGTGGGCTATGGCTTTACCGCGATCATCGTGGCCTTTCTGGGCCGGCTGCATCCGGTGGGTATTGTGCTGGCGGGTCTGCTGATGGCGCTGACCTATATCGGCGGGGACATCGCACAAAGCCAGCTTGGCCTGCCGGCCGCTGCGATTCAGGTCTTTCAGGGGATGCTGCTCTTCTTCCTCCTGGCCTTTGATCTCTTTACCAATTACCGGCTGCGCTTTGGCCGGACGGAGGCTGCGTAATGGACCTGTCCGCGATCAACCCGATCCTGCTGATAGCTGCTCTGATGAGTGCGGCGACCCCCATCCTGCTGGCCGCCACCGGCGAGCTTGTGGTTGAGCGCGCGGGTGTGCTGAACCTCGGGGTGGAAGGTATGATGATTACCGGAGCGATCTGCGGCTTTTCCATCGCAGTGGAGACCGGATCACCCACCACGGGCTTTATCGCCGCTGCAGTCGGGGGGGCTGTGCTCAGCCTGCTTTTCGCGCTGCTGACCCAGGTTACGCTGGCCAATCAGGTGGCCTCCGGTCTGGCACTCACCCTCTTTGGCCTCGGGATATCGTCCTTGCTGGGTCAGGGCTACGTCGGGGTGAAACCGCCGCGCATGCCGGATGTTAACTTCGGGCCTCTCAGCGAGATTCCGGTTATCGGGCCGATCCTCTTTTCGCATGATCCGCTGCTCTATGTCGGCCTGCTTCTGGTGGCCGGTGTCTGGGCAGTGTTGCGGTTCACGCGCGCGGGCCTGGTGCTGCGCGCAGTGGGGGAAAACCACGATGCCGCCCATGCCCTGGGGTACAAGGTCGTCCGCATACGTATACTGGCAATCATGTTCGGCGGGGCGCTGGCGGGCATGGGGGGCGCCTACATCAGCCTCATCCGCGTGCCGCAGTGGACCGAGGGCATGACCGCCGGCGTGGGCTGGATCGCGCTCGCCCTGGTTGTCTTTGCCAGCTGGAAGCCCTGGCGGGTTCTGCTCGGTGCTTATCTTTTTGGCGGGATCACCCAATTGCAGCTTAATCTGCAGGGCGCAGGCGTTGCCATTCCTGTCGAATATCTGGCAATGTCACCCTATGTTATCACCATCGTCGTGCTTGTTATGCTTTCTGCGGACAAGAGCGCGGCGCCCGGCTCACTGGGCCGGTCATTCCATGCCTCAAGCTAGAGGCCATTCAACGTCCGGGCAAAACGGGCGCATTAAAACGGGGAAGACCTGAACATGAAACTCACCACCCTTTTTGCCGGTGCGGCTGTCGCACTTGGCCTTGCCACCGTGGCTGTCGCGGACGGGCATGAGAAAACCAAAGTCGGCTTTGTCTATGTCGGCCCGATCGGCGACGGCGGCTGGACCTACGAGCACGACAAAGGCCGTCTCATGGTCGAGAAAGAACTCGGAGATGCGGTCGAGACCGTCTATGTCGAGAACGTGGCTGAAGGCCCGGACAGTGAGCGTGTGATGACCCAGATGGCGCTCGATGGTGCGGATCTGATTTTCACAACCTCCTTTGGCTACATGGATCCGACGATCAATATCGCGGCCAAATTTCCGGATGTGAAATTCGAGCACGCCACCGGCTATAAGCGCGCTGACAACGTCTCCACCTATTCCGCACGGTTCTACGAAGGCCGCGCGATTCAGGGTCATATCGCGGGCAAGATGACAAAATCCAACATCGTGGGCTATATCGGGTCTTTCCCGATCCCCGAAGTGATCCGGGGTATCAACTCCGCCTATATCCACGCCAGCAAGGTAAACCCGGACGTGGAGTTCAAAATCATCTGGGTCTACACGTGGTTTGATCCTGCAAAAGAAGCCGACGCAGCAAAGACGCTGATCGAACAGGGCGCCGACGTCGTGCTGCAACACACCGATTCAACGGCGCCTCAGGCCGCTGCACAGGAAGCCGGAAACGTGGTGACCTTTGGCCAGGCCTCTGACATGGCACAGTATGCGCCCTTCCCGCGGGTTTCCTCGATTATCGATGAGTGGGGTCCCTATTACGTCGCGCGCACCAAAGCCGTTATGGACGGCACATGGGAGAGCATGGATACATGGGACGGCATCGGCGCCGGAATGGTCGGTATCGGTGAGATTTCCGACGCCGTACCTGCTGATGTCAAAGAAGAAGCCCTGGCTTTGAAGGCGGCAATTGCGGACGGCTCCTATCACGCCTTCACCGGGCCCATCAACAAACAGGACGGATCCGCCTGGCTCGCAGACGGCGAGACAGCCGATGACGGCACGCTTGCCGGCATGAACTTCTATGTCGAAGGCATCCAGGGCGATATTCCGCAGTAAGCGGGACACGCACTTTGAAGATTTTCTGAAAGGCCCCGTTCGCGGGGCCTTTTGCATCTTGTCGGCCCTGACGACGGACCGCGTTCTCGCCTGATGTCACCGGGGGTTGAAACAGTGCCTGATCCAACGGCCGTCATCTTCGAAGATATTGGTTTACGAGGGCAAAACAGCCGGACCTTTTAAAGCAGCGGTTACGGCACTTTCCCTGAGCGTGCCTCAACCTCAATAGTAACCGTCACAGTCGGGTCGCTTTATGACGCAGTAGCAAACCCGGTCTTTGTACCCCCAGCGTTTTAAGCAGGGTGTCCCTGTCCCGGACCACCGCAAGCGGAAGGCTGTCCGCCGGAGGCGTCGACGCCTTTTTCGGCAGGCACCGTGCCTTTTCACTCAAGTACCCGACGCTCCTTATTATTTTGAAGAGAACACCACGCAGGATAGAGAAACCTCCTGTATCCGGACCCGGACAGGTACTTATCGGGGTTAATTATGGCGCTGACCTTTATGCGCCGGTCCTGGCCTTCGGCCTTCACTACTCCGGTCCGTGCCGCAACCGCGATGAAAACACGATATTCCTCAACGGAGACACAATGGTTCCGCCCAAAGCGACAGACGCGCCAGCGTTCTTTGGCTTTAACAGCGAAACAGAGGTATCCGCGTTCACCGTCAGCAATACAACAACAACAGCGCCTTCAGCATAGACGGGCTGGCCTGCGGTGACAGTAAGACAGCATCGCCCGTGCCGCTGCCTGTGGCCCTGCCAATGCTCCGGCTGGCAAAAGCAATTGTCTGGTTTAAGAAACGGCGCAAAGCAGCCTGATCAGACACGCGCTGCAATAAGGCGGGAAAGACGCATTCCCCGGCACCTTCTCTGATACAACGCGCCGCGCGCCATGTCGTCGAACCGGGTCAGTAAGAATATTCGGCGTAGATCCGGCTGAGGTCGCCGTTCCAGTCACCGTGATAGCGCGCCAGCAGCTCGTCAGCAGGGACCTTGCCCGTTTCAACGCTTTCATGCAGTGCGTTCAGAAAATGTGTCTCGTCGGGCACCATGCCGCCTGCTCCTTTTCGGGCGCGTGCCTTCAGGCCGGCGGTACTGATCGCAACTGCTTCGCGGGCGATCTCATGCATTTTTACTCCGTTCACTTCGGCCTGCAGCGCGTCGACCGACGCCGCGACACGAAGCCCGTCGCGGGTTTCGGCATCCCAGTCTTTCGCCAGATCCCAGGCCGCATCAAGTGCTGTCTGGTCATACATCAGCCCGACCCAGAAAGCCGGCAGGGCACAAAGCCGCCGCCAGGGGCCCCCGTCGGCGCCACGCATTTCGATATACCGCTTCATCCGTGCTTCCGGGAAGGCGGTGGTCAGATGGTCCGCCCAGTCCGAAAGCGTCGGGATCTCACCAGGCAGTGCCGGCAGTTCACCCTTCATGAAATCTCGAAACGACATGCCAAGCGCGTCGATGTATTTTCCGTCCCGGTACACGAAATACATCGGCACATCGAGCGCATAGTCGACCCATGCGTCGAACCCGAATCCGTCCTCGAAAACAAAGGGCAGCATGCCGGTGCGCGCAGCATCCAGATCGCGCCAGACACGGCTGCGCCAGGATTTGTGCCCGTTGGGTTTGCCCTCAAAGAAGGGCGAGTTGGCAAACAGCGCCGTGGCCACCGGTTGCAGCGCCAGAGCAACGCGCATTTTCTGCACCATGTCCGGCTCGGAACCGAAATCAAGATTTACCTGAACCGTGCAGGTGCGTCGCATCATGACCCGGCCCATGGTGCCGACCTTGGTCATGTATTCGTTCATCAGTTTGTACCGGCCCTTTGGCATCAGATCCATGTCGTCATGGGTCCAGACCGGTGCGGCACCCAGCCCGATAAAGCCGGCACCGATGCGGTCTGCCACGTCACGCACTTCGCGCAGGTGGGTGTTCACTTCATCACAGGTCTCGTGGATGGTTTCCAGCGGTGCACCGGAAAGTTCCAGCTGTCCGCCGGGCTCGAGGCTGATGTTCGCGCCGTCTTTTTCGAGGCCGATCAGATGGCCGCCTTCTGCGACGGGAGACCAGCCGTGATCATCGCGCAACCCCTCCAGCATGACCCGGATTGAGCGCGGACCATCATAGGGCAGCGGTTTCAGCGTGTCTTTGCAATAGCCGAACTTTTCGTGCTCGGTACCGATGCGCCAGTCTTCTTTGGGCTTGCAGCCGTCTGCGAGATACTGCGCAAGCTGATCACGGGACGTAACCGGCCCTCCGCCGGACTGTGGAATAGACATGTGGGAGGCTCCGTTTCGACAGACTGTACGCTCAGGGTTCCGGAATGGGACGAATTGCCGGGTGTGTCAATGCACGGTCAGTTGTGCGTGAGCGGACAGGTCCCGACGCCAGATCACGACCTGCTGCTCTCCGCCTGGTTCCGCCCGCTTGTTCAGAGCGTCGAGCATGCGCGCGGTTTTCAGACCCGGCAGTGTGGCAAAGGCATCAAAGAGCGCCTCTGCGCCTTCGGCATTGACCGGTATCATCAAATCATTCTGACCGGGCTGTTTCAGCCGCCAGTGCGCGGGATGCTGGCGCCGGTCGAGGGTCAGTGCCTGCAGTTCGCCTAAGGCAATAACACCCCCGGTCAGCGGCCCGAAATAGGTCACCTGTCCTTCGTCAACGCGCACCGAGCCGGGGCCTGCGCCCGCACTGCGAAAGCGCGCGCGCTGAAAGCCGATGCGTATCAGTGCCAGGCCCGCAATAATCATCGCGATTGCCGGAATCGTCAGCAACTGTCCGGGTCCGGCCAGCCACCACAGCCCCGTCAGCAGCAGCGCGCCGCCGGTCAGCGCCTCGCGCCAGCGCATCAGCTGGTTTTTCGCCTCGGGCCGGATCATCCGCGCACCCGTCGGGGGGCCGTACGGGTCAGAGCATAGCTCATATCCAGTCTCCCAGTGCCTGCTGCCAGAGCGTCAGGGCGGCCACCGCGGCAGTATCAGCGCGCAGGATGCGGGGTCCGAGCGATACCGGATGCGCATGTGACAGCCCGCGCAACCGCGTGCGTTCTGCGTCGGAGAAACCACCCTCCGGTCCGATCAGAACGGCCCAGGGGCCTGGGGCGTCCGGCAGAACGGGTGCACCCGCCGGGGCCGCCTCGTCACAGAACATGATGCGGCGGCCTGTGTTCCAGCCATCAAGTAGCGCAGGCAGTTTCTGAAGATCAGTAACCTCAGGCACAAAGGTGCCGCCGCATTGCTCGGCAGCTTCCACTGCATGCGCCTGCAGCCTGTCGCGCTGAATCCGGCCGGCATTGGTAAAAGCGGTCTGCACCGGAATAATCCTGGCCGCGCCCAGTTCGGCGGCTTTTTCTACTATGAAATCCGTGCGCGCCTTTTTGATCGGCGCAAACATCAGCCACAGATCGGGCGGTATTCGCAACGGCCGCGTCTGTTCCAGAACCCGAAGCATGCCGCCGCGTTTGCCGGCCTGCTCAATCTGCGCCAGCCATTCGCCGCTTTTGCCATCAAAGACCAGCAGGTGATCGCCCGCGCCCTGACGCATCACACCGAAAAGGTAATGTGACTGCTCACGCGACAGAGGAAGCGTTTGCGCCTCCCCCAATGGGTGCTCTACATAAAGCCGGATTTTCGCTGATACTTCACGCTCCATGAGGGGAACATATGCAAGAGCCCAAGCCAGCACCAGATGGTCAGGTCGCGGATGCGGTAAAAGACAACTGGGTGGACCTTTATGCACCCGGTCCTGCGCGTCCTTATCTGCGTCTGAGCCGGGCGGACCGGCCGATCGGCACATGGCTGTTGCTGATCCCCTGCTGGTGGGGGCTGGCACTTGCCATTCATTTCGACGGGCAGATGGGGCTTCATGACCTGTGGATTGCTCTGGGCTGTGGTGTCGGGGCCTGGCTGATGCGGGGCGCCGGCTGTACCTGGAACGATATCTCGGACCGCGACTATGACGGCGCGGTGGAACGTACCCGCTCGCGACCTATCCCCGCAGGACAGGTCAGCGTTACCGGTGCGGTGGTCTGGATGTGTCTGCAGGCGCTTATGGCTTTCGGTATCCTGCTCACGTTTAACACGGCTGCTATTCTGCTGGGTGTTCTGGCGTTGTTGCCGGTAGCGATCTATCCGTTTGCCAAACGCTTCACCTGGTGGCCGCAGGTCTTCCTCGGGCTTGCGTTTAACTGGGGGGCGTTGCTGGCCTGGACCGCGCATGCCGGTGAGCTTGGTGCGCCGGCGGTTGTGCTTTACTGCAGTGGCATTGCATGGACGCTGTTCTACGACACGATCTATGCCCATCAGGATACCGAAGATGACGCGCTTATCGGTATCAGATCGACCGCGCGGCTTTTTGGAGACAAAACCGGCCCCTGGCTGCGGCGGTTTCTGGTCGTGACGGTGGGTCTGATGGGTCTTTCTGTGATATTTGCCCTGCAGCCCGGTGGTAACATTCTGGCGATGGTGGTGGCCCTTGCCGGCCCCTGGGCCATGGGCTGGCACATGGCCTGGCAGCTGCGCGGGCTGGATATTGAAAACAATGACAAGCTCTTACAACTTTTTCGTTGCAACCGGGACACCGGCTTTATCCCGCTTATTTTCTTTGTGGCTGCTTTGCTGGTGTGATTGATAACCCGGGCGCGGAGGCGTATCAGTGCCCCTGTGATGTACAAGGCTCTGCACTGATATGCGCGTATCCCGGCTGACCATGATTATGGCGGTATTCCTGACCGCTGCAGGCTTTGCGCTGGTCGCGGCCAACTCCTCTGTGACAATCGTCGAGGAAAGCTCGGAGACCGGCGTCCGCCAGCAACTGGACCTGAACGGGCTGACCTGGGCCGAAGTCGAAGCAAGCGGATTGCAGGTCGTTCTGGCCGGTACAGCGCCAAATGAGGCGCTGCGCTTTCGCGCGCTGAGCATTGCAGGGTCTGTCGTCGATGCAGCCCGGATCATGGACGAGATGCAGATCGCGGCGGCAGAGGACGTGGCCCCGCCGCGGTTCTCGGCTGAGGTGCTGCGCAACACGGCCGGGATATCGGTGATCGGGCTGATCCCGCTGAGCACGGACCGCGATGCTCTGATAGAGGCATTTACCGCAATGAGTGATCTGCCGGTCACTGACCTTCTGGAGACAGCGGATTACCCGGCACCGTCCGGGTGGGAAGATGCCCTGGCATATGCCATCACCGCGATGGACGGGCTGCCACGTGCAAAGGTGTCGGTCGCTGCATGGCGGGTCGCAATCACTGCGATAGCCGACAGCACCGCGGACAAGACCCGCATGGAAACAGAGTTGCGCCGGGCCGCACCTCCCGCACTTAAAGTGGCCCTGAACATCTCCGCACCACGGCCTGTGATCACCCCCTTTACGCTGCGATTCGTCATAGACGAAGCGGGCGCGCGTTTCGATGCCTGCTCCGCCGACACAGAAGCCGCCCGGACAAGCATTCTGACGGCGGCCATGGAAGCCGGGCTGACAGGTCCCGGGCGGTGCACTCTCGGGATGGGCGTGCCCAGCCCCAACTGGTCAGACGCCGTGCAGACCGCCATCGCAGCGCTAGCCGAGATTGGCGGCGGGTCGGTAACCTTCTCAGACGCGGATGTCACGATTGTTGCTGCAGAGGGCACCGAATTCGGCCTCTTTGAGCAGGTGATCGGTGAGCTGGAAAACGCGCTGCCTGAAGTGTTCGCTCTCTATCCGGTCAGACCGAAAGCGACAGATCCCGTCGATGGGCCCGCAGAGTTTCTCGCCACGCTCAGCCCCGAGGGTCAGGTACAGCTGCGCGGCCGGATTTCCGGCGAGAAGATGCGCGATGTGGCCGACAGTTTCGCACGCGCCAGGTTTGGATCGGAAAACGTCTACACTGCCGCCCGAGTTGTACCCGACCTGCCGGCCGACTGGCCTGCGCGGGTGCTGACCGGGATCGAAGCGCTCGGCTATCTCAACAACGGTGTTGTCGTCGTCACCCCCGAAACCGTGCGTCTTTCGGGTGCATCAGGCAATGCGGATGCCAGTGATATGATTGCACGGCTCATGGCCGGCAAGCTGGGCGAAGAAGCGCAGTTTGAGATTAACGTAACCTATATAGAAGAGCTTGATCCCGTGGCGGCCCTGCCAACGCCGGAGGAGTGCGAAGCCAGAATTGCGGAGGTCGTCGCCGGCAGCAAGATCAACTTTGAGCCGGGATCAGCGACGATTGATGCCGGCGCCCTGCCCGTCATGGACGAAATCGCAGAGATCCTGTCCGAATGCGGCGATCTCAGGCTTGAGGTCCAGGGCCACACTGACAGCCAGGGCCGCGAGGAGATGAACCTGGCGCTGAGCCAGGCGCGGGCGGAATCAGTGCTCAACGAGCTCAGGGCCCGCCGGGTGCTGACCGGAAACTTCCTTGCAGTGGGGTACGGCGAGGAAAACCCGGTTGCCGATAACGGCAACGAAGACGGCCGCGAAGACAACCGGCGGATCGAGTTCCGTCTGATCCGCCCGGAGTCCGGTGTGCCCGAGGGTGACTCCGCACTGGAAAGCCTCGCGGAAAAGACGGATACAGAAGGTGAAGCGACGACGGAGGACCCCACGAATGAGCAGGACTGAATTTGTTATCGCCACGGCGATCATTCTGTTTGTGGCGTTCTGTCTGGGATGGTTCGCGAACTGGCTGGTTCACCGTTTTACCCGGGTCGCAGCAGACGACGTGGCGCAACTGGACAGGATGAGTCAGGAGCTGCATGAGGCAGAAGAAACCCGGGACCAGGCCATCACCTATCTGCAACAGCGCGAAGCGGAGCTGACCAATCAGCTGGCGCAGACCGAAGCAGAACTCCGGGCTGCGATGGAGGGACTGCGCGACGCCCGCCACGAAACAGAAGAAATGCGCGCCCATATGGCGAGTGCACGACCGGCCAGCTGAGTTTCGCCCCCGGGACCCTGTCGATCAGGCAACGGTCATATGCGCGCAATCGGCGTCATGGCTGATCTTCTGCGACGTACTGCCGAGAAAAGCACCCGCGATATTGCCCAGACCGCGCCGTCCTGTCACGATCAGGTCCGCGCCGCATTCTTTGGCACAGGCGACGACATCGTCCGCCGGATCGCCCGAACCGATATGTGTTTTCACGCCCACTTTATGAGCCTCTGCCACTGCCTTTGCCTCGTTGAGCACTTTTTCCGCTGCTTCCTTTACTTTTTCAGGTTCCGGCATCGTCGTTGCAACATGATACCCGGCCACCGCCCCGAGGGCGAAGGCCACGGTTTCGGCTTTGGGCGTGTGAACGAGATGGATTTCGGAGTTGTATTTGCCGGCCATGTCACAGGCCAGTTCAAGCGCTTTACTGGCCTGACCTGAGCCGTCGACCCCTACTACGATCTTTGAAAACATTGTCTGATCTCCTCTCTTATGGGTTGGGAGGAGAATGGCGACACGGCGGCAGGCGCACCATGATCCAGGTCAAGTGCCAGCACTGTGCGTTTACCAGCGGTCCAGCGCTTTTTCATCCTCGTCGCGCGCCACGACCCAGCCTGAACCCTCTGCGGTGATCTCACGTTTCCAGAACGGGGCGCGGGATTTAAGGTAGTCCATCAGATATTCAGCAGCCTCGAATGCATCACGGCGGTGCCGCGCTGCAGTGGCGACCATCATAATCATCTCGCCCGGCACCAGCCGTCCGTAGCGGTGGATCACCAGCACATCACCCAGTGACCAGCGGGCTGTGGCGCGCTCTGCAATGTCTGCCAGCGCTGTTTCGGTCATGCCCGGGTAATGCTCTATCTCCATCGCCTCTAGCGCATCCGTGCCGGTGTCCCTCACCACCCCTGTAAAAGTGACGATGGCGCCCATATCTGTCCGCCCGGTAGCAAAGTCCGCAGCCTCCGCACCAAAATCAAAAGCAGCTTCCGAGACGACAATCCTCACGGGGTCATCCGCCGGTCATGGGGGGAAAGAACGCCACTTCGCGCACCCCGTCGAGCGATGCATCGAAATCGCTGAGCTCCTGATCCACCGCGACGCGCAGCGCGGAGACATCTGAAAAGGCAGCAGCATAGCGGTCTTCGCGCGCGCGCAGTTGCTCGACCAGCCCCGCCACTGTGTTCGCATCGGTTTCAACGGTTTCGCGGGGCAGGCCGATCCGCTCGCGGACCCAGGCAAAGTACAACACATCCATCAGCTGTCATCCTTCAGATAAGGCATCGCCTTTTTCAGGTAGTCAAAACCGGTCACAAAGGTCAGACCTGCCGCGACCCACAACAGAACAAGACCCGTCTGACCGGCCCATTCCATTGCCGTATGTTTCCAGCGCAATCCCTGCAGATCCTCGGCACGCCCGGCAAAAACATCCGCAATCATCTGCTCGTCCATCCCCCACGCCGACATGCCCAGATAATGCTCAAAGACGCCATGCGAAAAAAGGACCGCGATTGAGATCATCTGGCAGGTGGTCTTCCACTTGGCGAGTTTTGTGACTTTCAGCGTGCCGGCGGTATCACCCAGAAACTCCCGCAGGCCGGAGACAAAAACCTCGCGGAAAAGGATCACTGTCGCCGGCAGCACCAGCCAGGGAGACCAGCTGGAAAATCCGATGATCACCATAAGTGCGATCACCACCATGGCCTTGTCGGCAATCGGGTCGAGCATAGCACCAAGCTTGGTTTCCTGTTTCCAGGCGCGCGCCAGATAGCCGTCAAACCAGTCCGTCACCGCGGCGGAAACAAAAAGCACAAGCGCAAACCAGTCCGCCCAGGGCCGGGTGAAATAGAGAAACATCACCGCAACGAGCGGCGCGGCAATCAACCTTATTATGGTCAGCACATTGGGCAGTGTGAGCGTCATAAGATCACCTTACATCGCCATAATTCCGGACGAAAGCGGCATTGATACCGACCTGGCGGGCGCGCGCTCCCGCTTTTCGCAGGAAAAGCCAGGGCATGTCGTCGCCCCCGTCCGGGGGCGTCCGCCGGATCAACCTTTTTCGTGAAAGTAGTCATAGATCTTTTCAGCCAGTCGCGCCGACACGCCCTCAACTGCTTTGAGATCGCTCAGGTTGGCGCGGGCGACGGCTTTGGCAGATCCGAAATGCGCCAGCAACGCCCGTTTGCGCGCGGCCCCCACGCCCGGCACATCATCAAGCGGTGTCGCGCCGACAGATTTCGCTCGCTTGGCGCGGTGGGTTCCGATCGCAAAACGGTGGGCCTCGTCACGCATGCGCTGCACATAATACAGTACCGGGTCATTGTGGCGCAGGGCAAAGACCTGCCGTCCGGGCCGGTAAAATTCTTCCTTGCCCGCGTCGCGGTCAATACCCTTTGCAACACCGACCATCGGAATATCCTCAACGCCGTATTCGCGCATGATTGAAGCGACAGCGCTGACCTGGCCCGCGCCGCCATCTATCAGCAGAAGATCGGGCCAGTGGCCCTCTTTGCGTTCCGGGTCTTCTTTGATCAGCCTTTTGAACCTGCGCGACAGCACTTCTTTCATCATTCCGAAGTCATCCCCCGGTGTCAGGGCATCGCCACGGATGTTGAATTTGCGATACTGGTTCTTCATAAAACCTTCAGGCCCGGCCACGATCATCGCGCCCACCGCAAAGGCGCCCTGAATGTGCGAGTTGTCGTAAACCTCGATCCGCTCCGGGGCCGCCTTGAGGTCAAAAGCCTCAGCCAGCCCTTTCATCAGCCGCGCCTGGGTCGCGCTCTCCGCCATTTTACGCGCCAGGGACTCGCGCGCATTGCGCAGCGCACCGTCGATCAGTTCGGCCTTTTCGCCGCGCTGCGGGACCAGCAGTTCAACCCGCCGTCCCAGCTTGCCCGAGAGCGCTTCGGTCATCAGATCGGGGTTCTCGATCTCGTTGCTGAGCAGGATCTGGCGGGGCGGCTCGCGGGTGTCGTAGAACTGGCCGAGAAACGCTTCCAGCACCTCGGCTGCATCCACATCCTGCCCCACCCGGGGATAGTAATCGCGGTTGCCCCAGTTCTGATTGGCGCGAATGAAGAACACCTGAACACAGGCCTGCCCGTTCTCAAGATGAAGCGCCACGATATCGGCTTCCGCAACACCTTTGGGATTGATCCCCTGTGCGGTCTGCACCTGGGTCAGCGCCTTGATCCGGTCGCGCAGCGCCGCTGCGCGTTCAAACTCCATCGCTTCTGACGCGGCCGTCATCTCATCCGCCAGACGCGCCTGAATATCGGTGGTCTTGCCGGTCAGAAACTTTTCAGCATCCCGCACGGTCTGGCGGTATTCCTCTGAGGTAATCCGCCCGACGCAGGGCGCCGAGCACCTCTTGATCTGGTACTGCAGGCAGGGGCGTGTACGCCCTTCGAACTCCGCGTTGGAGCAGTTGCGCAGCAGAAAGACCCGCTGCAGCTGGTTCAGCGTCCGGTTTACCGCCCCTGCCGAGGCAAAAGGACCATGATAGCTGCCTTTTTCTTTCTTCGCGCCCCGGTGTTTTTTGATCTGCGGAAAATCATGGTCCGCTGTCACCAGAATATTCGGGAAGCTTTTGTCGTCGCGCAGCAGCACGTTGAAACGCGGTTTGAGCTGTTTGATGAGGTTCTGCTCGAGCAGTAACGCCTCGGTTTCGGTCTTTGTCGTCAGGAACATCATCGAGGCGGTCATCGAAATCATCCGGCTGATCCGGCCGGAATGGCCGCCCGGTCGGGCATAGTTCGACACCCGCGCCCGCAGATTGCGCGCCTTGCCCACATAAAGAACCCGGCTTTCGTTATCCAGCATCCGGTAAACGCCGGGCGAGGTGTCCAGCGTTTTCAGATACCCCTGGATTACATCGTATCCGGTGGTTTCCTCTCTGGGATGAGTGTCCGGTGATTCTGTCATGTCAGCTCTGATTGATTCCCTGCCTGGTGCTGCACCGTGGCCGTCTCCTCCGCAAGGGAGAACCTTTCCACGTTTCCTGTGGACAACTCTGCTGATAACTTATTAGCACAGCCAATTTTCCGTTGCATTCAGGGTATTTCCGGGAACTGCCTAAAAAACAGGCAGCAATTTAACCAACTGAATTAATTGCATATTTTCTTTTTTACAGGCCAAGGTTTTGAAAACAAAGGCCTTTTATTAACGCTTTTGTAACAGTCTTCCGCGCGGTGCAAAACTCCGGTCAGGTCTGTCCCTATTCAACGTCAGTTACGTCCGGTGTCTGCCACGCGAGATGCTGCCCGCCATCCACACAAAGCAACTGACCGGTGACCGCGGGAGCATCCAGAAAATACCCGACAGCAGCAGTAATATCCTGAGGATCTGAGCCGCGCCCCAGCACCGTCGCCGCACGCTGCCGGGCAAACTGCTCCGCTTCCTGGCGCCCGCCCTGCAGTGTCGGGCCGGGTCCGATGGCGTTAACCCGGATAGCCGGCGCCAGCGCGCGGGCTGTTGTTTGTGTCAGCGTCCACAGTGCTGCTTTGGCAAGCGTATAGGTCATAAAATCCGGCGTGAGCTTACGCACACGCTGATCGACCATATTTAAAATCAGCCCGGTTGCAACAGGCTCTCCGTTGCTGTCGCGCTCAGGCTCCAGCCCCTGACCGGCCATCGCCCGGGTCAGCAGGAACGGCGCGCGCAGATTGCTTTGCATATGCCGGTCCCAGCTTTCGCGCGTGGCCGTGCCGATCGTGTCATGCTCAAAGATCGACGCATTGTTGATGAGACAGGTTACCGGGCCGCCGAGAGCCTCGCGGGCATCCGCAAAAAGCTGTTCCGTCGCATCATCATCAAGCAGATCCGCGCGGAGCGCGTGGGCGCGCCCGCCCTGCTCTGCTATGCGCCCGACCGTTTCGCGTGCACCGGCATCCGAGGACGCGTAGTGCACAACGACCTCATACCCGCGTGCAGCCAGGTATAAGGCGATCTCGCGTCCGATACGGTGCCCGGCGCCGGTCACAAGTGCCTTGGTCATGATTTCTCTCCCGGGACGGCCGCTCAGCCAAGAAGCAGGAACATGTATCCGCCGTAAAGGGCTGTCAGAACGATGCCCCAGGTGCGGTTTATATCCTGTCTGGTGTAAACAAATACTGCGAGGATCAGGGACGCCACAAGCATCACCCACAGATCAAATGTCAGGAATTCCGGATCGACCGGTATCGGCCCGATAAAGCTGGCGATGCCGATAATCGCAAGCAGGTTGAACATATTTGATCCGATGACATTGCCCAGCGCCACATCAGCCTGACGCCGCAACGCGGCCATGACGGTGGTCGCAAGTTCCGGCAGCGATGTCCCGATGGCGACAAGAGTAAGCCCGATCACCGTATCGGACACACCGTATTCCTGCGCGATCACGGTAGCATTATCCACCAGCAGATCTGCGCCCAGCGGCAACCCGACGAGGCCCAGCACCAGAAAAACGGCGATGCGCCATCCGGGCATATCCGGGTCGGCGCCTTCGGGCTCCTCTTCGGGGTCTTCCTTGCAGGCAGCCCGATGCTTTTGCGTGTCGCGAAAGGCGTCGGTGAGCACAAAGGCCAGCGCCGCAAGCAGGATCGCACCTGAGATCCAGTCAAAGACGCCCCGGAACGCAAGCCCGATAAAGAGCAGCGAGGCGAGGATCATGAAATTGTAGGTCTTACGCGTATTGCACTCGGAGGTGTGCATGGTCGCAAGGATGGCGGGAATGCCCAGTACCAGCAGAATATTTGCCGTGTTGGACCCCACCACGTTGCCCAGCGCCAGCCCCGGCACGTCTTCCAGCACCGCCTGTACCGAAATAAGCAACTCGGGCGCTGAGGTGCCGAAAGCGACAATTGTCAGGCTCACGATCAGCGCCGGTATGCCGAGGCGAAGACTGAGGTTGACGGCCCCTTTCACCAGGGCGTCACCAGCAAGCAGGAGGATCACCAGGCCCAGTCCGCTGAGCGCCCAGGCCAGCGTCATCCGCGCCCACCGTGGCCGCAACCGCACGGACCACGACCGATGCGGTAACGCCCGCAGCCAGGACATTTGGCCGATGCCAGTCGTTTACCACCCAGCCAGTGCATTTTCCCGAACATCGCCAGGACAGCAATCACGACGAGAAACAGAGTGACGATTTTGAAAATCATTCCGTTACAGCCCGAACTGCGCAAATGCGCTGCGCTCTTCGATGGTGTTCAGCGCGTCATCCATGATGCGGACACCGAAACGGGAGAGAAACGGTCTTTTGATGCCGTAGCGCCGGAACTTCACTTTTTCGCCGAAACGCTCCTGCATCGTTGGTTTCAGATGCCCCACACCGTCGATAAGGCCGAGTTCAGTTGCCCGTCTGGCAAGCCATATCTCCCCGGTGAAAAGATCCTGATCTTCCGGCAGTTTGTCGCCCCGTCGCGCGGTGATATGGTCTTTGAAATTAGTATGGATGTCTTCCAGCAGAGTCTTCAGGCGCGCCACATCTTCCGGGTTTTCCGGACGAAAGGGATCCAGCATGGATTTGGACTTGCCCGCCGTGTAAACTCTGCGCTCGATGCCATGACGGCTGATCAGCTCATCGACACCGAAAGACGCTGAAATGACACCGATAGATCCCACAACCGAGCTTTCATCTGCATAAATTTCGTCTGCTGCTGCTGCCAGCCAGTAGCCACCCGAGGCCGCAACATCCTCGACAAATGCATAGACCGGCACTTCTTTTTCCGCAGCCAGCCGGCGTATCCGGGCGCCGATCAGAGACGACTGTACCGGGCTGCCGCCAGGTGAGTTAATCTCCAGGGCGACGGCGGCCGGTTTGCCCTTCGAAAACGCCTTTTCCAGAACGGGTTCCAGGACCGCGTCGTTCAGTGTTCCGCGTCCCGATCCGCTGATCATGCCGGAAAGGCGGACAACAGCAACAACGGGGGCAGTTTTAAGAAAGGGTATCCAGCGCTTCATGAGTTCCCATGTAGAATGGCGCCCCTCACCAGACAAGGTGGGCGCACAGAAGAGTTTTCACACTGCACCTTTATTGTCGGATCCGCCAGCCGGTGCGGAATATCAGCCAGATCGCTCCGAGGCAGAGCCCGGTGAAAAGCGTGATCGCCATAAGCGAGATACCGATCGACACATCCGCCGTCCCGAAGAAGGCCCAGCGAAAGCCCGAGATCAGGTAAACGACCGGGTTGAACATGGAAATGGTCTGCCAGACCGGTGGCAGCATCGAGATCGAATAGAATGACCCGCCGAGGAATACCAGCGGCGTCACGATCAGCAGGGGCACGAGTTGCAGCTGCTCAAAGCTGCCCGCCCAGATACCGATGATGAAGCCCAGCAGCGCAAAGCTGAGACAGGTGAGTACAAGAAATGCAGTCATAGCAAAGGGATGAGCGATACTCACGTCCACAAAGAAAAACGAGGTCACCAGGATGATGACCCCTATGATCAGCGCTTTGGTCGCGGCCGCACCCACATAGCCTGCGACGATTTCCAGAAAATTCACCGGGGCGGAAAGCAGCTCATAGACCGTGCCTATGAATTTGGGAAAGTAGATGCCGAAGGAAGCATTGGAAATCGCCTGCGTGATTACCGACAGCATGATAAGCCCCGGAACGATGAACGCACCATAGCTTACGCCCTCGACTTCCTGGATGCGGCTGCCTATCGCGGCACCGAAAACCACAAAATAAAGTGAAGTGGACAGCACCGGTGAGATCAGACTCTGCGCAAGGGTCCGGAAAAAACGTGCCATCTCAAACAGGTATATTGCGCGGATTGCTTCAAAGTTCATGACGCGCCCTCCTCTTCGCGCGACACAAGGTCCACAAAAATGTCCTCGAGGCTGCTCTGGCGCGTGGCGACGTCGCGCAGGACCAGACCCGCAGCAGACACATCGCGCAGCAATTTCGTGATGCCCGTGCGGTCGGCCCGGGTGTCATAGGAATAGGTCAGTGTTTTGCGGTCCTCGCAGAGAACCAGATCGTATGACGACAGTGTTTCCGGGATTGCGTCGAGCTCTTCAGAGAGCTGCACATCCAGCTGTTTGCGGCCCATCCTGGTCATCAGCGCGTCCTTATCCTCAACCAGCAGCATTT
>NZ_JAHEHZ010000064.1 GCF_024639605.1 Roseobacter sp. | reverse complement strand
CCGGCAAGATCCGCATCGAGATACCCCCGCTGGGATTTCTTCAGCGTTTTGCCTTTCAGGCGACCATAAAAATTGCGGCGCGGGCGTTGGGGCATATCTGTCATGCCCGCCGTGTAACCAGGCCTCCGCGCGACTGCAACGCCCTCTCCGCCCGGGCTGAGTTTGCGGGCACCGCAAACGAACGCGCCCGCTTCTGCCAGAGGCAGAAGCGGGCGGCATGTCGTGCAGCGCCAGCTGCGCCTCCGGGTCAGATGGCTGATTTCAGCGCATTGACCAGATCTGTTTTTTCCCAGCTGAAGCCGCCGTCATCGTCGGGCGCACGCCCGAAGTGGCCGTAGGCTGCAGTGCGCTCATAGATCGGTTTATTCAGTTTCAGGTGGTTGCGAATCCCGCGTGGCGTCAGGTCGATGACCTCTCCGATCGCTTTCTCAATTGCTGAATCCTGCACGTCGCCGGTCCCGAAGGTATCGCAGTAAATTGACAAAGGCTTCGACACCCCGATCGCATAGCTGAGCTGGATGGTGCATTTGTCTGCGAGGCCCGCTGCAACGACGTTTTTCGCCAGATAGCGTGCGACATAGGCCGCCGAACGATCAACTTTTGTCGGATCTTTGCCGGAAAACGCGCCGCCGCCGTGCGGTGCAGCACCGCCATAGGTGTCCACGATGATTTTGCGCCCGGTCAGCCCCGCATCTCCGTCCGGACCACCGATCACGAAGGTGCCTGTGGGGTTCACCCACCATTCGGTTTCTGCGGTGATCCACCCGTCGGGCAAAACCTCCCGGATATAGGGTTCCACAATGTCGCGGATGTCAGCGGAGGTCTGCGAAGCGTCCGCGTGCTGGGTGGACAGAACAATGGAAGACACACCAACCGGTTTGCCATCTTCATACCGCACGGAGAGCTGGCTCTTGGCGTCAGGACGCAGCGTCGGCTCGGTGCCGTCTTTGCGCACCTCTGCGAGACGGCGCAGGATCGCATGGGCGTAATGGATGGGCGCCGGCATAAGTTCCGGTGTCTCGCGCGTGGCAAAGCCGAACATGATGCCCTGATCGCCAGCCCCTTCGTCCTTGTCGGCGGCTGCATCTACGCCCTGGGCGATATGCGCCGACTGCTCATGCAGCAGGTTGGTGATCTGGCAGGTAGCGTGATGGAATTTGTCCTGCTCATAGCCGATGTCCCGGATGCAGGCGCGCGCAATCTCTTCGATCCGCCCCATGTATTCGTTCAGCTTGCTTTTGTCGGACAAACCGACCTCACCGCCGATCACAACCCGGTTCGTTGTGGCAAAGGTTTCCGCGGCCACGCGCGCTTCGGGTTCTTCCCCGAGAAAGGCATCGAGTACCGCGTCGGAAATCCGGTCACAGACCTTATCGGGGTGGCCTTCGGAAACGGATTCCGAAGTGAAAGTATAATTCTGTCGGGACATGCATCGCTCCATTAAAAAAATCGTGTGCCGTCAGGAAGCCGTTGGAACACGTTCGGCTGTGGTTACGTGGCAGTCACGCGGGCGTCAAATGCTATTTTCTGAATTACGCGGCGGCGGGGCGGTTTTTGAGGTTCAGCAGGATCAGACCGGCAAGACCCACACTCAGTAAGAGGAGCACCGGCAGATTGCCGGTCCGGCTGAACAGCGTGGGCGCGCCGGGTGCCGGCAACCGCACATCAAGGCCCCCGGCGATACCGGTTGCGAGGCTGGCGGTGATGCGGCCCCGGGGGTCGATCATAGCCGTAATACCGGTGTTGGCCGATCGCATCAGGGGCAGACCCTGCTCGATAGCGCGCATGCGCGCCTGTGCAAGATGCTGCGCGGGCCCTGCATGCTGCCCGAACCAGGCGTCATTGGTGATCTGCAACAGAAAGTCCGGCCGTTCAGATGTGCCGAACAGACCCTGCGAGAACACGGCCTCGTAACAGATGAGTGGCAGCGCCCGGCCCAGCGGACCGAAATCAAGCAACCGGGGTCCGGGCCCCGCACTGAAGCCACGTCCGTTCGACGCGAGCCCGCTGATCCCCAGCCGGTCGGTCAGAGAACTCAGCGGCATGTATTCACCAAAAGGCACGAGGTGGTGTTTGTCGTACACCTGACCCGGGGTACCGTCCGGTTGCAGCACCACGAGGGAATTATAGAGCCCGTCTGCATCCAGTCTCAGCGCGCCCAGAACCACACCAACCGCGGTCGTTTGCACGATCTGTTCAAGCGCCGGTCCCGCACGGTCAAGGGCCCAGGGGATGGCGGTTTCAGGCCAGACAACCAGATCGGGCGGGTTACCAGGATCCCGGGGGGCCTCCGACGTCAGTTCAAGCTGACGCCGGAAGAAGAGCTCTGCGTTGCCAGGCTGCCATTTCAGATGCTGCGCTGCATTTGGCTGGATCAGCCTGACAGTATGGTCTGTGAGCACCGGCGGCGGTGCGGAGAGCGGCAGATGGAAAAGCAACGCAGCACAAACCAGCGCGGCAATTTGCGCGGCGCGCATGACCGGCCGATGACGAAAAACAGCCGGGAACGACAGCAGCCATGCGAGACACATAAGCCATAACATCGCACCGTGCGGTCCGGAAAACGCCAGTGCCCTGCTGGCCGGTCCGTCGATCAGCGACTGTGCGGGGCTTGCCCAGGGAAAACCGGTAAAAGCATATGCCCGCAGAATTTCCGCAGCCGTCCAGGTCAGGATCAGCGGCCAGGTGCGCAGTGAAAGCGCGCGCGCAGCCCAGAAGGCCCCTCCCCAGAACAGCGCAAGCCCGGTGCTCAGAAACAACAGCGCAAAGGGCGCCATCCAGGCATGTCGCGCCGCATCCACCTGAAACGGCTCAACGATCCAGTGGAGAGCAAGAGCAAAATAACCGGTGCCAAAAGCCCAGCCCACAGCACCGGCATGACGGGCCGTCTTCTGCCGCCGCAGCATCAGAAAACCCATCGACAACAACAGGAGCATCAGCAGCGTCTGATCCCAGGGTGCCTGCCCCAGCGCCGCGCCAGCGCCGGTCAACGCCGCAATAGCCATGCGCTGCCAGAGCGGCATGCGGGCATACCAGCGCCAGGGTTTCCGGCGCGCCGCCGTTGTGTTTTCCGTCAAGAAGCCGGTGGCGCAGTGCGTACGCGCAACCGTTTGATGCGTCGCGGGTCTGCGTCCAGAACCTCGAATTCGGGTCCGTCCGGGTGCACTACCACTTCGCCGCGCGCGGGAACCCGGCCCGACAGCATGAAAACGAGACCGCCAAGCGTGTCGATTTCTTCTTCATCGACCTCATCATGGTCGGTGAGGGACTGGCCGATCTCCGCTTCAAACGCATCGAGCGGTGTCTTGGCGAGCGCGAGATAGCAGCCTGGCTTTTCTTCTGTCCAGAAGAGCCCTTCGTCCACGTCATGTTCGTCTTCGATCTCACCGATGACCTGTTCGATCAGATCTTCAATAGTGACCAGCCCGTCGACGCCGCCGTACTCATCGATCACAAGCGCCATGTGGCGGCGTTCAGATTGCATTTTCGTCAGCAGCACACCGATGCTCATCGAAGGCGGCACGAAAAGCAGCGGCCGGACCATCGTCTTCATATCAAAATCAGCGCCGCCGCCGTTAAACCCGTGGGTCAGCGCGATATCTTTGAGGTGCAGCATGCCCACCGGTGTATCCAGCGTGCCGTCATAGACCGGCAGGCGCGTAAGCCCGCTGTCCTTGAAAACCTGCACAGCTTCATCGAGGGTCGCGGTTTCGGGCAGCGCTGTGATTTCGGCTTTGGGTACCGAGACATCCTCGACCCGCATGCGGCGCAGATTAATCATGCCGTGGGTCTGGCGCCTGCGCTCAGAATCGCTGTCCGGGGTGCCGGTCTCGCCGGTTTCTCCGGGGCTCAATGCATCAAACACCCGGCTGAAAAAGCCGCCCGGCCTCGAAGGTTCCGCCTCGGTCGGGGTGTTGCTTTCCGGCTGCGCGCTCCGCGCCGCCTCAGAAGATCCGTCGTTGTCGCCCATCGGGTCCTTTTCCGAATAGTGACGGCGCGATGCCGTCCTTATGTCCTGTATGGGTCATCAAGACCCATTTTGCCAAGTATTTCAGTTTCCAGCCGCTGCATCAGCGTGGCATCAGCGTCACGAATGTGATCATAGCCCAGAAGATGTAACAGCCCGTGCACGGTGAGGTGTGTGACATGACCGGCCATGGAAATCCCCAGATCCGCTGCCTCGCGCCTGCAGGTCTCGAATGCAATCGCGATATCTCCCAGTTCGAGCGTGCCGTCAATGCCCGGCACCGGCGGGTGCGGGGTTCCGCCGGGCTCTGAAGCTGCAAGATCGACAGCTGGCCAGCTCAGCACATTGGTGGGCCCGGCTTTGTCTCTGAAATCAGTGTTCAGCCCGGCAATGCGCGCGTCATTGCAGGCCAGCAGGGAGATTTCCGCATCCGTGTCTGCAAGGCCCATATGGGTGAGCGTTGCCGCCAGAGCCGCTGTTGCGAGGCGTTCGAATTCGCAGTCGTGCCAGCGCGGATCTTCAATCAGGATATCGGGTGCCATTCAGAGCCTCATGGGGGCCAGCCCCCATACCCCCGGGATATTTGCAGCCAGAGAAGATTTCGGCGTCATGTGCCTTCTGTGTCGGCCTCATAGGCTTCAATGATGGCCGCGACCAGCGGATGGCGCACGACATCCTTGGACGTGAAATAGCTGAAGCTGATTTTCGGGATCGTTCTGAGCAGGCGTTCGGCATCGGCAAGGCCCGAGGAGACACCGCGCGGCAGGTCGATCTGCGTGCGGTCGCCGGTTATAACCATGCGTGAGCCTTCGCCGAGGCGGGTGAGGAACATCTTCATCTGCATCGACGTTGCGTTCTGTGCCTCGTCCAGTACGACAAAAGCGTTGGAGAGCGTGCGCCCGCGCATAAATGCCAGTGGCGCGATTTCGATCTGCTTTTCCTCGATCAGTCTTGCCAGCTGCTTTCCTGGCAGAAAATCTCCCAGAGCGTCGTAGAGTGGCTGCATATAGGGGTCGACTTTGTCTTTCATATCACCGGGCAGAAAACCCAGACGTTCGCCTGCCTCGACGGCGGGACGCGACAGGATGATTTTATCCACCTGACCGGTCAGAAACATCGACACGCCGACAGCAACCGCGAGATAGGTTTTACCGGTGCCGGCAGGGCCGATCCCGAAAGCCAGTTCATTCTCGAAAAGCGACTGAACATAATTTTTCTGGGCGTCAGTGCGCGGCTCCACCCGCTTTTTACGGGTCTGGATTTCAATACGGTTGCCGATAGGCATCTCAAGCTGGTCGCCGTCTTCGGGCGTGGTTTCCTCGAAGGGGCCCATGCGCAGCTCGCGATCGACGTCTGCGGTCTCGACCACGCGTCCGCTTTCGAGCCGCGTGTAGAGTGCATGCAGCACCCTCATGGCGTCGGTTCCGGCATCGGCATCCCCGATGACGGCAAGCTGGTTGCCACGCCGCACGATCTGAACGCCAAGCGCCTTTTCGATCTGTGCCAGATTCGCGTCATAGGGACCGCAGAGGTCAATCAGCAGCCTGTTATCGGGAAACTCAACCACACCGCCCGGGGCCGCAGTCAGGGTGTCGGTGGCACTTGTGTCACTGGAGGGCAATACCTGCTCCTTGGGGAATGGGGCCTGAAAGAACGGTGCCAATTCCGGCTCTGCTGCGCAAGCTGTTCCGTGGGACTTTTGGCCGTCGCAGTGCAGAAAACCGGTAAAGGCCCGGGGCAAAGCGCCGTATTTGCACCCGGGCGTGGCTGGAAGGCCCCGTGGCGTCTCTTTGCAAGGAGACTTTCAGCGGCTGACAGCGGCGAGTGAGTTGCGTTTGGCTTCGACGATTCTCACCGGAACCATATCACCGACCGCAGCATCCGAATTTTCTATGTGGACCGCATGCAGATATTCGGATTTGCCCACCATCTGCCCTGTTTCCCGACCGGGCTTTTCGACGAGCACATTCAGGTCGCGTCCGACCATGCCCGCCTGGATGTCCTGCTGCTGCTTTGTGATCAGCGCCTGGATCCGTTGCAGCCTGTCATCCGCCTCTGCCGGATCGACCTGGCCGCGTTCTGCGGCGGGCGTTCCCGGGCGCGGGGAGTATCTGAACGAGTAGGCATAGCCGTAGTTTACCTCCGAAATCAGATCGAGCGTTGCCTGGAAATCCGCCTCTGTTTCTTCGGGAAAGCCCACGATGAAATCGCCCGACATCAGAATATCGGGACGGGCGGCCCGGATTTTTTCAATGAGACGCAGATAGCTTTCTGTTGTGTGGCTGCGATTCATCCGTTTCAGGATCCGGTCAGAGCCCGATTGTACCGGCAGATGCAGATAGGGCATCAGCTTGTCGCATTCAGCATGGGCTGCGATCAGATCGTCGTGCATGTCATTGGGGTGCGAGGTGGTATAGCGGATACGTTCCAGACCGTCGATCCCGTTGAGATGCCAGATCAGCCCGGCCAGTGTCTGTTCGGCGCCATCCGTCCCGGTACCGTGATACGCATTCACGTTCTGCCCCAGCAGGGTGATCTCGCACACGCCCCGTTCTGTCAGATCGCGTGCTTCTTCGAGAATGCGGCTCACCGGGCGGCTGGCTTCGGCGCCACGGGTGTAGGGCACGACGCAGAAGGCACAGAATTTATCGCACCCCTCCTGAACGGTCAGAAAGGCTGACGGCGCGCGACGGCCTTTCGGGCGCGATTTCAGCACCTCGAATTTATCCTCCTGCGGGAAGTCGGTATCGAGCGCTTTTTTGCCCTCGCGCAGACTCTGCTCCATCTCAGGCAGCCGGTGATACGACTGTGGCCCGACGACCAGATCCACGGCGGGCTGGCGGCGCATGATCTCCTCGCCCTCGGCCTGAGCCACACAGCCTGCAACGCCGATTTTAAGATCAGGGTTCGCGGCTTTGAGAGGTTTCAGCCGGCCAAGCTCTGAATATATTTTTTCGGCTGCTTTTTCGCGGATGTGGCAGGTGTTGAGCAGGATCATATCCGCCTCTTCCGCCCGCTGCGTTTCCACATAGCCCTGACCGCCGAGGGATTCGGCCATGCGCTCGCTGTCATAGACGTTCATCTGACAGCCGTAGGTCCTGATAAAGAGCTTTTTGGGCGCGGTCATCGCATCGGTCCGGTCTGAGGGAGGTTGGCGCGCTGAGTACCAGCCTGCGGCGGGGCTTGCAATGCAGTGTGAAATCCCTGAGTCTGCCCGCGCAGATGCGGCGGAGCACAACATGCGGTACGAAACCCTGCCTGAGTTTCTCGAAACAGGGAAACATGCGCTGAAAACAGGGCCGGTTGCGATCGTGCTGGTCGAGGATGATGTGGAAGTGGATACCACGCTGCGTCATCATCATCAGTCAGGGTTCAGGACGGTCATCGCGCTTATGCCGGCCGGCTTTGATCTGCCACGTGATCTGCAGACGGTTGTGCACCGGATTGACTATGACGCCACCGCTGAGGGCGCCATGGAACACGCGGTCAACAGCATCTGTGCAGCTTCGACACCCGGCGTGTGGATATATTATTGCTTTAATGCCGAATATCTTTTCTTTCCGTTCTGCGAGACGCGGACCGTCGGGGAAATGCTGGCGTTTCACACAGAAGAGCGGCGTGATGCGATGCTGACTTATGTGGTCGATCTTTACGCGCATGATCTTGGCGCTTTTCCCGATGCGGTGTCGCTGGAGAACGCGCATCTCGACCGGTCAGGATATTACGCGCTTGCCCGCAAGGACCCGGCCAGTCACGACCATCCCAAAGAGCGGCAACTGGATTTCTTTGGCGGGCTGCGCTGGCGGTTTGAAGAGCACGTGCCCGGTGAGCGGCGCAAAATCGACCGGATCGGCATTTTCCGGGCCAGACCTGACCTCAAGCTGCGGTCAGATCACACGTTTTCAGACGAAGAATACAATACCTTTGCCTGCCCCTGGCATCACAATATCACGGCGGCGATCTGTTCATTCCGGACGGCCAAAGCGCTGAAAACGAACCCCGGCAGCCGGTATGACATTGAAAATTTCACCTGGCATAACTCAGAGCGTTTTGAATGGCATTCCCGTCAGCTTCTGGATCTGGGGCTGATGGAGCCGGGGCAGTGGTTCTGAAGGTCAGCGCTTGCAGTCTTTTTGCGTGACATCTGCCGTGACACCGGTCCGGACCTGACCATGCAGTTTCCGGGCTTGTGCACCGCTTCATACCCAACCTGATCCGTGTCAGCCGGCAGATTACCCCTGCGGTGTACAAAGCCCTGTTGATCCCGCATTAATCAGGGCGGAGAAAATGACCGCACGGGTCGCAGTCACCAGGGCGCAAAGAGAGACCCCAATGGGCGTATTTGAAAAGTACCTGTCGGTCTGGATCGCACTGGCGATGTTTGCAGGCATTATAACCGGCAATCTGGCCCCGGGGCTTGTTGCAGGCGTTGCGGCAGCCGAAGTCGCCCGTGTCAATCTGGTGGTTGCCGTTCTGATCTGGGCAATGGTTTATCCGATGATGGTGGGCGTCGATCCGGGATCGTTGCGGGATGTGGCGCGCCAGCCTGCCGGTCTCATGATCACGCTGGTCGTCAACTGGCTGATCAAACCTTTTACCATGGCCGCTCTTGCGGTGGTGTTTTTTGAGTATGTATTTGCGCCGTGGATCGCGCCCGAAGATGCATCGCAGTATATCGCGGGGCTCATTCTGCTGGGGGCGGCCCCCTGCACGGCGATGGTCTTTGTCTGGTCCCAGCTGACCCGGGGCGATGCCGGCTACACGCTTTTGCAGGTCTCTGCCAACGACCTGATCATGGTTGTGGCCTTCGCGCCGATCGTGGCGTTCCTGCTGGGCGTGACTGATATTGTTGTGCCCTGGAGCACGCTTGTGCTGTCGGTGTTGCTCTTTGTGGCGCTGCCGCTTGCGGCCGGTTTGCTGACGCGCCGGCATCTTGCCAGTCCTGAGCGGATCGAGGCGTTTCAGGCGAGGGTAAAGCCTTATTCCATCGTCGGCCTCATCGCCACTGTGGTCATCCTTTTCGGACTGCAGGGCCAGACAATTGTTTCCAAACCGCTCGTTATCCTGCTGATCGCAGTGCCGATTATCCTGCAGAGCTACGGAATATTCGCCGTCGCCTATGCGGCGGCTTTTGCGCTGAAAGTGCCGCACCGCATCGCCGCCCCCTGCGCGCTGATCGGAACCTCGAACTTCTTTGAGCTGGCGGTAGCGGTGGCAATCAGCCTGTTTGGCCTGAATTCGGGTGCGGCTCTGGCCACTGTCGTCGGCGTGCTTGTCGAGGTGCCGGTGATGCTGACGCTGGTGGCCTTTGCAAACCGTACCAGGGCACGGTTCACCACCTGATCCGGTCCCTGCCCTTGCCCGCACGCCTCAGGACGCGGCAGCGCATCCGTGCCTGAGCCCGGTTACTGCAGGACGGGAAACCAGTCCTCTCGCAGCACCTGCCCCGGTGCCATATCGTGGCCCGGAAAGGGCGGAGAGGTAGGCCCGGGCCGCGCGACATAACGCGCGTCATCCCCCACAAGCCGCAGGGAGAACGCCCGCCGGCGGCTCCCCGAGCTGTTACCCCGCGCGCCATGCAGGGTCCGGAAATGAAACGCCACGGCGTCTCCCGGCTGCATCTGGTATTCAACGACCGCCATGCCTTCGGCGTCGGGATCGGGAACAGGCATATAGGGTTCGGGATCAAAGAAGGCATCGCCTTTGGCCCAGCGGGTAGGCAGCACGTCTTTTTCCCACCGATGCGAGCCTGCCACACAGCGCAGACTTGCCTCGCGGACCGGATCAAGCGGCACCCAGAAACTCAAAGTGTGCTGTCCTTCGACAAAATAATAAGGTGCATCCTGATGCCAGGGCGTGGCCATCGAGGTGCCCGGTTCTTTGACCAGCACATGATCATGGAAAAGCTGCACCCGCTCAGAGCCCATCAGAGCGGCGGCAGCGGATGCGATTGCGGGGTCTCTGGCTACCTGCTCGAACTCGGGGATGCGCTGCCAGTTGCAGTAATCGTCAAAGAAGCGGCCCGTCTCACCGTCGCGCTGGTTCTCTGACGCAAAGGGTCCGGGCTGTGCCATGTTCCGCTCCACGCCTGCACGCAGGGTTTCCACATGCTGCGCAAAAAGCCCGGGGACCAGCACAACCCCGTCACGCTGATAAGAGGTGATGTCCTGACCGGTAATCAATTGTTGCGCCATATTTGTCTCCCTGATGATCCTCAGGAGACTTTATTCGCCCGACCAGTCAAAGAGGGTTCGTTTGCGTCATTTGTTGCGACGTAACCGGATGACCACATCCACGGAGGCGATTTCGGCACCCTCGGGGGCATCCGGCACGCGCGAAATCACCAGCTGGTCCGAGGGGGCATCGGTCAGACGCGCCTCGTCTTCCCAGTAAAAATGCGGATGATCGTGGGTGTTGGTGTCAAAATAGCTTTTGGAGCCGTCCACAGTGACTTCCTGCATCAGCCCCACATCACAAAAGGCGCGCAGCGTATTATAGACCGTCGCCAGTGAAACGGCCTCCCCCTGTGCTTTGGCCGCATCGAAAAGGCTTTCGGCGGTTACATGCCGGTGCTGACCATCACCGATCAGAAGGCCCGCCAGCGTCACCCGCTGGCGCGTCGGTCTCAGGCCCGCTTTGGCAAGCCAGGTCGCTCCGATGTCATTTTGCTGCACTGTCATTGCGGCCTCATCCGGTTCCTGCGGGTAATATAAGGGCTTAAGTGCGGGGTTTTCAATTCCATTCGTCGCTTTTCGGGTGCGGCAGATCGGACTATTGCAGGGCTGTTGCAACCAGTCAGCCCGTATGGCGCACCCTTGCAGGACAGGCAAACGCGGTGCTAGACGGGTCAGAGCATAAAAAACGGCCGCGCAGGAGGCACCGGAAAAATGAGCCAGTATCCTAACAGTTTCGCAAAAGAAGACCTGCTGAAATGCGCGCGCGGAGAGCTTTTCGGTCCCGGCAACGCACAACTGCCTGAACCGCCGATGCTGATGATGGACCGGATCACAGATATCTCCGGCGATGGCGGCGAGCATGGCAAAGGTCATGTCGTGGCCGAGTTTGATATCACACCCGATCTGTGGTTTTTCGGGTGCCACTTTCCCGGAAACCCGATCATGCCCGGCTGTCTGGGCCTCGACGGTCTGTGGCAGCTCACCGGTTTCAACCTCGGCTGGCGCGGCTGGCAGGGGCGCGGTTATGCGCTTGGCGTGGGCGAGGTCAAGCTTACCGGCATGGTCCGCCCCGATCGCAAGATGCTGACCTATTACGTAGATTTCACCAAGGCCATCCAGACCCGGCGCTTGACAATGGGCGTGGCCAATGGCCGTGTGGAGGCAGATGGCGAGACCATCTATCAGGTCATGGATATGAAGGTTGCACTGTCAGAAAACTGACCTGACGCCACCGGATACGAACAATAAGGAGAGCGCCATGCGCCGCGTCGTTGTGACAGGACTGGGCATCGTCTCATCCATCGGAAATAATGCTGAGGAAGTTCTGGCGTCTCTGAAGGCCGGCACCAGCGGCATCGAAGCCAGCCCGGAAATGGCGGAGCACGGATTTCGCAGCCAGGTCGCCGGCACGCTGAAAATCGACATCTCTGAGCATATCGATAAACGCACGCTGCGCTTCATGGGCCCGGGTGCGGCCTATGCCCATATTGCGATGGGTCAGGCGATCGCGGATGCAGGGCTTGATGAAAGCATCATCTCCAACCCGCGCACCGGGCTTGTTGCAGGCTCCGGCGGGCCGTCGACTTCTGCCATGCTGACCGCGCATAATGTGGTGCGTGAGACCGGCGCCACCAAGCGCATCGGCCCCTTTGCGGTACCAAAATGCATGTCCTCTACCGTCAGCGCCAATCTCAGCACGGCCTATAAGATCAAGGGCATCAACTATTCGATCACCTCCGCCTGCTCGACATCGCTGCACTGTATCGGCAATGCCGCCGAACAGATCATGCTGGGCAAACAGGATGTGATGTTCGCAGGTGGCGGCGAGGAGCTGGACTGGACGCTGTCATGTCTTTTCGACGCCATGGGGGCAATGAGCAGCAAGTACAACGACACCCCGAAAGAGGCGAGCCGCGCCTTTGATGCTAACCGCGACGGATTTGTGATCTCGGGCGGTGGCGGCATCGTGGTGCTGGAAGATCTCGATCACGCGCTGGCGCGGGGGGCAAAGATCTATGCCGAGGTTACCGGCTATGCCGCGACATCCGACGGGCATGACATGGTCGCGCCTTCGGGCGAAGGCGGCGAGCGCGCGATGCGTCTGGCACTGAGCACCCTGCCCGAGGGGCGCAAAGTGGGCTATATCAACGCCCATGGCACCTCTACACCGGTGGGCGATGTGGGCGAGATCGAAGCGGTGCGCCGTGTGTTCGGCGAGGGCAGCACGCCGCCGGTCAGTTCCACAAAATCAATGACCGGTCACGCCCAGGGGGCCGCCGGTGCACTGGAAGCCATCTTCAGCCTGCTGATGCTGGAAAATGACTTCATTGCGAAGTCCATCAATGTGCGGGAACTCGACCCGGCCATTCAACCCGGCGAGGTGGCACTGAAATCTGTGGAAAACGCAGGGCTCGATTCCGTGATGACGAACTCTTTCGGGTTCGGCGGCACCAACGGCTCGATGATTTTGTCGAAGTTCAACGGCTGAGGAACACGCATATGTCAGGTCTTCTTGCAGGGAAACGCGGTCTTATCATGGGCGTGGCGAACGAGCGCTCGATCGCCTGGGGGATTGCAAAAGCGATGGCGGAAGCCGGTGCTGAACTGGCTTTTACGTATCAGGGAGAGGCCTTTGGCTCGCGTCTGAAACCACTGGCGGAATCCGTGGGCTCGGATTTCATGGTCGATGTGGATGTGACCGATGATGCCTCACTGGATGCGGCGTTTGAGGCATTGGGCAATCGCTGGCCAACGATTGATTTTGTCGTTCATGCCATTGCTTTTTCAGACAAATCTGAACTTACAGGGCGGTTCCTGAACACATCGCGTGCAAATTTCCGGAACTCGCTTGATATCAGCGCCTATTCTTTCATCGAGATCGCGCGTCGTGCGCATCCGCTCATGAAAGACAATGGCGGAACCCTGCTGACCCTGACTTATATGGGGTCGAACCGGGTCACGCCGAGCTACAATGTGATGGGCGTTGCCAAGGCAGCACTCGAGAGTGCCACGCGGTATCTTGCAAATGATCTCGGGCCAGAGAGGATCCGCGTCAATGCGATCTCTCCGGGGCCGATGAAAACCCTGGCCGGGGCCGCCATCGGTGGTGCGCGGCGCACCTATAAACATACTGATCAGAACGCGCCTTTGCGCTCAAATGCCACGCTTGAGGCTGTGGGCGGCACTGCCGTCTGGCTTGCCTCCGATGCCGGCGCCTGCACCACGGGTGAAATAGTCCGGGTCGATGGCGGGTTTCACGTGCTGGGCATGCCACAGAGCGAGAACCTCTGACACCTCGCACGGCCACCAAGCCCCTTGCCGGTATCACTCCACGTTTTCGCCGCACTCGCGCCCTAATCTGTTTTTACAGATGAGCGCATGACACCAGGACTGAACAAAAAAGACCGTCGCCAGATCGCCTGCCTGCAGCGTGCTGCAAGTGCACGTTTTTATGCAAAGGTTCTGATGCCGATCACAGCGATCGTGTTCTCGACTGCGCTGTGGTCTGACCCGGTCATCCAGCCGCAGCTGCAGCAGAAGATAGACGATTTCAGACCGATGGTCGAAACCGCTCTGGATGGCGGATCTGTCGATGAAATTCTGGCCGCAGGCCGTCCGCAGCCGCAGGCGGCTGCCGACCAGTCCTCACCGGAACTGGCCGGCCTGCCAGGCTCACAGCTGCCCGTGAACCGGCCCGAACCGGACCAGGCGACCAACTGAGCCGCCCGGCCACCGGCCTTCAGCCGATTTTCGTCAGTTCGATATCAAACCGCAGGTCCTTGCCGGCCAGCGGGTGATTTGCGTCGAGTGTCACGGTTGATTCGTCCACCTCGACAACCATCACAGGCATCGCCTGGCCATCCGGTGTCTGCATTTGCAGCTGCGTGCCGATCTCGAGCGGGATCTCATCCGGGATGCCTTCGCGCGGCACCGCCTGACGCATTTCCGGATTGACCGGACCATAGGCCTGCTCGCTGGGGATCTCGACGGTCTTTTTCTCGCCCTCTTTCATGCCCGGCATTGCGGTGTCGAGGCCGGGAATGATCTGTCCGGAGCCGACAACGAACTCCAGCGGGTCACGGCCCTCAGAGCTGTCGAATGTGGTGCCGTCTGTCAGTGTCCCGGTATAGTGAATGGCAACGGTATCGCCCGATTTTACTTCGGTCATAAGATCTCCGGTTATGTTTGGGAAAGAATGCGGGAGGCCGCGTATCTGCGCGGGTTCTCCGGATATGGCAGCAACCTGCCTGTCCTGTCCTCGCGAGTAAACCCGAAAATCCCGTGTTTTCTCCCTTTTCGCGCGGACGCAGGCGTGACACTCTGTCTCTGACCTTCCGGGAGATCCTTGATTTATGCCTGTCACCACCTGTGTGTTTGACGCCTACGGCACGCTTTTTGATGTCGCCGCAGCTGCCCGTCAGGCGGCTTCAGAGCCCGCTTTCAGCCAGATCAGCGACACCTGGCAGGTGCTGGCCGAGCACTGGCGGCTGAAACAGCTGCAATACACCTGGCTGCGGGCTGTCGCCGGCGCGCATGAGGATTTCTGGCAGGTCACCCGGCAGGGTCTCGACTGGGCGCTGGAGCGCAACGGCGTGGCGGGCGACCCGGAACTGCGCGAACGGCTTCTGGCGCTTTACTGGGAACTGCAGGCCTACCCGGAGGTGCCTTCCATGCTTGCGGCGCTTAAAGCAGGCGGAATGAACACCGCGATCCTCTCTAACGGCTCGCCGGATATGCTTTCGGGGGCTGTTAACTCGGCCGGCATCGGCGATGTGCTGGATGATGTTTTGTCGGTGGAATCCGTTGGTGTCTTCAAACCCGATGCACGGGTCTATGACCTTGTCGGGAAACGATTTGACTGCGCGCATGACGAGGTACTCTTTGTCTCTTCCAATGGCTGGGACGCAGCCTGTGCTACCGGTTACGGGTTTACCACGGCCTGGGTGAACCGCGCCGGCGAACCGGTGGACCGGCTGCCCTGGACGCCGGCACACACCATGCCCGATCTGACGGGTATTCCGGCGCTTGCGGGGCTCTGATGAGCGAATTTCTCACCTCTGATGGACTGACGCTGTATTACTCCGATGAAGGCACCGGGCTGCCGCTGTTGTGTCTTGCCGGTCTGACGCGTACCACCGCTGATTTCGATTATGTCGCACCATATCTGCGGGGGTGCCGGATGATCCGGCTCGATTACCGGGGCCGGGGCAGATCTTCATGGGACCGCCACTGGCAGAACTACACGCTGCCGGTTGAGTGCAGAGACGTGGTTGAACTGCTCGATCATCTCGGTCTCGACAGGGTCGCGGTCCTCGGCACCTCGCGCGGCGGCCTCAACGCGATGGGGCTGGCGATGGGGCACAAAGACCGGCTGTGTGGCGTTGCGCTGAACGATATCGGGCCTGAAATTGATCCGAAGGGTCTGGAATTCATCATGGGATACCTCGGGCGCAACCCGGGCGCTAAAAACCACATGGATGCTGCACAGGCGCTGGAACGCACGATGACCGGCTTTAAAGACGTGCCTTTTTCACGCTGGATGGAAGAGGCGCTGAAACATTTCAGGATGTCCGGCGACGGGCTTACGATCACGTATGACCCCAAGCTGCGCGACGCGGTTGAAAGCCAGGGTGCACAGGCTGCCCCGGATCTTTGGCCCTTCTTTGATGCGATGGAGGGCCTGCCGCTGGCCTGTATCCGCGGTGAGAACTCCGATCTTCTTTCGCCTGAAACGCTGGCTGAAATGCAGCGACGCAGACCGGATATGATCTCGGCAACGGTGGTCGGACGCGGGCATATCCCGTTTCTGGACGAGCCGGAGGCCATCGCGGCCCTTCAGACCTGGACAGAGGCCCTGAAATGAATATCGAAATGATCCGTGCAGCCGATGAGCGGATCCGCGGCCATGTGGTGGAAACGCCGCTTTTGCGCTCGGCTTTTCTGGACAGGGTTGCCGGACGGCGGGTCTGGATCAAACCTGAGTGTCTGCAACATACTGGCAGCTTTAAATACCGTGGCGGACGGGCTGCTGTCTCTGCCCTTTCTGACGAGACCCGCAAGCGCGGTGTCATCGCATATTCCAGCGGTAATCACGCGCAGGGCGTGGCTCTCGCTGCGTCTGAATTCGGTGCGCCTGCGGTGATCGTCATGCCATCTGACGCGCCAAAGATGAAAATTGACAATACCCGCGCCCTGGGTGGTGAAGTGGTGCTCTATGACCGGTCCACCGAAGACCGGGATGCGATCGGAACGGAGATCGCGACATCACGCGGTCTGACGCTGATCCGGCCGTTTGACGAGCCTGAGGTGATCGCGGGACAGGGCACAGCCGGGCTCGAGATTGCCCGCCAGGCCGCCGACGCGGGGATACAAAAGGCTGATGTTCTGGTGTGTTGCGGTGGCGGCGGCTTTGCATCCGGGATCGCCCTTGCGCTGGAAGCTGAAGCGCCCGGGCTGCGCGTGCGCCCGGTAGAGCCCGAGAACTTTGACGACATGATCCGGTCACTGGCTGCCGGTGAAATCCGGCGCAATGCGGCTCTTACAGGCAGCATCTGTGACGCCATCATTTCGCCCGAGCCCGGACAGATCACCTTTCCGATCCTGCAGCGTCTCGCCGGCCCGGGCATTGTCGTAACCGATGCCGAAGCACTGCACGCGGTCGCACATATTTTCAGCCGGCTGAAGCTGGTGGCCGAACCCGGAGGTGCCGTGGCCATGGCCGCAGCACTCTTTCACGACGATGAGATCAGGGGCGAGGATGTCATCGTCACGATCTCGGGCGGCAATGTGGATCCGGACGTTTTTATTACAGCCCTGAACCGCTACACAGTCTGACCCCGGAGAGTGCCCATGCAGATTGCTGATTTCGGAGATATCCGCCTTCACTACCGCACTGACGGGCCCGCGGACGGCCCGCCTGTGGTCTTTGCCAATTCGCTGGGCACCGATATGCGGCTCTGGGATCCGGTGCTGCCGCTGCTGCCCGCCGGGTTGCGGGTGATCCGCTATGACAAACGCGGTCACGGGCTGTCGGGCTGCCCTGCAGCGCCTTATTCCATGGGCGCTCTCGTGACCGATGCAGAGAAGCTGCTGGATCATCTCGGAGTGAAAGACTGCATTTTTGTCGGGCTCTCAATCGGCGGCATGATTGCTCAGGGGCTGGCGGTGAAACGGCTGGATCTGGTGCGCGGTGTGGTACTTTCCAATACCGGTGCGCGCATCGGCACCCAGGCGCTGTGGGATGACCGGATTGCTGCCGTGCGCGCAGGCGGGATAGAAAGCCTCGCGGATGCTGTTATGGAACGCTGGTTTTCGAAGGCCTTCCGCGCCACGCCCGAACTCGAGCTCTGGCGCAACATGCTGACCCGGCAGGAGGCTGCGGGCTATGCCGGGTGTTCAGCCGCCATTTCGGGCACGGACTTTTACACCACTACGGCCAGCCTGCGTCTGCCTGCGCTTGGTATAGCGGGAGACGAAGACGGCTCCACACCGCCGGATCTGGTCCGTGAAACCATCGGGCTGATCCCCGGCAGTAAATTCCATCTGATCCGCAAGGCAGGCCACCTGCCCTGTGTTGAACAGCCCGAAGAATACGCCCGTGTGCTCACCGGTTTCCTGCGCGACACAGGACATATCTGAACTGATGGCATCCAGCTTTTTCGACAGCCCGCTGCATGCGCAGCTTTTCCCGACCGGCGAGGCCGGCCGGCTCTTTTCAGACAGTGCGGCTTTGCGCGCCATGCTGCTGGTCGAAGGGGCGCTGGCCAAAGCGCAGGGCAAAGCCGGGATCATCCCGGAAATCAGTGCGGCCGCCATTCATCGCGCATCGCTGGAGATCCAGATTGATCCTGGTGCGCTGGCCGCTGCAACAGGGACCAACGGCGTCCCTGTACCGGGGCTGGTCGCAGCGTTCCGCAGCGAGATGAACGCGCCTGAACATGCTCAGTTTGTGCACCGGGGGGCGACTTCACAGGATATCATGGATACAGGTCTGATGCTGCGGCTGCGCCAGGTGCTGCTGCTGGCCGAAAATGATCTGCGCACCGTGCTCATCATGCTTGCCGATCAGGCGGAGGCACATGCGCAGACACCGATGGCCGCACGCACCTGGGGTCAGCAGGCGACACCGACAAGCTGGGGTGCTGTCCTCGCGGGCTGGGGCATGCCGCTCGCGGATGCGCTGCAGGCGCTGGCGGGCCTGCGGGACCGCAGCCTGTGGGTCTCGCTCTCGGGGGCCGCCGGCACAGCCTCAGAGCTTGGACCTGACGTGCCGGCCCTTCGAGCGGCACTGGCAGAGGGGCTCGGGCTCCACGATCCTGGCCGGACCTGGCATACAGATCGAGGTCCGGTGCTGCGCATCGCGTCCTGGATGGCAGAGGTCACAGCGACACTGGGCGGGATGGGGCAGACGCTCACGGCCCTTGCCGCGTCCGGCATCGGCGAAGTGCAGCTTCAGGGTGCCGGCGCATCCTCGACAATGCCGCAGAAACAGAACCCTGTGGCCCCCTCTGCTCTGGCCGCCCTCGCGCATCAGGTCTCGGGCCTGCAGGCGGCGCTGCATGCATCGGCGCAACACCAGCACCAGCGCGATGGTGCTGCATGGTTCACCGAATGGGCTGTCCTGCCGCAGATTGCGCTCAGCATAGCTGCCGGTCTGCAGATTGCGAAACAGTTGCTCAGCAACCTCGCACCGGATGAACGAGCCATGCGCGAGGGCATTTCCGCCGGGCAGGACATGGTCTTTGCCGAGGCGCTGAGCTTTGCGCTGGCCCGTGATATGCCGCGACCGGAGGCCCAGGCCGCCACGAAAAATCTGGTGCAGGAGGCGCTGCACTCCGGCAGCAGCCTCAGCGTGGTTGCGCGCGCCGCCCATCCCGACCTGCCTCGCGGGCTCTTTGACGCAGAGACCCGCATGGGCGATGCACCGGATGCCGCACGTGCCTTTGTCGCCAGGGTGCGGGCGCTCTGAACGGATGCAGCCTTCGGTCGTTTTCATCCTGATCACGGTGATGATCGACGCGATGGGCATCGGGCTGATCATCCCTGTTATGCCCGACCTTATCCAGGAGGTGCAGGGCAGCAATCTGGCGAGTGCAGCACTCTGGGGCGGCGTGCTCTCCACCACCTTTGCCGTGATGCAGTTCCTGTTCGGGCCGGTGATCGGCGGTCTCTCGGACCGTTTCGGGCGCCGCCCCGTTCTGCTGATTTCGCTGGCTGTCATGGCACTCGATTATCTGGTGATGGCAGTCGCCGGCAGTATATGGCTGCTGCTGGCCGGCCGCGTCGTCGGCGGCATTACCGCCGCTACCCAGTCAACTGCAAATGCCTATATGGCCGACATCTCCGCGCCTGAAAAGCGCGCTGCCAACTTCGGGCTGGTGGGCGCGGCCTTTGGTCTGGGGTTTGTTCTTGGCCCGCTCATGGGCGGCCTGCTGGCGGGCTTTGGCACCCGAGCGCCGTTTTACGCGGCAGCGGCACTTGCCGCACTCAATGGTGTCTTCGGCTATTTTGTGCTGAAAGAGACCGTCACGGATGCGATCCGCCGTCCCTTCAGCCGGGCGCGCGCGAATCCGATGGGCAGTCTGCGTCAGCTGCGACAGCTACCGGGTCTGGGTCGGCTGCTGATGGTCTTTTTCATCTACCAGGTGGCCTTTATGGTTTATCCGG
>NZ_JAHEHZ010000171.1 GCF_024639605.1 Roseobacter sp. | reverse complement strand
AGGCGCAGATTGACGCGGTCACAGGCGTCAGCGGTTCCGGGCCGGCCTATGTGTTCCACATGATCGAAACAATGGCGGCAGCCGGTGAGGCCGAGGGGCTGGATCCGGCGCTGGCGCTGCAGCTGGCCAAAGCGACGGTCGCCGGCGCCGGCGCGCTTGCGATGGCCGCAGATGTCGGACCGGACCAGCTGCGCATCAATGTGACTTCGCCAAACGGCACCACCCAGGCCGCGCTTGAGGTTCTGATGGACGAGGACAACGGATTTCCCGCCCTGTTGCGCCGTGCGGTTCATGCAGCCGCCGAGCGGTCAAGGGAGCTGGCCAATGGCTGAGATCACTTTCGACGACTTTATGGCGGTCGATATCCGCAAAGGCACCGTGCTGCGGGCCGAACCCTTCCCCGAGGCACGCAAGCCCGCGATCAAGCTCTGGATCGATTTCGGCCCGGAGATCGGCGAGAAAAAGACCTCCGCCCAGATCACTGCGCATTACACGCCCGAAGTCTTGGTCGGAAAGCAGGTGATGGCTGTGGTCAATTTCCCGCCGCGTCAGATCGGTCCTTTCATGTCCGAGGTGCTGGTGCTCGGCGTTGCGGACGCGGGCGGGGCGATTGTGCTGCTGAGCCCCGATCTCAACGTACCGGACGGAGGGCGGATGCATTGACAAAAATACTGATGACAAGACCGCTGCCGGAAACAGTTCAGGAGGCCACGCGCGCGCTTTTTGATCTTGATGTGCGCGAGGATACCGGGCCGATGAGCGCTGCTGAGATGCAGGCCTCTTTGCGGGACTATGATGGCGTGGTGCCAACGCTCGGGGATCTCTATTCACAGGAGATCTTTGACGCTGTGCCGGACCCCCGGTGCAGGGTGCTGGCTAATTTCGGTGTGGGATACAACCACATCGACACCGGTGCTGCGCGCGCGGCCGGCATCGCGGTCTCCAACACGCCGGGTGCGGTGACTGACGCCACGGCCGATACGGCTATGACGCTGATGCTGATGAGTGCGCGCCGGGCGGGCGAGGGTGAGCGGATCGTCCGGGCCGGAAAATGGGAAGGGTGGCACCCGACGCAGCTTCTCGGCATGCACCTGGGCGGTAAAGCCGTGGGCATCGTCGGTATGGGCCGGATCGGTCAGGCCATAGCGCGCCGCTGTCATCACGGGTTCGGAATGAACGTGGCCTATCACTCCCGCTCCGCAAAAGATCTCGACTTCCCGGCAGAGCGCGCCGACAGCCTGCGGGCGCTTGCAGGGTCTGTCGATGTCCTCGTGATTGCTGTTCCGGGCGGTGATGAAACCCATCATCTGATCAACGCGGATATCTTTGCCGCCATGCAGAAGCACGCCCATCTGATCAACATCGCGCGCGGCAACGTGGTCGAAGAAAGCGCGCTCATCACGGCCCTGCAAACCGGGCAGATTGCCGGTGCGGGCCTTGATGTCTATGAATTTGAGCCCGTTGTGCCGGACGCTCTGAAAGCAATGGAAAACGTGGTGTTGCTGCCCCATATCGGCACAGCAGCGCTTGAGGTCAGAACCGACATGGGGATGATGACGGTCGATAACCTGAAGGCCTTTTTTGCAGGGAAAGACCTGCCGAACGCAGTCTGATCACACTTCCGGCGCGTCCGTGTCCGGCACCAGCCGGGCTTCGGCTTTGCGGTCCCAGTTCGGGTCCTGTGATTTGATCCGGCGCGAGATCAGATAGGATATGGGCCATGACAACAGCAGCGTTGCGACAACAGAAATTATAACTGCCCAGACAGAAAAATGGCCAAGTGTGAACGCCGTTACGATGAAAGTGCCACCGATGACGGCACCGGTCATGAGGGTGAGAATAATGCTGAGGCGATCCATGAGGGTCTCCGCTTGTGATTACCTGTCGACGGTAAAACGGGTATCCCCCGGTTCAGGTTCCCGCGGGCCTGTCGCCCGTCGCCTCGCGCCAGTGGCGCCGGCAGAGCGATACATAGGTCTCGTTGCCACCGATCTGCACCTGCGCCCCGTCTCTGAGCACAGTGCCGTCGGCGGCCTGACGGATGACCATGGTGGCCTTTTTCCCGCAATGACAGATTGTACGCACTTCGCGCATCTCGTCAGCGAGGGCCAGCAGCGTCGCAGAGCCGGGAAAAAGGGTGCCGCGAAAATCGACACGCAACCCGTAGCACATGACCGGCACGCCGAAATCATCTACCGCGCGGGCAAGCTGCCAGACCTGGTCTGCTGAGAGAAACTGCGCCTCATCAATAAAGACACAGTCCACCGGCCCGGCTGCGAGCCGTTCCTTCAGGCGATCAAACAGATCGTCACCGGCATCAAAGGTATCGGCATCCGCCGCGATTCCAATGCGGGAGGCGATCTGCGCCGGACCCGCCCGGTTGTCGAAGTGCGCTGTCAGAAGATAGGGGACCATCCCGCGCTCGCGGTAGTTATGAGCCGCCTGCAACAGCACCGTCGACTTGCCGGCATTCATCGTCGAGTAGTGAAAATAGAGCTTGGCCATGCAGTTTGATAGGCCGCAGCATCCCGGGCTGCAAGGGCGCGCAGGGGTCAGAAAAGAGCCGCCGCGTGAACGCCGGTTCGCACCGGCCTGCCTGTCCCACATCGGCAGCACGCAGCGCGGCTCCTACCCAAAGACCGGCGGCGGGAACGCCGGCTACTCATAATCCCCCAACAGGTGGGAGTGCTTTTATAAATGACATTTCCCTGACATCTGATTAATGGGAAAACCCGGCATGGTTTTCCCCGGTGAAATTGTTTTACTGCGGACCGGAGGGTAAGAAATATGGACGCAGTCGGACGGTATCTTAAGAAACACACTGAAGTCCTGGTCAAAGACATCGGCATCGAACAGGCCTGCAGCCTGGCGGGAAAGTCAAAGGCAACGCTCGGAAGATATTATTCCGACCATGAAGCGCACGCCGACCGTTTCATGCCCATTGAGACAGTTGCACTGCTTGAAAAGGCCGCGAGCTATCCGCATGTCACAGGTGCGCTGGCCGAACTGTCAGGCACCTCGCTGCAATATGACGAACGCCGCCCCAACAACGAGCGCCCGGGTGGTGTGAACAGCGATGTGATCGTGCTGAGCCAGCGCTTTGCGATGCTCATGGCCGAGTATCACCAATCGATGGAAGACGGTAAAATCACCGTTAACGAGGCGCGACGACTGCTCAGGGAAACCTCGATACTGCAAAAGGTGCTGGTTGATATGAAGCTGCACCTCGAAGAGGATCACGGTGGCGCCTGACCCGGCGGGTCCGTTTTTACCCGTGCCGTTGCACCAGGACAGAGCCCACCGAATACCCCGCGCCAAAAGAACAGATCAGGCCGGTGTCGCCGTCCTGCAGATCATCGGAGTATTTCGAAAACGCAATGATCGACCCGGCGGAGGATGTGTTGGCATAATCCTGCAGAATGTTGGGCTGCTCGCCGGGTTCGGGCGTTCTGCCCAGAACTTTCCGGCCGATGAAATCGTTCATAGTCTTGTTGGCCTGGTGCAGCCACAACCGCTTGAGCGCATCTGCACCGACACCCTCATCTGAAAGATGGGCTGCGATATGCTCTGAAACCATTGGCAGCACTTCTTTGAACACCTTGCGACCATTCTGCATAAACTGCATGTCACGCCGATCGGCCATGCCAGCCGGTCGCGACCGGCGCAGATAGCCGTTGTTGTTGCGGATGTTGTTGGAGAATTCAGTGGCGCAACGGGTTGAGCGGATTTCGAAATACGGCCCTTGCGCATCGTCGGTGCGCTCAATCAGTGTGGCTGTGGCTACGTCGCCGAAGATAAAGTGACAGTAGCGGTCGCGCCATTCAAGATGTGCAGAGCAGATCTCGGGATTGATGACCAGCGCGCTGCGGATGCTGCCGGCACGCAGCATATCTGCGGCCGCCTGAATGCCGAAGGTTGCCGAGGAGCAGGCGACGTTCATGTCAAACGCAAAACCCCCGCAACCCAGCAACTGTTGAATTTCTATGGCCACGGCAGGATAGGCGCGTTCCATATTCGATGCCGCACAGATGACAAGATCGACGCCACCGGCATCCTTGCCGGCAGCCGCAAGCGCCTGGCGCGCCGCATCAAGCCCCATCTCAGCCATCAGCGAGGGCTCGTCGTCCGCGCGCTGTGGAAAGAGCGGATGCATAACCCGTGGGTCAAGAACGCCGGTTTTGTCGATCACATAGCGCTGTTCGATCCCTGAGGCTTTGACAATGAAGTCCTCAGATGAATGCTCTTTGGCCTCTACCTCGCCCGCAGCAATCGCCGCAGCATTCTCTGAGTTAAAAAGATCGGCATAGGCATTAAACGCGGTAACCAGCTCCGCGTTTGTGATTACGTTTTCCGGCGTGAAAACGCCCGTCCCGGTGATGGCAGGCTTATACATATATCTGGTCTCCGACAGGTGGGTCGTTGTCACCGCAAAGACAACCGTGCGTCAAGTCACATCCCCCGGGGTGACGTAGCGTCGGCCCTGCGCTGAGCCTTACGCTCGGGTAAAAATCCCTGCGCCAGTTGCACCTGTCGGGGGGGGTTACACCCCGGTCGGCACTGAATACACGACATAGCCATCCTGGCGGAAGGCTTCGATCGCCCCTGTATCGGTCACAAAGACCCCCAGATTTTCCATGTCCTCCGGGCAGCCGACCAGATCGGCCGTGTGATCGAGAAATTCGGCAGTCTCCGGAGATTCGCCCAGACGCCGGCACTGATCGCCTTCGGCGCGATACCCATCACCAAAAAACGGCAGGCTCGTGGCCGGCAGTGTGGCCGTTCCGGACGGCGGTGGCGTGCAGGCCGCGGTCAAACCCGCGATGCCGATCAAAAGTATCAGACGCATAGTGTACTCCTTTAACGCAATTCCAATGACGGCGCGCCCGGCGGTCCGAAGCAGCGCAGCACTTGTGCGATTATTGCAGAAGTCCGCGTGCGGGTGGGGAAAATGATCCCCGTTGTCTGATTTCTGACCGGTGCGGCACATTCTGGACGTGCGGTTCCGGGCCGGTGCCGCGTTCCCGGCAGCGCGTGCGACTGTTTCCCGGGCCCGGCGAAAACCTGCCGCACATTGGTGATTGGTGCGCTTTTGCGCTCAAATCGGTGCGATAATTTTGCATAACCTTTACAGACCAGCGCGTTATCGTGCTTTGTGCACGCCGGGCAGGGGCGTCCGCACCGGACACAGGCCGGAATGTTGCCACATTCACGTGCCAGGATCCGTGCACCGGAGAAAAAAACCCGCTTGCGGGAAGAGGGAAATCAGAATGTTAAAATATCTTCAGATCAGTGTCGCGAGCCTTGCTCTGTCTGTTTTCGCGGTCGCACCGGCGGTCGTCGTGATCAGCGCGGATACGGCCATTGCCAAGAGTGATAACGGCAAGGGCGGCGGCAACGGTAACCGCGGCGATGGCGCCAAGGGCAAATCCGGCGACAAAGGCAAATCCGGCGTCGCCAAGGGCAACAAAGGTGGCAAAAGCACCGCGTCCCGTGGCAAAGCCGGTGCGAAAGTTGAGAAGAGCCTTGACCGCCTCGGCAATAAAGTCAAAAACGGATTTGGTCTGTTTGACGGGCTGAAGAAGAACAACCGCACGGCAAAAGCTTCAGGCACGAAAACCAACCGCGGTATCGAAAAAGCATTCGACCATCCCAGCAACATGGGCAAGATGAACGGCGCAATAAATTCCAGCCCGAACGCAAAACTGGCACATATCCGCAACGGCAACTTTAACGGACCCGTTGGTATTGCTGCAGCCTATGCTGTGGCAGATGCTCAGTACGCTGATGCGGCTGAAGCCTATGCAGATGCCGATGCGACAATCGCCAAGCTTGGCCCGTTGGCTGACGCATACGATTATGTCGCCGGCTATGAAGAAGCGGTTAAGGCGCTGGAAGATGTGGCTGAGGCTGGTGAAGAGCCGACCCAGGAGCAACTGGATGCGGCAAACCCGGATACGTTCGACAGCGCCACTAAGACTATTGAAGCAGCTGAGCAGGAGGCGGCCGTTGAGGGCGGAACAATTTCCGAAGAGAGCGTTGATACCGCAATAGCCGAGGCGGCGGCTGTCGAAGAACCCGACCGCATGGCACTTGATGAAGCGGAAACCAACCTTCTGGGTCTCTATAAGGGCGACGAGAAAAGTCTCGACGACGCGCAGAAAGAGGCGCTGATCAAAAGCGTCAACCTTCCCACCCG
>NZ_JAHEHZ010000170.1 GCF_024639605.1 Roseobacter sp. | reverse complement strand
GGCGCCGACCTCTCCAGCCTGCGGGCGGCCGTTTCGGCGGGCGAGACACTGCCCGCGCCGGTCTATCACGACTGGCAGAAACAGACAGGCAAGCCGATGCTCGACGGGATCGGGGCGACGGAACTGCTGCATATCTTTATCTCCAACCGCTTTGACGATCACCGCGCGGCCTGCACCGGCAAACCGGTCGGCGGTTATGAGGCGAGGGTGGTGGATGCCGATGGCGCGGACGTCGCGCGCGGCACCGTGGGCCGCCTTGCGGTCCGCGGACCCACCGGTTGCCGGTATCTCGCCGACGCGCGGCAGAAAGATTATGTGATCAACGGCTGGAACATCACCGGTGACAGCTTTTCGATGGACGAGGACGGCTATCTGCATTTTGCCGCGCGCAACGATGATATGATCATCTCATCGGGGTACAATATCGCCGGCCCGGAGGTGGAGGCCGCACTGATGTCGCACGCCCAGGTGGCCGAATGCGCAGTGGTCGGCGCGCCGGATCCGGAACGGGGCAGCATCGTGCAGGCGCATGTTGTTCTCACGGCGGGAGCAGAGCCCGGACCGGACCTCATCGAGGCATTGCAGGCCCATGTCAAAGAGCAGATCGCACCATATAAATACCCGCGCGATATCCGTTTTGTCGCCGAGCTGCCCAAAACGGCGACAGGCAAGATCCAGCGCTTTGCTCTGAGAAAGACACCATGAGGTCCGGGGGCGATGACCCGGCACAGGGCGCAAAACTCGATTTTGCAGCCGATATGTCCTACGGCGACTATCTGCAGCTCGACCCGGTTCTGAATGCCCAGCATCCGCGCTCGGAAGCGCATGACGAGATGCTGTTTATCGTGCAGCACCAGACCTCCGAGCTCTGGATGCGGCTGGCCATTCACGAGTTGCAGGCCGCGCGTGAAACCATGCAGCGCGGAGAATTGCGACCAGCCTTCAAAATGCTGAGCCGGGTTGCGCGGATTTTCGAGCAGCTCAACGGCTCCTGGGATGTGCTGCGTACGATGACGCCCAGTGAATATACCGCCTTTCGCCCCGCTCTGGGCAATTCCTCGGGGTTTCAGTCGCATCAGTACCGGCTGATCGAGTTCCTACTCGGCAACCGGAACGCAAAACTGATGCAGCTGCACGCGCACCGGCCTCAGGCCATGGCAGCCCTCAGTACGGAGATGTCAAAGCCGAGCCTTTATCAGACTGCTCTTTCGCTGCTGGCCGACAGGCTCGGGGATCGGGATCATGCCGGTACGCCGTCGGACACGGCATGGACCGCGCAACAGGCCGTGCAGGATCAATGGCACAAGGTTTATCTTTCGCCGTCAACTTATTGGGAAATATATGAACTTGCTGAAAAGCTCGTCGATCTGGAGGATTATTTCCGGCGCTGGCGCTTCAACCACGTGACCACGGTGGAGCGCATCATCGGGTTCAAACGCGGCACCGGCGGCACGTCGGGTGTTGGCTATCTGCGCAAAATGCTGGAAGTTGAGCTGTTTCCGGAGCTTTGGCACGTCAGAGGGGCCCTGTAAGTGACTGATGTAACGCGTAAAGACCTGTTCCATATGCCGGACGGGTTGATCTATCTCGACGGTAATTCGCTGGGGCCGATGCCGGTGGGCGTGCCGGGTGCGCTGGAAGAGATGCTGCATAAAGAATGGGGCGTGCAGCTCATTCGCGGCTGGAATACAGCGGGCTGGATGGTGCAGCCTGCGCGGGTGGGTGACATGGTGGGCCGGCTCATCGGCGCGCCCGCAGGGTCCGTAGTGATGGGCGATACGCTTTCGGTCAAGGTTTACCAGGCGGTGGCGGCCGCGCTGAAAATGCGACCTGACCGGCGGGTCATTCTGTCGGACACCGGCAACTTCCCGACCGACCTTTACATGGTTGAAGGGCTGATCTCGACGCTGGACCGCGGCTATGAACTGCGCACTGTTGAGCCAGACGCGGTTGCCGACGCCATTGACGAGACCGTGGCCGTGGTGATGCTGACGGAGGTGGATTACCGCACGGGCCGGATGCATGACATGAATGCGATCACGGCCAAAGCACACGGCGCAGGGGCGGTGATGATCTGGGATCTGGCGCATTCCGCCGGTGCGATCCCGGTGGATATTGCAGGGTCGGAGGCCGAATTCGCCGTGGGCTGCACCTATAAATATCTCAACGGAGGGCCGGGCGCGCCGGCTTTTATCTACGTGCGCTCTGATCTGGCAGACAGCATCGAGCCCGCGCTCAGCGGCTGGCTCGGGCATCGCGACCCCTTTGAATTCAAACTGAATTATCAGCCGGGCGCCGGGATCGAGCGGATGCGGGTCGGCACCCCGCCGGTTTTGCAAATGACCACGCTTGAGTTTGCAATGAAGGCCTGGGAAGGTGTTGACATGGCCGATGTGCGGGCCGCTTCTATCGCGTTGCAGGAGCGGTTCATCGAAGGCGTCGAACGCGAGGTGCCACACCTGACGCTGGCGAGCCCGCGTGACAGTGCCAGGCGCGGCAGCCAGGTCTCGTTCCGGTTCGAACAGGGCTATGCGGCGATGCAGGCGCTGATCCATCACAATGTGATCGGCGATTTCCGCGCGCCCGATATCATGCGGTTCGGTTTTACGCCGCTTTATCTTGATGCGGGTGACATCGACGAAGCGGTGGCGCGCATCGCGCGGGTCATGCATGATCGGCTCTGGGACCGGTCCGAATTCAAAATCCGCAACCGGGTCACATAGATCAACCACAAGCCGGACCACCGGCGTATCACAGGGGGCCGCTAAGTGCCTCACACACAAGGGAGATACCTGATATGAAACTGAAATCACTGATCCTCGCGGCAGGGCTTGCCGTCTTCGGGACAGCCGGGTTTGCCGATGGTCACGCGGCCAAAGTAAAGGTCGGCATGATCACCACGCTCTCGGGCGGCGGTGCGGGCCTTGGCATCGACGTGCGTGACGGCTTTATGCTGGCCACAAAGATGGCCGGTAATGACAATCTGGAAGTCGTTATCGAGGACGACCAGCGCAAGCCGGAGATCGCGGTACAGCTCGCCGACAAGATGATCCAGTCCGAGAAAGTTGATGTAATGACCGGCATTATCTGGTCCAATCTCGCCATGGCCGTGGTGCCCGCGGCGACGGCACAGGGAAAATTTTACCTCTCGCCAAATGCGGGCCCCTCGGCACTTGCCGGCAAGGGCTGTCATCCGCTCTATTTCAACGTGGCATGGCAGAACGACAACCTGCATGAGGCGGCCGGTGCCTATGCCAATGACGCGGGCTACGCCAACAGCTTTATCCTCGCGCCCAACTATCCCGCGGGTCAGGACGCACTGACCGGCTACAAGCGCATGTATGAAGGTGAGCTTGCCGGCGAGATTTACACCAAGCTCGGCCAGACCGATTACGCGGCCGAGATTGCTCAGATCCGCGCCTCGGGTGCCGATTCAGTGTTTTTCTTCCTGCCCGGTGGCATGGGGATTTCGTTCCTCAAACAATACGCGGGTTCAGGCGTTGATCTGCCGGTGATCGGCCCCGCTTTCAGCTTTGATCAGGGCATCCTGCAGGCCGTTGGTGAGGCCGCTCTGGGTGTGAAAAACACCAGCCAGTGGAACAAGGACATCGACAACGAAGCCAACAAAACTTTTGTCGAGGCATTTCAGGCCGAGTACGGTCGCCTGCCGTCGCTTTACGCAAGCCAGGGCTATGATACCGCAAACCTGCTTCTGAGCGCGATGGATAAGGCCAGCGTGACCGATCCCGATGCTTTCCGGGCAGCTCTGGCAGAGGCCGATTTCGCCTCTGTGCGCGGAAATTTCCGCTTCGGGTCCAACCAGCACCCGATCCAAGATTTTTACGTGCGTGAAGTGATCAAGGAAGGTGACGTCTTCACCAACAAGATCATTGGCGCGAGCCTCACCGACCATGGTGACGCTTATGCCGCCGAGTGCAGCTACTGACGATTTCGCGGGCGGTGCAGCGTTGCGCCGCCCCGTTTCGCCATGACCCTTTCCCGACCAGAGGCCATCGCTCTCATGCTGCCCATCAGCACTCCCGACAGGCTGACTGACGTTGCCCGCGACTGGCCTGCCGCCGGCATTGTTCTGACCGCAGTTTCGGGGAGGACCGCGCGCGCGCTTAAAGACGATACCCGCGCGCTGATCCATGGCGACGGGCGCCGCCCGGCCCGGCTTATCACAACCGGCGCGCTTGCACGCGGCAGGGGAGGCTACGGCCTTCTTCCCGACGTGGAACAGCGGCTACAGCGGTCTTGTGGTGCAGATCTGATATGACAACCATTCTGCTGATAGAACAGGTGCTGAACGGGCTTCAGTTCGGCGTGATGCTGTTCCTGATGGCCGCGGGGCTGACGCTGATCTTCGGCGTCATGGGGCTGATCAACCTCGCCCATGGATCGCTCTATATGATCGGTGCTTTCGCTGCGGCTGCAGTCGCCGGTGCGACGGGTTCATTCGTCCTGGCCCTGATCGCGAGCCTGGTGGCCGCTGCTGCCGCCGGCGCCATCGTCGAGCTGGTGGTTATCCGCAGGCTTTATGACCGCGACCATCTCGATCAGGTGCTGGCCACCTTTGCGCTGATCCTCATTTTTTCCGAAGGCACGCGCTGGCTCTTTGGCTCTTTTCCGCTTTTTCTCGACATTCCGCCGGCTTTATCGGGCCCGGTGACCCTGCCGGGCGGCATCGAATATCCACTCTACCGGCTGGTGATCATCGGCGTGGGACTGCTCATCGCTCTGGGCCTCTTTCAGCTCATTGCACGCACCCGCATCGGCATCCGCATCCGCGCAGGTGAAAGCGACCGCGAGATGATCGCGGCCCTCGGCGTTGATATCTCAAAACTCTATACCCTTGTCTTTGCCCTTGGCGCGGGGCTTGCGGGGCTGGCCGGTGCGCTTGTGGGCGCGATCCAGTCGGTGCAGGTCGGTATGGGCGAGCCGGTGCTGATCCTTGCGTTCGTGGTCATCGTCATCGGCGGTATCGGTTCCATTCGCGGCGCGCTCGTGGGTGCGCTGCTGGTGGGTCTTACCGATACGCTGGGGGGCGTGCTGCTGCCCGGGGTCTTTGCCACCTTCATGGAACCTGCAGCGGCCACGGCGGTCGGCTCCTCGCTGGCCTCCATGTCGATCTATATTCTCATGGCCGCGGTATTGCTTTTTAAGCCCACCGGGCTTTACGGGAGCGCCTGATATGACCCGTGGTTTCCTGATCAATCTGGTGCTCTTTGCGATGCTGCCGGTCACGGCTCTGGTGGCGCTGATGCTCGACGAGCCTTTCATCATCACACTGACCACAAAGGTGGCGATCCTCGCACTCGCCGGTGTCGGGCTTAACATCGCGCTGGGTCTCGGCGGGCTCGTGAGTCTCGGGCACGCGGCGTTCTTCGGGATCGGCGGCTATGCAATGGGCATCCTCGCCCATCACGCGCAGACCTTCACGCCGATCCTCGAAAGCCCGTTGCTGATCGAAGGTTCCAAAAGCATGCCGGTGATCTGGCTTGTCGCAGTCCTCACAGGCGCGCTGGCGGCCCTTGCCATCGGCGCGCTCTCTTTGCGCACCTCTGGCGTCTATTTCATTATGATCACGCTCGCTTTCGGGCAGATGCTTTATTACTTCGCGATTTCCTGGCCTGCCTACGGCGGCGAGGACGGTCTGTCGATCTATGTGCGCAACGGCTTTCCCGGGCTGAACACGCTCGACCCGATCCAGTTTTTCGCCATCACCTTTGTTGTGCTGGCGCTGGTGCTCTGGGGGGCCGGGCGGTTTGCCGCGTCGCCCTTTGGTCTGGCGCTTTCTGCTGCCCGCCAGAACCCCGAGCGGGTAGAAACGGTGGGCCTGTCGCCTTACCGTCTGCGGCTGCTGGCTTTTGTGATTTCGGGCGCTGTCACAGCCCTTGCCGGTGCGCTCTTTGCCGATCTCAACCGTTTTGTGAGTCCGACGATGCTGAGCTGGCACATGTCGGGCGAGATCATGATCTTCGTGATCCTCGGCGGTGTGGGGCGGCTATTCGGGCCGGTTGCAGGGGCGGCACTCTTTATTCTGCTGGAGCATATCCTCGGCGGACTGTCAGATTTCTGGCACGTGTACCTGGGCCTGCTGTTGCTCCTGGTCGTGCTCTTTGCCCGCGGCGGCATGATTGGCGCGCTGGCGGGACGGCAGGTGGCGCATGACTGAGCCGCTGCTGCGCATCAAGGGTCTGCGCAAATCCTTTGGCGCGCTCTGTGCCACGGATGATGTATCGCTGACGCTGCGCCCCGGCGAGATCCAC
>NZ_JAHEHZ010000063.1 GCF_024639605.1 Roseobacter sp. | reverse complement strand
TGGCACTGGCCTGTTTCGGGCCTGTCTTTACAGGCCTCGCTGCGCTCTCGCTTCGCTCACAGGAGAAATGATGCACCGTCTGCGCTGTATCTTCTGGCTTGGTCTGAAAGAGATGATGAGCCTGCGCCGTGACTGGGTGATGATGGCGCTGCTTTTGTGGTCATTCACGCTCTCGCCTGTGACGGAAGCGACGGGCGTGGCAACATCAGTAAACAATGCGTCCATCGCGTTTGCCGATGAAGACAACTCACCGCTGTCACGAAGCCTTGCCGCGGCGTTCTTTCCGCCTCAGTTTCAGCCCGTGGTTCCGATCCTCCCGGGCACAGGTGCCGCGCGGATGGATGCAGGCGATTACCTCTTTGTGGTTGCTGTGCCTCCGGGTTTTGAAAAGGACGTGCGCGCAGGCCGGGCGCCCGAACTACAGGTCCTGATAGATGCAACGGCGATGGAACAGGCCGGGATCGGCGCGACCTACATCACCAGCATTCTGAGCGCTGAGCTCCGGCGCTTTGCCATCGGCGCGGAACTTGTCAGCCCGCAACCCGTCGGGCTTATTCTGCACAGCGCTTTCAATCCCAACCGTGATACGGTTCGTTTTGCCGGGATCGTCGCCCTGATCGGTCAGATCATGTGGCTGACGACCATCCTCACCGGGGCGGCGATGATCCGCGAGCGCGAACACGGCACGATCGGGCATCTGCTCGCCATGCCCCTGGCTCCTTTTGATATTGCCATGGCAAAGATCTGGGCCAATGCCGCTGTCGTTCTTGTGGCCACCGGGCTGTCGCTCTTCTTTGTCATGCAGGGGGCGCTCGGGGTCACAATTGCCGGGTCAAAAGTGCTCCTCCTGGCGGGGACGGGTTTGTTTCTTTTCACAGCGACTGCGCTTGGCGTTTTTCTGGCAACGCTTGCGCGCTCCATGGCTCAGTTTGCGCTGCTTGTGATGCTGACGATCCTTCCGATGCTGATGCTCTCCGGGGGCGAGACCCCGATTGAAAGCCAGCCCGCCTGGCTGCAGGCAGGCACACTGTTGCTGCCCTCCCGCCACTATATGTCAGCCAGCCAGGCCATCGCATTCAAGGGTGCCGGGTTTGAGACGGTCTGGCCGGAGTTTATCTGGATGGCGCTGCTTGGTGCATTGCTTCTCGTCATCAGCCTGCTGCTCTTCAGAAGGTCGGTTGCCCAGGAAGGCTGAGGCGGTCTCCTGACCCATCGATGCCCCGCCGCGAGCCACATGCGGTGTCCGGAACCGGTCGTTTGTCATTTTGAGCGGACCACATGCGCATGCATCCTGCATCCGCTAAAGATCCATCCGGCGTGAGCGGATCTTCACAGGCCCGGATGATCCTGATCAATGCCGGCACCCCTGCATCGGGTTCAATATGCGCGGGCGAACCCGTTATTTCATCCGGCAACCGGGATATTCACAGTGTACGAGACCGATATCAGCACCGCTCCTTTTGACCCGGCACTACGGGCCACATGTCATTTTCGCCCGGGGAGGGTGAGGGTAGCCTGCCCCCGCATGGCATTTGCTGACGCAGTTCCGGACAGGGCATCACCGTTCCCCCGCACGTCCCGGGGTGCATAATGGCGCAGAATTCCCGCCTTGCTCCGCTCCTGCTGGTGCTTTTGTATCTCGCCACTGCCTGCCTGCCGCTGGTCCTGTCCTGGGCATCGGGCATGCCGCCGCGGAGTGTACGCAATGATGTCGCGTCGGGTCTCGGACTGCTTGCCTTTGCGATGATCCTGGCGGAATTCGTACTGTCCGGCAGGTTCCGCATCATTTCTTCAGGAGTCGGGCTTGATGTGACCATCCGGTTTCATCAGCTGATGGCGCGCACAGCGCTGGCCTTCGCCCTGCTGCATCCATTTGCGTACCAGTGGCTGCCCGGACCCGCGCGCCCCTGGGATCCGACGCGGGAGCTCACTCTTTCGGGTGATTTTCCGGCGCTTTTCACCGGCATCGCGGCCTTCGTGCTGCTTCCGGCCTTTGTCATCGTTTCAATGAAGCATGATGATCTCGGGTACAGATACGGGTTCTGGCGCCTGACGCACGGGCTCGGCGCGCTGTTGATTGCGGGCCTGTTGTTACATCACACACTGCACGCCGGGCGTTATAGTGCTGATCCCGTCATGGTCGGGATGTGGGTCACAATGACGGCAGTCGCGGCGTTTTCGCTGATTGTTGTCTATGTCGTCAAACCGTTCTGGCAGTGGCTGCACCCCTGGCGGGTATCTGCGATTGAACAGCTCTCCGAACGTCACTGGGGCGTTACGATTTCACCTGTCGGGCACCCGGGCGTTGCGTTCAGTGCCGGGCAGTTTGTCTGGCTCAATATCGGGCAGTCGCCGTTTTCAGTGAACGAAAACCCGTTTTCGATCAGTTCGGCACCCGCTGCCGGACCTGATCTGGGTTTTGTCATCAAAGAACTGGGCGATTTCACCTCGACGCTCGGAACGGTGCGGGTTGGCGAGAGGGCATATATTGACGGGCCGCATGGCACGCTGACAGTCCGGGACCGAAGCGAGCCGGGGATCGCGATGATCGCCGGAGGCGTGGGAATTGCCCCGATGCTCAGCATTCAGCGCGAGCTTGAACGTACAGGCGATCCGCGACGGACGGTCCTGATTTATGGCAACCGCACCGAAAACCAGATCGTTTTCAGGGACGAACTCGATGCCCGGGCGCTCGCTGATACTTCCGATGTGATATTCGTGCTGCGCGAACCGGATGAAGGCTGGACGGGACAGGTCGGGCTGATTGATGCCGGACTTGTTGCGCAAACCTTCGACCAAAAACAGTTCGAGACCTGGCTCTTTGTGCTCTGCGGCCCTCCGGCGATGATGACCGCGATAGAAGAAGCCCTCCTGGCGTCAGGTGTGTCTTCCGCCCGCATCCTGTCCGAGAGGTTCCGCTATGATTAAACGGTTTCTGCGGATGACCGAAGATCACCGGGTCTTCTGGACAGTGCTTGCGGTCAACGCTGCCCTGATCGCCGCACTTGTCGCCTTTGCGCTTCGCTGACAAGACACCCGGTCGGGCCCGGGCGAAGGGTCGCCCGTGGCTCAGAGACCGGGGGGCCACGGGATTAACTGTCTTCAAGCCGCAGCTTCGGAGACAGGGCGGCGGGATCTGTCTTCAGATGCAGGATCGACGGCAGCCCGCTGCCGCGCGCCTGCGCCAGAGCGGGCGCGAATTCTGCTGTACTCGTCACCGTCGCACCGAACCCGCCGTAAGCCCTCGCCAGTGCTGCAAAGTCGGGATTTTTCATCGCGGTACCCAACGGGCGCCCGGGGTATTGCCGTTGCTGGTGCATCCGGATCGTGCCGTACATCCCGTTGTCCGAGATGATCACAATCACCGCCGCGCCCTGATCGCAGGCGGTGCCGAACTCCTGGCTGACCATCTGAAAGCAGCCATCGCCGGCGAGACAGATTACCTCCCGGTCCGGATGCTGCAAACGGGCGGCAATGGCGGCCGGCAGCCCATACCCCATCGACCCTGATGTCGGCGCAAGCTGTGTGCGCCAGCTCCGGTACCGGTAATACCGATGCAACCAGGCAGAGTAGTTCCCTGCACCGTTGGTCAGGATCGCATCATCAGGCAGCACCGAATTCAGGTGTGCGATGACCTGCTCCATTTTGAGCGCGCCGGGTGTCTCCTGCGGCTCCTGCCAGGCCTCGTAAGAGGCGCGCGCACGGGTCAGACGGTCGCCGCCGTCGCGGTCTGCAGCAAGATCCCGCAGCTGCTTTATCACCGGGCCGGGCCGGGCCACGACTGCGAGCGCCGGGCGAAAGACGCGGCCGATCTCAGAGGGATCCGCGTGGATATGGATCAGCTGCTGGTCGGGCACCGGCGGGGTCAGCAGTGTATAACCGGAGGTCGTCATCTCACCCAGCCGCGTGCCGAGTGCCAGGAGCACGTCCGCCTCGCGCACCATCTCCGCCAGCGCCGGGTTGATCCCGATCCCGACATCACCCGCGTAATTCGGATGCCGGTTGTCCAGATAATCCTGACAGCGGAACGAGGCACCGACCGGCAGCCCCATCCTTGCCGCGAAATCGCCAAGGGCCTCCGCGGCCTCCGCATCCCACCCCCCGCCGCCGACGATCACCATCGGGCGTTGTGCCGCAGCCAGTTTGTCGACAACCGCTCTCAGGTCATCCTCTGCGGCTTTGCCCGACGGGAGGGTCGCTGCGGGAACCGCCACCCCTTCCACCGGCCCTGAGAGCATGTCTTCCGGCAGCGCCAGGACAACGGGCCCCGGCCTGCCCGACTGTGCTACGTGAAACGCGTGGCTGATGTATTCGGGGATCCGGTCGGCGCGGTCGATCTGTGCCACCCACTTGGCAAGGGGCCCGAACATGGCGCGGTAATCCACTTCCTGAAACGCTTCTCGGTCTTGCTGGTCGCTGGCGACCTGACCCACGAAAAGGATCATCGGCGTGCTGTCCTGAAAGGCCACATGCACACCTGCGCTGGCGTTGGTCGCACCCGGGCCGCGTGTTACAAAGGCGATGCCAGGACGACCGGTCAGCTTACCCGTGGCCTCGGCCATCATCGCCGCCCCGCCTTCCTGTCGGGCCACAACCACGTCAATGTCGGCGTCATGCAGCCCGTCAAGGGCGGCCAGAAAGCTTTCACCGGGGATACAGAAGACACGTTGCACGCCCTGGGCTGCCAGACACTGAGTGAGAAGGGCGCCGCCGTGCAGCGTTGATGGGGCATCTTTCATCTGTTGTGATCCTTTCAGGCGGAGTATGCGCAGTTGATACTGTGCCGGACCTTTGCACCCTCTGCCAGACGAATTTGACCGATAGCATCAGACACACCCGCCCTGTCAGGCATCAGACACGCCCGGGTTGCTTTTTGCCAGCGCGCGGCAGGCCGGCACGAAGTATGATCGCGCCCTGTCCTGCGGAAACTCTTCTTTGCACACACGCGTCATCGGGCTAGCCTTGGGAGAACGAACACAAAAGGAGGGATCCACATGGCAACGCCCGAAAGCTATACTTCGCGCCCGACAGACCGGATACCGAACAGCAGGTTTCCGCTTCTTGTGCATCGCAACGGGGTGCCCGGCGGAGGTGCCGGGGCGCTGCTTGAGCGGTTCAGGTCAAACGGCTGGCTCAACAACTGGCGGTATCCGGGCATCTATACTTACGCGCATTACCATTCGACGACCCATGAATGCCTTGGCTGCGCGTCGGGCTGGATGGAGATCGTCATCTTTGGCAAAGGCGGCACGAAAATCCGCGTAGAGGCCGGAGACGTCATTGTTATGCCCGCCGGCGTCTCGCACGAAATGGTCGCCAACTCTGACGACAACCTGATGGTCGGCGGCTATCCGGACGGACGGGACTGGGACAACATCCAGGAAGAGTTCATCACCCGTGAGGATTTCCGCGCGGCGGCCAAGCGTATTATGATGCTGCCGATCCCCGATCTGGATCCGGTCACCGGCGCGCCGCTGAAGTCCTGGATCGAGGCCCCCTCTTCGGTCGATGCCGATCTCAATGACTATCGGGACGGGCTCGATCCGGAATAGGTCGCGGTTGAGCGCATGCACATGCTGTGCAGGGCTCAGCAGCCTTGTGTATTCAGATAGACGGCGCGCAGAGTTGTGGTGGCGCAGATAAACAGACGATTGCGCTTAATGCCGCCAAACTCGACATTGGCCACGACTTCTCCGGTCAGGATTTTGCCGATCAGTTCGCCGTCTGGTGTATAGCAATGCACGCCGTCACCTGCGGAGGTCCAGATGTTGCCGTCGAGATCAAGGCGGAAACCGTCAAAGAGCCCTGCCCCGCATTCTGCAAAAACCTCTCCGCCGGAAAGTGCGCCATCTTCTGCGACATCGAAAACACGGATGTGGTGCGGTCCGTTTTCTATATGGGTGGCACCGGTGTCCGCGATATAAAGCCGGCTCTCGTCCGGCGAAAACGCCAGCCCGTTCGGTTTAACGAAGTCGCTGGCGACGGCGGAAACCGCGCCGCTTTCCGGGTCGATGCGGTACACAAGTGAGGCGCCGATCTCGCTTTCGGCGCTGTCGCCCTCATACTCGCCGTCGATGCCATAGGTCGGGTCGGTGAACCAGACGCTGCCATCCGATTTCACGACAACATCATTGGGGGAGTTCAGACGCTTGCCCTCATACTCTCCGGCCAGTGTGCTCACACTGCCGTCAAATTCGATCCGGCTCACCCTGCGGCCCTGGTGCTCGCAGGACACAAGCCGTCCCTGCCGGTCTCGCGTGTGCCCGTTGTGATACCCGCAGCCAGTCGCGAATTCAGAGACGACGCCATTGGTTTCGTCATAGCGCAGCACCCGGTTGCCGGGGATATCCGACCAGAGCAGGTATTTCCCGGCCGGAAAGTAAACCGGCCCTTCGGCCCAGCGCGTACCGCAATAAAGCGTCTCCATATGCACATTCTGCATAACGTATTTTGTAAAACGCGGATCAATGACCTCGAATTCGGGCATCAGCATGGTGTCGCCTCCTATTGCCGTTCCTGCCGGCCCCTGTCGTAGAACAGAAGCATGAGAATAATCACAGACCCATAGATCACCTGGCGCCCCGCTTCGGGCATCTGCATGATCGACAACACCGAGTTCAGCAGCACGATCAGAATGACCCCGACAAGCGTGCCAAGATACCGCCCCCGGCCACCAAGAATATGCGTGCCACCGATCACAACCGCGGCGATGGCGGGGAGCAGATAGGCGTCGCCCATTCCCTGATAAGCCTTGGTCGAGTATCCGGCGAGCAGCGTGCCGCTGAGCCCGGCCATCATGCCGCAAAGACCAAAGGCGAAAACAATAACCCAGCGCGTCGGCGCACCGGCAAGATAGGCTGCAGATTCGCGGTTGCCGATCGCAAAAATATAGCGGCCTACCGGCGTTTTGCGCAGGATGAAGACGACCAGCACCGAGACGGCCGCCCACACAAAGAGCGCCACCGGAATACCAAGAATCTTGCCGACGGCCAGATACTGCATCAGCGGCGTGGCGGCTGTTTGCGGCGCAAAGCCGCCCGTATAGGCGACCATCAGGCCGCGCATCACCGCATTGACCCCAAGCGTGAATATCATCGAGGGGATGCGCAGATAGGCGACCCCCAGCCCGTTCACAAGACCAACGGCGAGGCCCACGCTGAGCCCGACGGGAAGTGCTGCGGCGCCGCCGAACGCCGTGGCCATCATCGCCGAAGCGGCTACCGTCCAGGGAACCGACAGATCTATATGCCCCAACAGGATCACCAGCATCATACCGGCCGCAACAATGCCAAGAAAAGAGCCGACCTGCAGCTGTTGCAGCATATAGCCGGGCGAGAGCAGCGTCGCGGTGCCCTGGGTCGCCAGCGTATAGGCCGTGCCGATTGCGAGGATCACAACGATACACCCAGAGGCAATCACAACCGGCTTGTTCTCCGGCGTCCAGAGGCGGCTTTTCGCTTTGGGCATGGTGTCGGTTGTTGTCATAATGGCCTACCTGAAAAGCTCCAGGGTGTTTTTGATACGCAAGACGCTCAAAGCACCGATGCTGACCGCCCCCAGCAACACAACGCCTTCAAAAAGCGGCTGCAGCAGCGGGTCAATGTCGAAAATACGAAAGTTAAAAGAGATCGTGCGCAGCACGAGGGCGCCGAAAATTGAGCCGATCGCTGTGCCCACCCCGCCCAGCAGGGATGTGCCGCCGATCACCACGGCAGCAATCGAATTCAGTGTATAAGCACCCGCCTGCGGAATATCGGCATTGCCCGAGGAGGTCTGCAGCGTCAGGTAAATGCCGCCGACGCCCGCAAAAAACCCACCCAGTGTGAATGCCGCGATCTTGGCCCGGTCAATCGGCAGACCGGACATATAGGCCGCACTTTCGCCCGAACCGATCGCATAAACGGTCCTGCCCGTCACCGACCGCGAAAAAGGCATCCAGACAAAAAGTGCCACGACAACCAGCAAAAGCGCCGGCACGGGCAGCCAGGCGACCGGCTGAAACCAGGCGGCCTCGCCGTTGTCGAAAAACCCGTAGGTCGCAGCAATCTCGTAAAGGTCATTGGTCATGACCCAGGCCAGATCTCCGTCAACGTCACCGCCCGGCGTCGGACGCAGAAACAGCGCCAGCCCCATGAAGATCGCCCCTGTAGCAAGCGTTGCAATAATCGGCTGAATGCGCCCGTAAACCACCACGCAACCATTCACGAAACCACAAAGCGCCCCGGTCAGCAGACAGACGATAAAGCCGAACACAATCTCCAGCGGGCTGCCGTTGAGCAGGTGGCTGGCCAGCGTATTGACCAGCGTCATCACCGCCCCCACCGACAGATCCAGCCCGCCCATCAGAACCGGTACGGTCTGCGCCATGGCCACCATCACGAGCGCAAAGACCTCGTTGGCGTTCTGGATGTAGACTGCCGTGGAAAAACCGCGCGGGTGGTTGCTGTTGTAGAAAATATAGAACAGCAGAAATATCGCGATCACTGTGATCAGCGGGGCGCTCTGGCGCAGAATAATCGACAGATCAGATTTTCGCGTGTGGCTCATTGCGCGGCTTCCTCGATGTTCAGGGCACTGGAAATAATGTTGCGTTCGGTGATCTCCGACCCTGCAAGCTCGCGCACGATCTGCCCGTCATACATGACAGCCACCCGGTCACAGCAGCCGATCAGTTCTTCGTAATCGGTGGAATAAAGCACGATTGCAGCGCCCTCTTTGGCAAGCTCGCGCAAAAGCAGATAGATCTCCTGCTTTGTGCCCACGTCGATGCCGCGGGTGGGATCGTTGAGCAGAATGATCTTCGGGTCGGTCATCAGCCATTTCGCGATGACGACCTTTTGCTGATTGCCCCCCGAGAGCGTTGAGACGGCATCGGATTTATTGCCGATTTTGATCTGCATCCGACGGACAGCTTCCGCAACTGAACTTTCCAGTGCGTTCTGATCCAGCATGATGCCGTTAGACATCCGGCTGAGCGAAGCGATCGAGAGATTATCCGAGATCGACATGGGCAACATGAGCCCTTCGGTTTTGCGGTCTTCGGGCACCAGGGCGATGTCCACGCCTGCGCGTTTTGCATCAATGGGCGAGCGGATACTGACTGGCTTGCCGTTGATCTCGATCGTACCGGAGGTGCTTTTGAGCACGCCGAAAAGCCCCAGCAGCAGTTCTTTCTGGCCCTGACCGTCGAGCCCGCCCAGCCCCACTATTTCGCCTTTTCGCACTGAAAGATCGATGCCCTGCAGGACATTTTCCCAGGCAAAATTTCTGACCTGCAACACCGGCGGCGCGGCTCCCTGAGTTGCCAGGTCTTTGTCCGGCTTGGGTGGAAAATGCGCCGAAATCTCACGGCCGATCATCATCTGAACGATTTCCTCGGCGGATCTTGTGCCCTGCCGGAAGGTTTCGACATTATGACCGTTACGGAAGACCGAGCACATATCAGCCACCGCTTCGATCTCATGCATCCGGTGTGAAATGCTGAGGATGGAAATGCCGTCATCGCGCAGCTTGCGCAAAATTTCAAAAACGCGGTCCACATCCGAAGATGTCAGCGCCGAGGTCGCCTCATCCAGGATCAGAACGGTGGGGTCTTTGGCCAGCGCCTTTGCGATCTCGACCATCTGGCGGCGCGACAACGGCAGATCCCGCACCCTGTTGAGCGGGTTCACATCCTCGCATCCGATCCGCGCGAGCAGCTCTTCGGCGCGTCTCTTCTGGGCTCTTTTGTCAATCAGACCGAACCGGCGGGGCGGGTCTGCAATCATGATGTTGTCTGCCACGCTCAGATCCGGCATCAGCGACAGTTCCTGAAAGATGCACACGATGCCCGCGTCATTAGCGGCCGAGGGTCCCGAAAAGGTGACCTCTCTGCCGTCAAGCATCATTCGCCCCTCATCCGGGGTAACAACGCCGGACATAATCTTGATCAGCGTGGATTTCCCGGCACCGTTCTCACCGAGGACAGCATGGATCGAGCCCAGATCGCAGGAGAAGTTCACATTCTCCAGGGCCGTCACCCCGCCGTAGCGTTTTGTAATCCCTGTCAGAGACATATGTGCGGAAGGCGCGGTCTTGAGGCCGCGGTCCGTCTGGCCGTCAGGTGTCATAAGAGCCCTTAATCCCGTCTCTGCTGCCCACAAACTCTGCACCGCGCCGTGACGCGGTGCAAAGAAGTTTTACCTGATCGTGTTATCAGTTGTTGTCAGCCGACTTTGCCATGATCTCGCGGGCTGTGATATTCACGCCGCAGGGCGGGAATTCATTCACCGTAAAGAAATTATCGGTGAGATCAGGCCAGTAGTTTTTGTCGGCTTCCATCTCGTCGTAATCGGCAAAGGGGATCGGAACCGAAATCAGCTGTGGCATCACGTTTCCGTCAAGGGCTGCAAGGGCTGCTTTCATAGCGATAGCGACCATGCCGGGCGACTGTCCGATCGACGTGCCTTTGAGACCTTGCGGTCCGTATTCGGCAAGCAGTTTGCGATAGCCGTTTTCGCTCTCACCGGCGATCGGGACGAGGGGATGTCCGGCATCCAGCATCGCGCGGACCGCACCGGTGGTTCCGCCCTGCACCACGACGGCGTCGAACTCCTTGTGCACGGCGATCGCATCAGCGGTCACTTTCTGGGCCGTGCCGTCATCCCAGTTGCCGACGACCTCAACGATGTCCCAGTTTCCCGAGGGCTCCATGAGTTCGCGAAATCCGATGTGGCGGTCGCGGTCCACCGAGTTGCCCTGGAGACCCCGCACTTCGAGTATCTTGCCGGAAGTTTTGTCGCCCAGCTGTTCCATCAGCCAGCGTGCGTACATCCGGCCCATCTCAAGCTGGTCTTCGTTGACCTGCATGACCTTGTCGGTGTCGAGCACGTTGTCAAAGGGCACGACCACCACGTCATTGCGGTCAGCAAGACGGATCACCCGGTCAAAGCCTTCCGGCGAGACCGCGATCGTCACGATGGCGTCAAACCCCTGGTTAATGAAGTCCTCGATCGCACCAAGCTGGGCTGCGACGTCGGTGCCGGTTGAGACAACCTTGAACTCCTCGATCTGCGAGGCGATGTCTTCCTGTTCGGCAAAGGCCTTGGCAGTCTGGATCATCTGAATGCGCCAGGTGTTGCCGACAAACCCGTTCACGACCGCAATTTTGTGCGGTCCGTCGCGCGGCTCCCACTGCATGTATTTGATCTCGTCGTTCCAGGGGGCAAAGCACGCCGGATCATGCCCGGGCCCTTCGACGGTTTCAGGCCCTGCGAATGCCGCCGTGGACAGCATCAAACCGCCGGCCAGTGTGGCACAGCCCGCAATTTCGCGTATTCCGAAAAATTTCATTGTTGTAGTCCTCCCAGATTAAAACTTGTTGTCGTTCCTTATCGTTTCCTCCAACCAGGCCCTTGCATCAGCTGGTTTTCCCCGGCTGCGGGCCTGTGCCTTTTCCCTGTTTAGATTCATTGAAAATCGCCGTGATGTTTCGTCCAAGCTGATGCAGGTGTTCTTCGACGCGCGCCTGGGCGCGATCGGCATCCCGCGCACGCAATGCCTCGAGGATCTGCGTGTGCTGTGCCTGCATAAGGGGTCTCCCGCTGATCGTCTGTGTGGACAGAAAACGGGTGCGATAAAGCCGTGCGTTAAGGTGACTGTGCGTCTCGATCAGGGTCGCATTACCGGAGGCTTCGACAATCTGCCTGTGAAACGCCATGTCCAGCTCAAAGAATTCCAGCTCACCGCGCCGGGTGCCGGATAATTCCATCTCGTCGAGCAATCGCTGCAGATCGGTGAGAGCCGCCTGCGATATCTGCTTTGCGGCCAGGCGCGCGCCGTGCGCCTCCACAAGCCGGTGAACCTCCAGAAGCTCCAGAATGTCGGACAGGCCGGGGCTGGCCACCCGCGGCCGGCGGTTGGGGGTGATGGCGATCAGCCCTTCCCGGCCCAGCATCTGCAGCGCCTCACGCATTGGCGTGCGAGACACACCCAGTTTTTCGGAAAGTACCCGCTCGACCAGCACTTCTCCCGGCGCGAGATCGCCGAGCAGAACCCAGTTGCGCAACCGGTCCGCCACCTGAGCGGAGAGTGTCAGCGGAATTATCCTGCCGTCTTCATATTCGGTTCGGTTGGGCATCATACCGGTGAAATGCACTCCGGAAGGTTTGAGCAGATTTGGTATACACTATGACAGTACACCAAATTTGCATCAAATCAATTGCTCTGATTGACCACCACTGCTTGGTGCAAACCGCCTTCGGCGGTGATTTCACTTCACAATGGCCTCTGTCCGATCCGTGGCCATCGGGCGCGCGCATCCGTTCGATGATCGGCGCGCCCGATGAAGTGGTAAGGCAAATTCCACCGGATTATATGGAGCGCGTCACCTCTGCGCGTCGACTTGCCCGACAGTGATTGTCAGGCCTTGTTCCGAAGGCCATGCCGGCGATGTCGCTCTTCGCACGGGAAGCCCCACCTGGCCGGCCCCCAATTATTTTCTTAAGCCAAAAGGATGCTCAGCACCTCCGCTGCGCTGGGAGCGCTTCAGAAGGCGGCCTTGTCAGCCGCCTCCATCTTTCGGACTGTGCGTGTTCTGTCCCGCTCACCGCAGACGCGGTTTCCCCATCAGGGTGCTGATCAGCGTGCCATCAGAAACTCGGCCACGGCCTGGTAGGCGGGCAGAGACGTCGGGTCGATGAAGCCGTTCTGAGACCTTGGGAAGGAGGAGAGGCGCACGAGGACCATCCCGGCGGTCGGATCGACATAGATCGTCTGACCATGGACCCCACGCGCCGCAAACGCTCCGTGATCGTTGTGAAACACCCACCATTGGCTGGTGTAGCTGCCGGGGCCAAAGGTTGGAAAGCCGTCTCCGAACTTGGACCGGTCGCCGCCCGCGCGGATGTTCGCCACGACCTCAGCCGGGAACAGGCGCTCGCCGTTGGACGCGCCTTCGTTCAACATCAGCTGGCCCAGCCGCCCGAGATCGCGCAGACCGGCGGTGATGCCGCCACCCGCAAAGGGCACGCCTTTGCCGTCGACGGTCTGGTAGGCGTCCTGCTCCACACCCATCCGACGCCAGAGCCGCTCTGAGGCAAGCTCGGTCACCGACTTGCCCGAGACCTTGCTGATGATCCAACCCAGCATGTCGGAGTTGATGGTCTTGTAATGGAATTCGTCGCCGTGGTTACCCTCGGGTTCGACCTGTTGGAGATATTCCCAATAGCCATCCGGCCCCTCGTATCCTTCTGCCTTGGGCAGCGGGCTGGCAGCGGCGGAATAGAGCCAGATGTCGGCGTTGGGATCGGAGTAGTCCTCGGAGTATTTCACACCGGTGGTCATATCCATGACCTGCCGCACGGTCGCCGTGGCGAAGGCGCTGTCGCCAATCTCGGGGACGTAGTCGCGGACCAGCCTGGTGTCATCGAGGGTGCCCTCGACCACCATGATCTCGGCCAGAAGTCCGGTGAAAGACTTCGTCATCGACATGATCGCGTGCTTGCCGTCCTCCTCCAGACAGCCGAAATAGCGTTCGTAAACGACCTGACCTTTGTGGATGATCAGCATGCCGTCGGTGTAGTTGGCATAGAGCGACTCTTCCCAGGTCATCTCTTCTTCGCTTTTCTGCGGATTGAAGGTGACCGCGTCGATCTGCTGCCGCATGTCAGCGAATTCGGCCGGCGGCAGGTACTCCAATGGCATCGGCGCGCCGAGCCCGCGACTGATTTCCTCTGTGGGTAGGAATTCACGCAGGTGACAAACCGACCAACGTAACCTTGGAAAGCTGAAGTAGACACTGTCGGGCTGTGTGATGATCTTGTCTTCGGGCGGCGGAAAGCCCTGCATCCAGCCCATGACATTGGGGTCGGAGTCCCGGGCGGTGAGCGCTGCGGACTGCGCGAATGCCCCGGTACCTGCTACGGTGGCAAAAGTGGCGGCAATCAACAACTTATAAACATTCGATGATGACAAAGTAACTTCCCCTGTTCCGATATGCTTAACGCACGGTATCGAATATGATGCCTTTCGGAAAGGACGTGCCAACATGCAGTTTTGCAAAACTTAAAAGCGGCGGTCAGAGCTATCATAAATAGTCTGCGTGAAAACGGTCATCTTCAAGACCTCCAGGATAGTCTGATGACGCTTCTGTAAAGGAGCATCGGGTCATTACTCAGAACCTGTGACTGCGTTCCGATCAAGGACGGCACACTCCTCAGAAAAAAGTTCCGGAAAGCCCACAATACTTCCGGAACCGGTCCTTCGTTTTTTACTAATTCTAAGGCGGTTAAGTCCCGCAACTCGGACATAGCTTGGTTCTTCGCCGCCGTCCGCTCCTGCGCGAAGCAGCCATTCGAGGTCGGAGTTTCGAAAATTTCACAGTAAACGCCGGCTTAGCGCATCTTTTCAGACACCTGATGAAAACCGTCAGGTGTCCGGACCGGGCCCAGGATGACCGATGCTGCGTCTCCCCTGAACGGGCGGGAACCGTTCATTGCTGCCGTTGGCCATGGCATGAAACGACGCAGAGCAAACCAGCTTAAGTCTCAGACTTAAGTCCGCTGTGATGATATCCGGATCGAGAGAAGTCATTCTATGAAAAATATCACTGCTCTGATTGCAACCTCTTCGAGATGAAGTTGACCATCATCAGATCAAGACGGGCCCCGCCGCCATTCCCGAAGACTGTAATCTTCTCTGCTGACTTTCTTCCCTCAATCAGTTCAGGAATCAGATCGTAAAGATCCCCGAGCACATTGTTCTCGGCAATCACGCCGCTCGATAGAGGGATCATCAATTCACCGATGTGATGGAGCGTCGTTTGGCGGCTGTCTGCGAAGAGCGAGGCCCTCGACATCAGATCGTCATCAGCTTCGCGCATGTCCGCCTTGCACGGGCCGATCAGATCCACATGCGTTCCTGGACGGATCCAAGCACCCCCAAGCACCGGCTCGCGGGCCGTGGTCGCGCAGCTGATAATGTCTGCCTTCCCTGCCGCCTCGGAGAGATCGGGGGCTCCTTCGACGGTGAAATCCCCGGACAGCCATTCGGCAGCGAGGGCGCGCCCGCTCCGGGCGCCGTGATCAGATCCACACACGCTCAGGCCGGAAAAACATGTCGGCGACAGGTGCGCACGGCAGACGGTGCCCGTCCCTCAGGGTCGCCACGGCGTCCGACCAGGACAGGTGTTCAATGGTGCCGTCTCAGGTGATCCGGCAAAAGGTAATTGCGACGTCGTATCCTTAGGTCTCAGCAGCCGGGTCGAACTTCAGGCGCGCGTAGAACCGTGCCAGTTCACTCGGGCTGGGCGCTTGCCCGCAAAAGGTCTTCACATAGCCTGGTGCCCGCGCCATCCGTACGGCGGTGGCCTCGGATACCTGCATTGAGATGTAGCCGATCTGGGTCAGGTAGACGGTCCGCGCCCGGACATCCGCCTCATCCTCGGCGAACCCAAAGCGCGCGAACATCGCCCGGATCGCCTTCAGCCGGGTCTCGTCGGCCTCATGGACTCGTCCTGCTGCGAGATCGGAATGGTGCGCCCACCCTCTGATCGCGAAGTCGAGCTGTGGCTCGAAGAGCGCCTCGTCATGGAACACCGCAATGAGATTGAGGACAGCTTCGGGAATGGCCTCCGCATAGGCGCCGCAGGCCTCGACGAAGGCGCCGGTGTTCTTTGTATCCCACTCTTCCAGAAGCGCATCGAGCAGCGCATTCCGGTCCTTGAAGAACCAGTAGAAGCTGGTGCGCGCAATCTGCAGCTGGCCCGCCAGCGGCTGGATCTTAACAGCATCGACGCCAGAAGAGATCAGCGCCTGTTTTGCTGCAGCCATCCAGACGGCGCGCGACCCACGCCAGCCGGTGGCCTTTTCGTCGGATGCAAGTGTGTCGTTCTTTGCGGTCATGGCATCGACATTAGTTCTGGTCACCGTTGGTCACAAGAAAAATATACAGATATGAACGTTAACTTGACATATGTGAACATTTTGAAGATACAGGCGCTATCCGCCAGTGAGGCCCGCCCATGTCCAACGATCCCCTTCTTCAACCATATCAGCTCAAACACCTGACGCTTCGGAACCGGATCATGACCACCAGTCATGAACCGGCCTATCCCGAAGACGGGATGCCGAAAGAGCGCTATGCCGCCTATCATGCGGAACGCGCCAGGGCCGGGGTAGCTTTGGCCATGACAGCAGGCTCGGCAGCAGTGTCTAAGGACAGCCCGCCGGTGTTCAACAACATCCTCGCCTACAAGGACGAGGTTGTGCCGTGGATCAAACAGCTGACTGATGCCTGCCACGACCATGGTTGCGCTGTGATGATCCAGCTGACGCATCTTGGTCGCAGGACCCGCTGGGACAAAGGCGCATGGCTGCCATCGGTATCATCAACCATGCACCGCGAACCGGCCCACCGCGCCTTCCCAAAGCGCGCGGAGGACTGGGACATTGAGCGCATCATCACCGACTTTGCCGACGCGACCGAGCGGATGAAGGCGGGCGGTATGGACGGGATCGAACTGCAGGTCTATGGCCACCTTCTGGATCAGTTCTGGTCACCCCTGACCAACGATCTGGACGGGCCGCATGGCGGGCAAAGCCTTGACAGCCGGATGAAGCTGTTGATGGACGTGCTGACGGGCATCCGCAAGCGGGTGGGCACCGATTTCATCGTCGGTCTGCGTTACACTGCCGACGAGACCGAGGCCGGTGGAATCACGCCCGAGGAAGGCATCGAGATATCCAGGCGGCTGGCGGACAGCGGCATGGTCGATTTCCTGAACGTGATCCGGGGACGCATCCACACCGACCCGGCGATGACCGACGTAATCCCGGTCCAGGGCATGAAGAACGCCCCGCATCTGGATTTCGCCGGGGAGGTCAAGAAGGCCACCGGCATGCCTACGTTCCACGCCGCGAAGATCCCGGACGTGGCGACGGCGCGCCACGCCGTTCAGGCAGGGCTCCTGGACATGGTCGGCATGACCCGCGCCCACATAGCCGACCCGCATATCGTGAAAAAGATCGTCGAAGGGCGTGAGGACGACATCCGCCCTTGCGTCGGCGCCACATACTGCCTCGACCGCATCTATGCCGCCGGAGAGGCGCTTTGCATCCACAACGCGGCCACCGGGCGTGAGCTGACGATGCCACACGAGATCGCGCTCGCCGAAACCCGGAAGAAGGTGGTGATCATCGGCACCGGTCCGGCCGGGCTGGAGGCTGCCCGGGTCGCGGCGGAGCGTGGTCATCACGTCACAGTCTTCGAGGTCCAGCCCGATCCTGGCGGGCAGGTTCGCCTGACGGCGCAGAACCCGCGCCGGCGCGAGATGATTTCCATCATTGACTGGCGTATGGCGCAATGCGCGGCCCGAGACGTCGAGTTCCGTTTCAACACCTGGGCCGAAGCCGGGGACGTGACCGACCTGAACCCCGATGTGGTGATCGTCGCCACGGGCGGGCTGCCCAACACCGGCCTCTTCGAGGACCGCTCCGAACAGACCCTTGTGGTCTCGGCCTGGGACCTGATTTCGGGCGACGTCAAACCCGGGCAGGATGTGCTGGTCTATGACGAAAGCGGCGATCATCCCGGCCTCATGGCTGCCGAGATTGCGGCAAACGTGGGTGCCAGGGTCGAGGTGATGACCCCCGACCGGACATTTGCCCCAGACATCATGGCGATGAACCTGGTGCCATACATGCGGGCGCTGCAAGATAAGGACGTGACCTTCACAGTGACCCGACGCCTGAAGGCCGTGGGAAAGGATGGCAATCGTCTCAAGGCCACGATCGGGACGGACTACAGCGATTTCACCAGCGAGAAGACCTACGACCAGATCGTCGTGAACTACGGCACCCTTCCGCTGGACGATCTCTACTTCGAGCTGAAGCCTCGCTCTTCCAACGGCGGCGCGGTCGACCATGACGCCCTGATCGAAGGCCGCCCACAGCAGGTTGTGCGCAACCCGGACGGCGCCTTCCAGCTCTTCCGCATCGGCGACGCCGTCAGCGCCCGCAACACCCACGCGGCAGTCTACGACGCACTGCGTCTGATGAAGGATATTTGACATGCGCTCGACCAGGACCATCCACGTGATCTCCGCCCATGCAGAGGGCGAGGTCGGCGACGTGATCGTCGGCGGCGTCCTGCCGCCACCCGGCGACACGGTCTGGGAACAGAGCCGATGGATCGCGCGCGACCAGACTCTGCGCAATTTCGTGTTGAACGAACCGCGTGGTGGCGTCTTCCGGCACGTCAACCTTCTGGTTCCGCCGAAACATCCCGAGGCACAGGCCGCCTGGATCATCATGGAACCCGAGGACACGCCGCCAATGTCCGGATCGAACTCGATCTGCGTGTCGACCGTGCTTCTGGATGCAGGTCTGGTGCCGATGCAGGAGCCCGAAACCCGCATCGTGCTGGAAGCCCCCGGCGGGCTGGTGCGTGTGCGGGCAGAATGCCAGAACGGAAAGGCGGAGCGTATTCACGTGCAAAACGTCCCCTCGTTTGCCGCCGAACTGGATCGCGCGCTGGAAGTCGAAGGCCTTGGTACGCTGACCGTCGATACTGCCTATGGCGGCGACAGTTTCGTGGTCGTCGATGCGGTGGCGCTGGGGTTCTCCCTGAATGAATCCGAGGCACATGACATCGCCAAACTTGGTGTCCGCATCACAAATGCAGCCAACAAACAGCTGGGCTTTACCCATCCAGAGAACCCGGACTGGCGTCATATCTCGTTCTGCTTGTTCGCGGGACCGCTTGTCGAAAGCGCGCAAGGCCTTGAAACTGGCGCTGCGGTGGCCATTCAGCCGGGCAAGGTCGATCGGTCACCCACCGGCACCGCGCTTTCGGCCCGGATGGCCCTGCTGCACGCACGCGGCGTGATGAAGACAGGTGACCGTCTAACTGCGCGTTCGGTGATCGGTTCGACGTTTTCGGGCACCATCGTCGAGGAAACCAGAGCAGGTGATCGGGCAGCCATCGTCCCGGAAATCTCGGGGCGTGGCTGGATTACCGGTATCCACCAGCACATGCTGGACCCTTCCGATCCCTGGCCCGAGGGGTATCGTCTTTCGGACACGTGGGGCGCTCGATAAGAGTATATTGATTAGCAGGTCAATGACCTCCCTTCGTCTGCCCGAGATGTTTTTCGCTGCAGTCGCAATGCGAAGAAACCTGACTTTGGGCTTGCCGCAGCGAATTCGCACCTGGTCCCGCGACTGTGTCATTGAAGCCCCGTGCAGAGAATGGCTGCTTTTATCAATGTTACAGGTCTGGAGCCAAAGCTGAAAAGCGCTGGCACTTTATGCAACTACTGAAGAAAAGCGCGAGGCTTGTCAGGCGAAGAGTAAGGATGACCCAAAAGGGAACTGAGAGGGGGACTACGCCCTTCTGTTGATTGAGAAGTTTATGTTTTTATTATGTAAATACATTTAAGTGGTGCCCGGGGGCGGCATCACAGTGAATAGAAAAAACAGTCACTTAAAGATCGGTGGGACAGTTTTTCGTCCCACTGATTATTAGGGTTTTTCGGAAGCGTGTCCCACCGACTAAGGGCAAAAAACCACGATCAGCGAGCCACATGAGTGGTCAGCTTGCCGACTGACCATCTGAAAAGAAAATCTCATCGACGCGGGCGACCGCTTTTCTGACAGTGCCAAGCTGGCTTGGCTTCTTAAAGCGTTTCCAGTTTATGTAGGATCATACCCCGCCTCGCAAAAGTAGTTCCAGCATTCCTGAGGTGTGTAGAGATCACAGATTTCGCTGAGGGCTTTGAACAGCTCAGTGAATGATCGCGCTGGCGAACGACGAGCTGACGTACGCGATGCATCGCAAGCAGAGCCTACTGTTCTTTCGACTTCACAGCAACAAACCGCATGGTTGGTCGCGTGACCGCTTCGCAGATAGCTTCGGCGTCAACGGCATCAGTCTTGCCACGCTTCACATATGGTTTGAAGTAGACCGCAGGCATCAGCCGCACATCATGACCAATCGCAATCAACTCACGCGCCCAATGATGCGCAGACCCACACGCCTCAATGCCGACCAGGCAACTCGGCAACTTCTCGAAGAACTTGAGCAGCTGCCTGCGCCGAATTGTTCGATTGAAGGCAACCGTGCCGTCAGCGGTAATTCCATGGACCTGAAAAACGTCCTTCCCAAGAT
>NZ_JAHEHZ010000003.1 GCF_024639605.1 Roseobacter sp. | reverse complement strand
GTCAGCAGAATTGCTGATGCAGCGGGACCAAGCGCGCCATATGCGCTCGTTGCCGCAGCATATCCGGCATAGCACAGAGCGGCGACAATCAGGGTAGGCCATTCAACCGGCGTGAAAATTCTTTTTCTTCGGGTATTCAATTTTTTGTTCTCATGCGTCTGAAGTGTCGGCTTATCGACCGAAGCTGCTGTATTCTGGATGCTGAAACAATTCTCACAAGCGCGTGTATATGCAACACTTATGTTTATTATGAAGCGTTTAAGCACTTTTGTAGTGTTTCTACTACAAATGATCCGGACAGACTCTTGGACAAACGTGATCTTTCTGCCCAGTTCCGCACCCGTCTCGGCCGGGTTGTCCGGTCACACAGCAGTGGCCGTTCGGATTTCCTGCGCCAGACCGGTATGGACCGGTCGGCCCTCAGCCAGTTCCTGAGTCCCGCGTCAGACCGGCTGCCCCGGGCCGAAACGCTCAGGCGCATCGCATCGGTCAGCGGCGTTTCGGTGGACTGGCTGCTCTGTCTGGAGAACGCACCCGAAGGCCGCCAGGAAGTGGCAGGCAGCGTCAAGATTGAACAGGAAATGCAGGCCGATGGCTCCACTCCGCTGGACCAGTGGCGCAGCGAGGCCACCGGGTTCAAACTGCGTTATGTGCCCTCCACCCTGCCCGACATGCTGAGCTTTGATCCTGATGAAGCGGGTCATTACGCCACACCAGGCCCGCACGGTGGCGGTGTCGAGGCGGTTCTGGGCAGTATCTCGCTGGATGATGTCGACGTGGAAATTGCCATGCCGGTCCAGACCCTCAGGGATCTCTCTGCCGGCACCGGCCTCTGGGCCGACACGCCGGTGGCTTTGCGACGCCGGCAGCTTACTCATATGGCGCGCGTGTGCCGCGATAATTATCCCGCGCTCCGGCTGCATCTTTATGATGGCACGCGGAGTTTCTCCGCACCTTTCACCGTCTTCGGCAAGGAGCGCGTGGCTCTATATATCGGTGATGCCTATCTGGTGGTCAGCAGCCCCGATCAGGTACGTGATTTCGCCCGCCAGTTCGACCGTCTGGTACGCCAGACAATCATCAGCCCCGACATCGTGCACATCACGCTGGATGAGCTGGCACAGGCCGCAGGACCTGAATAACCGTCTCTGTTACGGTGTTTTCAGTGTCGCGCGGGCGATCACGACCTTCTGCACATCTGACGCCCCTTCATAGATTCGCAGCGCCCGGATTTCGCGGTAAAGCCGTTCGGGAACAGAGCCTACGCGCACCCCGTCGCCACCGTGCAGCTGCACCGCTTTGTCGATGACACGCTGCGCCTGATCCGTGGCAAAAAGTTTCGCCATTGCGGCCTCCCGGCTGACACGCGCGGCGCCTGTGTCCTTCGCCCAGGCCGCACGGTAAATCAGCAGTGCCGAGGCGTCCACATCCAGTGCCATATCAGCGATGTGCCCCTGAACCATCTGTAACTCAGACAGCGGCGCGCCAAAAAGCTGCCGTGCGCGGACCCGCTCAAGAGACGCGTCCAGTGCGGAACGCGCAAACCCGAGTGCTGCCGCTGCAACGGTGGAGCGGAAGACATCCAGCACCGACATCGCGACTTTGAACCCCTCACCCGGGGTTCCGATCACTGCACCGGCATCGATGCGCAGATCGCGAAAAGTCAGCCGCGCCAGCGGATGCGGCGCCATCACCTCGAGCCGTTCGGCAATCTCCAGACCCTGCGTGTCAGCCGGCACCAGAAAAGCCGTGAGCCCCCGCGCGCCCTCTGCCTCTCCGGTGCGCGCGAAAACCGTGTAGACATCCGCAATGCCGCCGTTGGAAATCCAGGTCTTTTCGCCGTTCAGGACATAGTGATTGCCATCGCGCACCGCCGTTGTCGCGAGGCTGGCCACATCGGAGCCCGACGCCGGCTCGCTGAGTGCAAATGCTGAGAGAGCCGCGCCTTTACGTGTACGGACAAGCCATTCGCGCTGCTCTGAGCTTCCGAAAAGCGATACAGCCCCCATGCCCAGCCCCTGCATGGCAAAAGCGAAATCCGCCAGCCCGTCGTGGCGCGCCAGTGTTTCGCGGATCAGGCACAGGCTGCGCACATCCAGCGGCGCAGGTTTCGCCGGATCAGGACCGGAATATCTCAGCCAGCCACCTGCCCCCAGCATCTGCACAAGCGCCACGGTCGCAGCATCTGTATCACTGTGATCGACCGACCCGAGGTTTTCGGCACACCAGGTCTCCAGCGCTGCTGCAAGCTCCCTGTGCCGGTCTTCGAAAAACGGCCAGTCGAGAAAACTACGGTCTGTCATGGCGCGGGCTCCTTACGTCTTCGGGCGGCAGACAACCGTGCCAGAGGCATCGGTGATCTGCCGGGTGCCAGGAAGTATCCAACGCAAAACAGTCTTTAGTCACCTTCGAACACCGGCTTCTCTTTTGCCACAAACGCCTCGTAAGCGCGGCGGAAATCGGCGGTCTGCATACAGATGGCCTGCGCCTGCGCTTCGGCTTCGATCGCCTGATCAACGGTCATCGACCATTCCTGCTGCAGCATGGTTTTGGTCATCATATGCGCAAACCCGGGCCCGTCGGCGATCCGCTGCGCCAGGGTGACGGCCTCAGCTTCGAGGTCCCCGGGGGCCACAAGGCGGTTGAAGAAGCCCCAGGCTTCGCCCTCGTCTGCGCGCATGGTGCGCCCTGTATAAAGCAGTTCAGCCGCCCGACCCTGCCCGATAATGCGCGGCAGCATCGCACAGGCACCCATGTCACAGCCCGCGAGCCCCACCCGGGTGAAGAGAAACGCGGTTTTCGCGTCAGCAGTGCCCAGCCGCAGATCCGAGGCCATGGCGATGATCGCTCCTGCACCAACGCAGACACCATCCACCGCCGCAATCACCGGCTTGCCACAACCCAGCATCGCCCTGACCAGATCGCCGGTCATCCGGGTGAACTTCAGCAGGTCTTTCATATCCATCGCGACCAGCGGCCCGATGATGTCATGCACATCACCGCCCGAGCAGAAATTGCCACCCGCCGATCCGAACACCACGGCGCCTGTTTCCTCATCATCGCGCAGCGCACGGAACCAGTCGCGCAGTTCAGCATAGCTTTCAAAGGTCAGCGGGTTCTTGCGGGACGGGTTGTTGAGCGTCACGAGGGCGACATCCCCCCGGCGCGTCAGGTTGAAATGCTCAGGCATCAGCTTTCCTCCTCAAGACGACCGGTTATGCGCCCCAGACGGCTGTGAAGCGTGTTCAGGCCCTGTGCGCCGACCGGTGACAGAAGCTCATCGACCCAGAGCTCATGCACGGCAGCCATCTCGTCAAACATTTCTCGCCCTGCCGCCGTCAGCACAACGCGCATGGCCCGGCGGTCGCCCTCGACGGCGCGCCGCTCGACCAGATCGTCGGCCACGAGGCGGTCCACGATCCCGGTGACATTACCGTTCGAGACACGCAGGACACCGGACAGATCACTCATTTTGAGCCCCTCCGCGTTGCGGCGCAGGGCCGCCATGACATCGAAACGCGGCAGGGTAATATCCCAGGTCAGGCGCATGCGTTCGCGCAGTTCAGCCTCGATCATCCGGGTGACTTTGAGCATGCGCAGCCAGACACGCAGACGGTCTTTGCTCAGGTCTGACGGGGACGTGGTCTCCTGCATCAATACTCTCCACCTGTGGGAAGCTGCCTGCACCGTCTCATACTTCGCCTCCCGAAACGCTGAGCGCATGGCCGTTCACCATGCTGGCCTCAGCACTTGCCAGAAACCGGACGGCGGCAACCACTTCGTCGGGCCGGATCATGCGTTTCAGCGGATTGTCCTCTACGATCCGGGCGGTCGCCTCTTCCAGGCTGATATCGTACCGTGTGGCCACGTTCTGCACCGCGCCGTCGGCCATCGGTGTGTCGACAAAACCGGGGCAGACGGCGTTGCAGGTTATCTCCTTGCGCGCCACCTCGATCGCCAGACTGCGCACCATGCCCAGCACGCCGTGTTTGGCCGCCACATAGGCGGAAAGGTTTGCGCTCCCCTGCAGGCTGGAGGTTGACGCCATAGCAATCAGCCGCCCCCCGGCAGGCATGTCGCGCAACGCCTCGCGGAACGTCAGAAAAACGCCCGTGAGGCAGACATCAATGGTGCTCTGCCAGTCTTCAAGCCCGGTTTTTGCAAGTGGCAGAACCACGGCAGATCCGGCATTGGCGACAACCACATCATAGGGAGCATCAAAGAGGGCGCGCACATCCGCCTCGCAGGTCACATCGCCCGGGCGCAGCGTCATACCGCGCCCGCCATCCGTTTCCTCAAGGGCATCAGTACGTCGCCCGGAAATCGTGACCGCGTCACCTGCATCGGCAAAATCGCGGGCAATTGCGCGGCCTATCCCCGAACCGCCGCCTGTCACCAGCACCCGTCTCATGCGCGTATCTCCTCAGAGGCGGCCTGATCTTTGTCCGCCAGTCGCCAGGCCTGATCACGGCCAGGAAGGTAAGGCGCGGGCCAGGCTTCTGCACGGTCCCCCAGGGCGGTCGCGGCATGCAATAGCCAGTAAGGATCACTGAGATGGGGCCGGGCGAGACATACCAGATCCGCACGCCCTGCCATCAGAATGGAATTCACGTGATCAGGCTCGAAAATATTGCCGACCGCCATGGTGGGCAGGCCCGTTTCATTGCGGATCCTGTCCGAAAACGGTGTCTGAAACATGCGGCCATAGACAGGCCGTGCATCTGTGGAAGTCTGCCCTGCAGAGACATCACAAATGTCCACGCCATGATCGCGGAAGGCCGCTGCGATCTGCACGGCATCTTCAGGCGTGATGCCCTCATCGCCAAGCCAGTCGTGTGCAGAAATCCGCACCGACATCGGTTTATCTTCGGGCCAGGCGGCGCGCATGGCGTCAAACACCTCCAACGGATAACGCAGGCGGTTGTCCAGCGACCCGCCATATTCGTCCTCCCGCCGGTTCTGAACCGGTGTGATGAAACCCGAAATCAGATAGCCGTGCGCAGCATGCAGCTCGATCATGTCAAATCCGGCACGGTCCGCGCGTTTCACTGCCGCAACGAAATCTGCCTTTACCCGGTCCATATCGTCCCGCGTCATCGGGCGTGGTGTTGCGTTGCGTGGCGACCAGGGAACATCGGACGCTGCAATCAGCGGCCAGTTCCCTGTCTCAAGCGGCGCGTCCATTTCCTCCCAGCCCACCTGGGTCGATCCTTTCGATCCCGCGTGGCCAAGCTGCAGGCAGACTTTCGCCGCGGTCTCCGCGTGAATGAAATCCACAATGCGTTTCCAGGCGGCCTCATCCGCATCTGTTGCGATACAGGGGCAGCCCGGCGTGATGCGCGCATCGTCACTGATACAGGTCATTTCCGTATATATCAGGCCCGCGCCGCCCTTGGCGCGCTCACCGTAATGGATGAGGTGCCAGTCGGTCGGCGTACCATCCACCGCTTTGTACTGCGCCATTGGCGAGACCACTACGCGGTTTTTCAGATGCATCCCGCGCAGCTGAAAGGGGGCGAACATCGGGTGCCGCACCGGCGCGTTGTCGCTGACCCCGGCCGCGGTCTGAAACCAGCCTTCCGCAGACCTCAGCCAGTCGGCATCGCGCGCGCGCAGGTTCTCGTGACTGATCCGCTGCGACCGGGTGAGCAGCGAATAATTAAACTGTACCGGGTCGAGATCCAGGTAGCGCCCGACCTCCTCGAACCACTCCAGCGAGTTGCGCGCGGCCGACTGAAGTTTCAGAACTTCCACGCGCCGTTCGTCTTCGTATTTCTGAAAGGCCGCCGGCATGCTCTCTTCAGTCGTAAGGTAACCGGCGAGAGCAATGGCGGATTCCAGCGCGAGTTTTGTGCCCGATCCGATGGAGAAATGTGCCGTCGCCGCGGCGTCGCCCATCAGCACGATATTGTCGTGATGCCAGTGCTCACAAAGCACGCGCGGGAACCGAATCCACGCCGACCCGCGCACATGACCGGCGTTCGACATCAGCGCATGACCGCCGAGATGCTTTTCAAAAATCCGCTCGCAGGTGGCGATGCTGTCCGCTTTGGACATCGTCTCAAAGCCCCAGTTGTCATAGGTCTCCTGACTGCATTCCACGATAAAAGTCGCTGTGTCAGGGTCGAACTGATAGGCGTGTGCCCAGACCCAGCCATGCACGGTCTTCTCGAAAATAAACGTAAATGCATCGTCAAATTTCTGATGCGTGCCCAGCCAGGTGAAGGGGCATTTGCGCAGGTCCACATCCGGCTTGAAGCTTTCTTCGAACTCCGTTCGGGTGCGGGAATTGAGCCCGTCAGAGGCCACAACAAGATCGTACTCCGCCGCCAGATCAGCGGCTTTTTCCACAGTCTGCTCAAAGCGCAGATCGATGTTCAGATCCCGCGCGCGCTGCTGCAGCAGTATCAGCAGGCGTTTGCGCCCGATGCCACAGAACCCGTGGCCCGAAGAAACCGTCCGGTGCCCGTCATGCACGACTGCAATATCGTCCCAGTATGCAAATTCGGCCCGGATCATGTCGGCACTGACGGGATCGTTTGCGGCGAGGTTATCCAGCGTTTCGTCGGACAGTACGACCCCCCAGCCAAAGGTGTCGTCAGCCTTGTTGCGTTCAAAAACCACGATCTCATGCTCCGGACTGCGCAACTTCATCGAGATCGCAAAATAGAGCCCTGCAGGCCCTCCGCCCAGACATGCAACTTTCATCACCGGCACCCTGTCTGTGATTCACTGATCACAAACCTATCCGACACGGAATTTGTTTCAAGCCTGAAATTTTTATATTTAAAGCTGTTTGCTCTGCAGGAAGGTCGTGATGCGTGATCGCATGGCGTCGGGCCAGGGCACCGGACGGCCGGTGCTCATATCCACCGACACGAGAACCGGCGTAGCCGTCATGCGCAGTTCGTTCGCGCAATGCGCTTCAACATGCAGATGGGCAGATGTGCGCCCGAGCTTTGTAACACGCAGCCGCCAGGTCAGAATATCGCCCATTCTGCTGGGCGCGGAAAACTCGGCCCCGATAGAGACCGTTGGCACACCGTGGCCACGTTCCAGATGCATCTGTGCGAAAGAGTGGCCAAGGCCGACCTCATGCCATTCCTCGACCGTCTGATTGACCATCTCGAAGTAGCGCGGATAAAAAACGATCCCCGCCGGGTCGCAGTGCTGAAATAGAACCTTGATCGTATGCTGAAAAACGTCGCCCATACGCCTAACCTGACCCGAATGCGCGCCGCGTCAAGAGCCATCACCTGACGCCAGATCCGCGAGGATCGGGCAGTCGGGCCGGTCGTTACCCGCACAGGCGCTGATCAGTTGAAAGAGCGTATCGCGCATCTGTGTCAGCTCATCCCGCTTGCGCTCAATCTCCGCGAGATGCTCTCTGGCGATCCGTTTGACATCGGCGCTGGCCCGGTCGCGGTCATTATAAAGCAACAGCAGACTGCGGCAGGCCTCGACCGAAAACCCCAGCGAGCGTGCCCGCCCGATAAAAGCCAGCCGGTGCTGATCCTGCACGCTGAACCTGCGATAGCCGTTCTCGCCCCGCCCGGGCGTGATCAGATCAATGTCTTCGTAATAGCGGATGGTTTTTACCGGCAGGCCCGTGGCCTTTGCGACGTCGCTGATGTTCAAAGCTTATCTCCCGTCATGCCACGCAGGCGCAGTGCGTTGGTCAGAACAAAAACACTCGAAAGCGCCATGGCTCCGGCCGCGAGCATCGGAGACAACAGGATACCCGCACTGGCCCAAAGGACCCCGGCGGCGACGGGGATCAAAGCGACATTATATCCGAATGCCCAGAAAAGGTTCTGACGGATGTTGCGCATTGCCTTATCAGAGACTGATACCGCACGGATCACACCCTGCAGATCGCCGGACATCAAAACCACGTCTGCCGCTTCAATTGCCACATCCGTGCCCGCGCCGATGGCGATGCCCACATCCGCCGCCGCAAGGGCCGGCGCGTCGTTGATCCCGTCCCCGACAAATGCGATACGGCGTCCATCGCCGCGGATCTCCTGCAGGGCACTGACCTTGCCGTCGGGCATGACCCCCGCGACCACGGTGCTGATACCGATCTCTTTGGCGATTGTGCGGGCTGTTTCTTCGCGGTCGCCGGTGATCATGGCAACTTCCGTACCATGCGCGCGCAGGGCGGCCACCGTTGCGCGGGCGTTCTCTTTGATCTGGTCCGACACCCCCAGAAGCGCCGCCACGTTGCCGTCGATTGCGGCGAAAAATACCGTCTGACCCTGCGCTGCAAGTTCACTGGCGCGGTCGTCCATCTCTGCTGTGCTGATCCCGGTATCAGCCATCAGTTTGCCTGACCCGATCAGGACGGTGCGGCCTTCGACCTCTCCTTCGATGCCCAGTCCGCTGCGTGCGGAGACATTCTGCGCCGCGTGCTCCGGCGCACCCGCGTCTTTTGCAGCCTCGACGATGGCGCGGGCGACGGGATGTTCCGCACGCGCCTCCACAGCGGCGATATACGCCAGCAGGTCAGTTCTCTCCCGGCCTTCAACAAGTTCCAGGCTCGCCAGCACCGGTCGCCCGGTTGTCAGCGTGCCGGTTTTATCGAATGCGATGACGTCGATCCCGGCCAGCGTCTGCAACGCATCGCCCTTGCGGAAAAGAACGCCCAGTTCGGCAGCACGTCCCACCGCCACCATGATCGAGGTCGGCGTTGCCAGCCCCATGGCGCAGGGACAGGCGATGATCAGCACCGACACACCGGCCACCAGAGCGTAGGATATGACAGGTGCCGGCCCGAAGATCACCCAGGCCACGACAGCAATCGCAGCCACCACCAGAACCGCCGGAACGAACCACATGGTGATGCGGTCTACAAGATCCTGCACTGGTAGTTTGGCGCCCTGGGCCTGTTGCACCATGCGGATGATGCCGGCAAGCACGGTGTCTTTGCCCACCCGGGTCGCTCTGATCCTGAGGCTGGCCGCGCCATTGACCGTTCCGCCGGTGACCTTATCACCGGGCGTTTTTTCAACCGGCATCGGCTCGCCGGTCATCATCGCTTCATCCACGGCTCCTGTGCCTTCGAGCACTTCGCCGTCGACCGGCACCCGTTCGCCCGGACGCAGCAGAATAAAGTCGCCCGTCACGATGTCAGCAACGGCCAATTCGAGGGTCTTTCCGTCGCGTTCCACACGGGCGCTGCGCGGCTGCAACCCGGCGAGCGCACGGATCGCGGCACCGGTACGGCCTTTCGCGCGCGCCTCCAGCCAGCGTCCTGTGAGGATCAGGGTCACGATGACGGCAGCAGCTTCGAAATAAACGCCGCGGGCTGCTTCGGGAAAGGCCGAAGGGATCAGCATCACAAACAACGAATATATCAGCGCCGCACCGCTGCCGAGGGCAACGAGGCTGTTCATATCGGGCGCGCCCCGGAAAAGCGCCGGAAACCCGTCACGATAGAAAGCGCGCCCGGGGCCGGCCATTACCGCGAGCGTCAGGATGGCCTGAATGAGGTGGCTGTTCCCCTGCCCGACCGCAGCTTCGAGTGCCGGCACCACATGCGCGCCCATGGCGAGGAAAAACACCGGCGCGGTCAGTGCCGCCGCCAGCATAACCTGCCTTTTCAGGTGGCTGGCTTCTGCATCACGGCGCGCGCCCTGTGCCAGCGCATCGGCATCGGACCGGCGTGCGGGGTATCCTGCGTCAGTTGCGGCAGCGATCAGAGCGTCAGCAGAAACGTCGCCGGTGACGGTCGCGGTTTCCGTTGCAAGGTTTACCGCGACGCTGTGAACCCCGGGCACCGCCGAAAGGGCGCGATCCACCCGACCGACGCAGGAGGCGCAGGACATTTTTTCGACCGAAAGCGTGACTGTATTTGCCATGTACCAGGGTTCCCTTATGCAGATGCCGTCTACATAAGGGTTCCAGTAACTGGAAGGTCAAGACCCGGCGCCGGGGTTTCAGACGGCTTTGCTGGTTTCCTGGTTTTCAGGAGTTTCCGTAGCAGGGTCGCCCGGCGGATCCGTGACCAGCTCCGCATCTACAATTTCGGTATCTTCGGTTGTTTCGTCGGGCTCTTCCGTCGCGGATTTGTCCTCAAGCGTACCGACAATCAGAGGAAGCATCTGCACGCCGCCGGGCATCGCCATTTCCGACATTGGCGGGCGTTTCCAGGCCAGCGTGTCAAAGCTCTCGCAATTCTCACAGATCGGCGCCCACTCCGCGTGGATGTGCTGGCAGTTGTCACAGATCCACTGCGGGCCGCGCGAAACAGTTACCGCCCGCGCAAGCCAGCCCCGCACGACTGCATCCGCTGCCCCCTCGCCCCGCTCGATCGCCGCCATCAGGGTCACAGACCGCACCGTCGGGTCGGTTTCAACCAGATCTCCCAGAGCGCGCCGGGCTTCCGGGAAATCCTCGTTGGCGATGTGCAGTTCAGACAGCAGCATCTTTGTCTCAGGGTCGTCAGGTCGCGTCCGGGTCAGAGCGGCAAAACGTTTGATCCGGGCCTGGGGTGTCTCATCAGGCTCTATTTCAGCGAAAGCTGCGGCCAGATCGGGGTGCGGGTGTGCCTCCCAGGCCTTTTTCAGGAGCCGCGTCGCGAGGCGCGGGCGCTGCTGGCGGATATAGCTGCGCGCCGCCATGACCGCTGCGGGAATGAGGTCAGGCGACAGTTTATTCGCCTCGATGGCCTTTTCCTGCACCTCGATAGAACTCTCGTCAGAAATAATATCCCTGGCCTCCGACAGCGCCAGAACCGCATCACGGCGTTTATGCACGTCGCGTGGCAGGGTGCCGTGTTTCAGCTTGGCACTCAGGGTCTGCCGCGCACCGGCCCAGTCCTCTTTCCTTGCCTGCAGACGCAACAGCACGTCCTGGGTTTCTTCGTGTCTGGGCTTGAGAGCAAACGCTTTCTCAGCCAGAGCCAGCGCCGTTTCGGTGTCCCCCTCTGCCAGTTTCTGACGCAGAATACCGCGCACTCCGACAAAGCGCGTCGCGTTGTTGGCGACCAGCTTTTTGTATGTCTCTTCGGCCTTGCGCTTGTCCCCGGCCATTTCGGCGGCCTGCGCAGTGAGCAGATTGGTCAGCTCAGGCTTGTTGAGATATCGGTCGGCTTTGGCGGCCTTGTTCATCGCAACACGGCCCTCGCCGCTGGCCAGCGCCATCAGCCCTTCGGACAGAGCCTCGAAGCCTTTGCGTTCCCGGTTGCGGTCAAAATACCGCGACAGCGCCGTTTCATCACCATTGAGGAAATGCCACGTGGCCATCAGCAGCGAGAGCAGTTTCAGCAATATCCAGACGGCGAGCACCATCACCGCCACGGCGATGACCGATTGCAGCGGGCCAAAGGTGTATTCGCTGCCCATTACGGTGACCTGCACACCGCCTTCGCTTTCGAGCAGGTAATCGGCACCGAGTGCCAGTGCTGCAACAGCTGCAACAAAGAGTACAATCTTAATCAGAGACCAGAGCATTATGTCTTCCTTAGTTACTTTGCAGGCTGTCAGACAGCGTGGTTGCAGCGTCACGGGCGGCCTGACGGGCCTCGGCAGATTCTATCCAGTCCTGCATCGCGGTTCTGGCAGGTTCGGGAAGAGCCTCCATCTCGCTCAGCGCAAGCGCGATATCACCCTGTTTCAGAGCGGCTTCGCTGCGCGACAGGATCGCATCAGGGTCATCACCATCCCGCGGCGTCACAGACCGCGCACCGAGCGTACGGCGCAAAAACGCGCCAACGCCCTGAACTTCGGCTTCGGGTGTATTCTTGCGCGCTGCGGCAAGACCCGCGCGCGCGGCACCCGGAAAACTATCACGCAGATCGCTGATGGTGGGGACACCGGCAGATGCGGCAGTGCGCAGCGCCTCAGGGACCTCAACAGGTGCGACCTCTTCAAGATCGCTCAGCGCCGGCTCAAAAGCCTCACCGCTTTCGACGGCCGTAACCACCCGTGTCAAAGCCGCCCGCGCGAGGATCTTTTCAGCCTCTGAACGTGCGGCTGCTTCGGCGTTGGCTGCCCCGGCCTGCAGGCTTGCGATCTCTTCGCTTTTTGCAGCAATCTGCCGGCTCTGTTCATCGAGCTGCTGGCTCTGTTCATCGAGCCGCCTGCTCTGTTCATCGAGGGCGGACTGCAGGGCGGCAATCTCTTCGGCAGAGGCGCCGCTGTCGCCGGTATCCGTGACGACCGGCCTGCTTTCCAGATCAGTGATCCGCCCGGAAAGGGCTTCAACTGACATGGCAAGTTCACCGACAGCGCCAGAGACCTCAGATGTATCAGCAACAACAGGTTCGGCGTTTTCCAGTTCTTCAATCCTTGCGGAAAGAGCGGCGGACTCAGAGCGCAGCTCCTCCGTCCACGATTCGATCTCTGCAACATCAAGGCTGCTTCTCTGCATCGATTCCGGAAGATAAGCGTCAAGCTGATCGCCGCGGCCTGCGATAAAACCAATCAGGGCAGCGATCACGCCACCAAAGACAGCGGGCCACATGCTGCCTTTGTGCACCTCGCGCACCGTCGTCTGAGTGACCACAGGCAGGGCCGGTTCCTCTTCCGGTTTATCCGCGTCAGAGGTCTCACCGGCGTCGTTTACTGCGGTCTGAGTGTCCGCAATGTCTGCCTCTCCGGCCTCCGCAGACCAGGGGTTCCCGGATGATTTCTTTTCAGTTTCATCTGTCTCTAACAGGACAAAATCAGGCTCTGCATCGGGATTTTCAGGGTCGGGTTCGGGCGCTTTCTCAGGCGTCTTCGCGAGGATCGCATCAGGATCCGTAACTGGCTCATCCGCTGCATCCGACTGCTCAGCAGAGACTTCCTGCTGCTCGTGCCCGTCGGTGTCATCTGCCTTTATAACGGGCGTGTCTTTTCCTGATACTTCATCGGTGACATGCGTCTCCGGCGTCTCTGCAGACAGGTCTTTGTCTTCTTCCTTGTTGCCCGATTTGCGCGATTTAGCCAAAACATCCACCCCTAATCCGATTCTCCGCCCGCCGGCGTCGCTTTGAAAGCTTACTCCGCGGCGGAACTCCTCTCAACCCAAGCTGTCTCAGCGAAACAGTTTTTCAATACTTGCCGCCATGGAAACCGCATCGGGTGTGCCGGCAGTGATCCGCTGCAAAAACGCTGTCTGACCCGTACCGGCTGCAACAGCGTCACTCAGAAAGACTGCGATCACCTGTTCGGGGGCCGGGCATTCCGCCACAAACCGGACGGCGATACGCGGTGAAAAAAGTGGCACAATGACCTGCCGGGGCTGGTCAAAAAGCGCGCGGGCAGCCGGGCTGAGGCTCAGAAGTTGCTGATCGTAGAGAACGATTCTCCGGGCCCGGAGCCCCGCAGCCTGCAACGATTCACAGATCGCGCCGCGCGTGTGTGCGCCGCTCAGATGCACGAGATCTGCCGCCGGGCGTTCCGCGAGGATACGTCTGATCAGGTCCGCTGCCGTGTCGCCCGCATGCACGGCTTCCCAGCCCGCGTCGTGTGCGCTGGCCGTGGTGCGTGCGCCGACACACCAGGCCCTGCGTCCATCACCCGGCGGGGCAAACCGCACACCGTTGGACGAGGAAAAAAGCGCTTCTTCCTGCGGGCCCGGTGCCGCCGTACCGCCGAGGGATTCGATACTCAGCAGGGGGCTTTCAATAACCTCTACCGCAGACCGGACCCGGGGCGGCAGCATCCCGACAAAACCGGCGTTTGAGCCCTCGGGACGTGTCATCAGCAATGACAATTTCTGATCTGCCATCTCGCCCCCGGCATTGTTTACGCAGCCATCCGGTGTTACCTGCAGGGCGTTTATCTTGCAACGGAAACACCCTGATGGCCGCACCCTGTACCGTTCTGGCGCTGGAAAGCAGCTGTGATGACACGGCTGCTGCCGTGCTGCGCCGGACGGCCGGTGGCGCGACAGAGATCCTGTCCTCCGTGGTGCACGGGCAGGCGGAACTGCACGCCGGTTTCGGGGGCGTTGTGCCTGAGATTGCTGCACGCGCGCATGCTGAAACGCTTGATCATTGCGTGGAACAGGCGCTGGAGGCCTCAGGTCTCGGGTTGGATGACATCGACGCAATTGCAGTGACTGCGGGTCCGGGGCTTATCGGCGGCGTGGTGTCCGGTGTGATGTGTGCCAAGGGGCTGGCGGCCGCCACCGGCAAACCGCTTTACGGAATCAATCATCTCGCCGGTCACGCGCTGACGCCCGGTCTGACCGACGCCGTGCCATACCCGTGGCTGATGTTGCTTGTCTCCGGCGGGCACTGCCAGTTTCTGCTTGTGCGCGGCCCGGACGATTTCACCCGACTTGGCGGCACGATCGACGATGCACCCGGCGAAGCTTTCGACAAAATTGCGAGGCTTCTGGGGCTGCCGCAACCGGGCGGACCGGCGGTCGAGGCCGCCGCAAAAGAAGGTGATCCGGCACGCTTTGCCTTTCCGAGGCCGCTGCTCGACAGGCCAGGGTGCGATATGTCCTTCTCCGGGCTGAAGACCGCCGTTTTACGGACCCGGGACGCGCTGATAGCAGACCAGGGCGGGCTGACAGAACAGGACCGACACGATCTTTGTGCCGGGTTTCAGGCCGCAGTTGCGGATGTTTTTGCCGAAAAAACGCGTCGGGCCATGGCCGCATACCCGCAGGTTGCGGATCAGACGCCGGTAATCTGCGTCGCCGGCGGTGTCGCGGCAAATATGATGATCCGGTTTTCATTAGAGACTGTTTCAAAAGAGTTTGGCGCGCGTTTCATCGCGCCTCCGCTGGCACTTTGCACCGATAATGCGGCGATGATCGGGTATGCTGCTCTGGAACAGATGGCACTTTCCGGGCCGTCGGGCATGACCCTGGCTGCGCGTCCCCGCTGGCCGCTGGACCAGACAAGCCCCGCGATGCTGGGCAGCGGCAAAAAGGGGGCAAAGGCATGAAGGTCGCGGTGGCAGGTGCAGGTGCTTTCGGCACGGCGCTGGCCATTTCAATCAGTGCCACAGGCCCGGTCACCCTGTGGCTGCGCGACGCAGGCGAAGCAGAGAAACTCAGCATGACGCGTGAAAATGCGCGGCGTCTTCCCGGCGCGCGTCTGCCCGACAGCATCCGGGTTTCATCTGACGCTCAGGCACTGTCAGAGGCAGAGATCGTCCTGCTGGCAGTGCCGATGCAGAAGCTGCGTGGATTTCTGCAGGATCATCGCGCGCAGCTTGCCGGCAGAACGCTGGTGGCCTGCTGCAAAGGGATCGAGCTTGATACCGGGCAGGGGCCGCAGGATGTCATCGCCGATGTACTGCCGGAAGCTCCTCTGGCGCTGCTGACCGGCCCCGCTTTCGCCCGCGATATTGCCATCGGTCTGCCGACCGCGATGACACTGGCCTGTGCGGATTCAACCCTTGGCGGGGTGCTTCAGGAGCGGTTGTCGTCGGTCACGCTGCGGCTTTATCGCAGCACCGATGTGACCGGCGCAGCACTGGGCGGGGCGCTGAAAAACGTCGTGGCGATTGCCTGCGGTGCGGCGATCGGTGCCGGGCTTGGTGAGAGTGCCCGCGCGGCCCTGATGACGCGCGGAAATGCCGAAATGACGCGGCTCGCGGCCCGGCGGGGTGCGGACCCCGCAACGCTCAGCGGGCTCTCGGGATTCGGAGATCTGGTGCTGACCTGCACCTCGGAACAGTCGCGCAATTACCGCCTGGGGTTGTCGCTGGGGCAGGGGACCGGATTTGACCCTGCCGTGACCGTCGAAGGGGCCGCAACCGCCCGGGCGATGGACGCAGCCGCGCGCGCTGCAGGGGACGATATGCCCATCACGGCGGTGGTTGCAGCGCTTGTCGAAAACCGTTTGGATGTACCCCAGGCCATGCGACGCCTCTTGTCGCGCTCACTGAAGGAAGAATAACATGCTGGTTGCACTGATTGCGCGAGACAAGCCCGGCGCGCTGCCTGTCAGACAGGAAAACCGCCCGTTGCACGTGGAATACCTTAAATCCGGACCCGCCGTTCAACAGGCCGGGCCACTGCTCGATGCGGCGGGTGACATGTGCGGGTCGCTGATAATTCTCGATGTGGCCGATATGGCCGCAGCAGAGGCCTGGGCTGCTTCAGACCCCTATGCAAAAGCGGGTCTTTTCGCCTCGGTTGAGCTTGTTCCATGGAACAGGGTTATCGGCTGATGGCGCACTGGCTCTTCAAATCCGAACCCTCCACGTGGAGCTGGGACGATCAGGTAGCAAAAGGCGAGGCCGGCGAGGAATGGGACGGCGTGCGCAATTACCAGGCCCGCAACTTCATGCGTGAGATGAAAAAGGGCGACACCGGGTTTTTCTATCACTCGCAGAAAGAGCGCGCGGTCGCAGGCATCGTCGAAGTGATCCGCGAGGCCCATCCCGACAGCACCACGGACGATGACCGGTGGGAATGCGTTGATATCAAAGCCGTAAAGCCGTTGGAAACGCCCGTGACCCTCGAGCGGATCAAAAAAGAGCCGGAGCTTGCCGATATGGTGCTGGTGCGCAATTCGCGGCTCTCGGTGCAGCCGGTGACAGACGATGAATGGCGGATTGTCTGCCGGCTCGCGGGCCTTTCTGACTAGGCGAAAGCGCGGATATTTGCCACGATAGGTATGGATTTATCTGTCGGGGGTCAGAACATGGGGTTTTTCAGCGTTCTTATTGCGGGTGTCGCCGGATTTATGTTCGGTGCGCTCTGGTACACGGTATTTGCTGAGCGCTGGATGAAAGCCTCCGGTGTGCCGCTGGACGGGCAGGGGGTTCCGGCAAACCGAAAGGACCCGGTGCCCTATGTCACCAGCCTGCTGGGGGCGGTTCTGGTGGCAGGCATGATGCGACATATCTTTGAGCTGAGCGCGATCGATACGGCGGGCAAGGGGCTGATTTCCGGCTTTGGGATCGGGTTCTTTCTGGTCAGCCCGTGGATTGCCACCTTTTACAGTTTCTCCGCAAAGCCACGCACACTGATCCTGATCGACGGCGGCTATGCCACCTTCGGATGCACGGTGATCGGGCTGGTGCTGACACTGTTCTGAACGGAAAAAGGGGCCTGACGCGAAAGCCAGAACCCCTCTTCACCCCACGCGATCCCATACCCACGCGTGTATCTGAAACTGGTTCTGGCCATACTGGCCGGACAAGAATGTGATACAACCGGTCGCAAAAAACCGCAATCATTCAATAGTTTAAATGCCGTACAAAAAAGAAACGCCCCGTTAGGAAACGGGGCGCTCATCATCGTGTGGTGTCCCGCGTCAGCTGTAGACGGCTTCTTTACTGAAGTGTTTGGTCAGCATGTAATAGACAACGGCGCGGTACTTGTTCCGCTCGGATTTGCCATAAGTCTCAACGACTTTGTTGATGGCCGCCATCAGTTCGGGACCATCGGACAGGCCAAGTTTCTTAATCAGAAACTTGTCTTTGACAGTTTCCAGTTCTCCCGGCTGGCTGGCGGCCACGGTTGAGGCATCAGCGTCATAGATCGACGGGCCGCATCCGATTGTGACCTTTGTCAGCAGGTCCATATCGGGGTTCATCCCGCATTTATTTTTCAGATCGTCCGCGTATTGCGCAATAAGATCGTCACGCTTGCCCATAATATCGTCTCCCAATTGGCTTTCCGGGCTTTCTGATGCCCTGCCCCGGAGACTAAAAGCATATTCCTTATTCGCAAAAGGGTTTTTCTCCGTCGGATTTCCCCGCAGCGCAGGCGCAGGAAAAAAAAGAGGCCCCGCTGTGCGGAGCCTCTCTCATCAGGTCAGAAGGGTCGGGTCAGGACATTTCGTCGAGACGCACGTCGTCTGCGAGACCTTCAACACCGGTTTCGTCGAACTCGGGCTGTGCCTCGAGCTCTTCTTCGGTCCAGGTGCTGAGCTTCAGGCCGTCATCTTCAGCGGACATGGAGAACTCCTCCAGCGGGATGGCCACGGTGTATTCACCCAGACCAAGAAATCCGCCGATGCCAATTACAGCTTCGTAGCCGTTGGCGCCACGCACGATATAGTCGATTTCGCCGATGTCATCGCCATTGGCTTCATAGACGTTCAGGCCCAGCAGATCGCCCACAACCATACCGGAGAACTCGGAACCTGTGGCGGCACTGGTGACAGTGTCTTCGCTCGCCATGTCGGTGTCTTCGGTTGTTGCAGCGTCAGCGGTCTGTTCGATCGCCTGCTCAGTTTCCTCTGCGGCTTCAGCAGTCTCTTCGACCGCCTCATCAGCAACGGATTCTGTAGCGGCAGCAGTGTCTTCAATCGCTTCTTCGGTGGCTTCGGCCGCGTTCTCTGCTGTCTCTTCAACAGCCTGGGCCGCATCACCGGTCGCTTCAGCAGTTGCTTCTGCAGCGTTTTCAGTCGCAGCAGCAGCATCAGAAGCAGTTTCTTCGATCTCCTGCTCCGCGTTTTCCAGTGCCGCTTCGGTCTGGGTCTGAATTTTCAGCTCTTCATCCGCGGCTTTGGTTTCCGTGGATCCTGCGAAAGCCGTACCTGCAGTCAGGGCGAGAACGGCAACGGTGGTCATGAGTTTAGAATGGGACATTTTTACCTCCTTGAGATTTACAATGAGGCAACGCCGGCAGGTTTTCATTGGTTCCCGTAAACAATAAAAATCACGCAGCCCCGGCAGAAAACCGCTCAATGGCCCGGTGCAGAGTCGAAAACGCAGGGGGTCAGGTGCCGGGCGGCGCGATGAGGAGCCAGAACCAGACGAGCACGAGAATGACCGGCACACCCACGCCGCCGATCAGCCCCATGCGCGGGATCAGCGGCCGGTGGGGCAGAATAATATCGAATGTGGCATCATTGCTGCGCCCGTCGTAGGCGCCCTGACAGGCCTTGGCGCGCCACTGGTGGCTGCGCCAGACCGCGGCCATCACGGAAATCAGCACCAGTGAGCAGATCGCAACTCCGAGCACCGGGATCACGGGATAATATACAGAGGCCCCGATCCCGCCGTCACGCGCGCCGAGCGTCAACGGCACGAAAAGAAACGCCTGGCTGGTGACCAACCAGTTGACGCGCGCATTGATCAAAGAGAGCTCAAACTGAATTTCGTTGCGGATCTGGCGATAGACCGCGTCGTTTTCCTCTGAGCGTTTAATGCGCGCGCCTGTCATTTCAGTAGCGGTAATGCTCCGGCTTGAACGGACCTTCGGGTGCTACACCGATATAGGCGGCCTGTTCCGGATCCAGTTTGCTCAGCTTCACGCCGATGCGGTCGAGGTGCAGGCGTGCCACTTTTTCATCGAGATGCTTGGGCAGGATATAGACGTCGTTTTTGTACTGGTCGCCACGCGTCCAGAGCTCGATCTGTGCGAGCACCTGATTGGTAAAGGACGCGGACATCACAAACGACGGGTGGCCCGTTGCATTGCCAAGGTTCAGCAAACGGCCCTCGGAGAGCAGGATCAGACGATTGCCGTTTGGCATCTCGATCATGTCCACCTGCTCTTTGATGTTGGTCCATTTGTGATTCTTGAGGGCAGCGACCTGGATCTCGTTATCAAAGTGGCCGATGTTGCCGACGATCGCCATGTCCTTCATCTCGCGCATGTGCTCGATGCGGATCACGTCCTTGTTGCCGGTGGTGGTGATGAAGATGTCAGCGGAACCCACAACGTCTTCGAGCAGCACGACTTCGAAGCCGTCCATCGCGGCCTGCAGCGCACAAATAGGGTCAACTTCGGTGACTTTGACACGCGCGCCGGCGCCGCGCAGAGAGGCCGCGGAGCCTTTGCCCACGTCGCCGTAGCCCATGACCACGGCGACCTTGCCAGCCATCATGGTGTCGGTTGCACGGCGGATGCCATCGACCAGCGATTCCTTGCAGCCGTATTTGTTGTCGAATTTCGACTTGGTCACGGAGTCGTTCACGTTGATCGCGGGGAAGGGCAGCTGGCCCTGCTTTACCAGATCATAGAGGCGGTGTACGCCGGTGGTTGTCTCTTCGGAGACGCCCTGGATCTGGTCGCGGATTTTGGTGAACCATCCCGGGCTTGCTTCCATGCGCTTTTTGATCTGCGCCTTGATGACTTCTTCTTCCTCGGAAGTCGGTACCGGAATGATCTCCTCGCCGGCTTCGGCGCGTGCGCCCAGCAGGACATAGAGGGTCGCATCACCGCCGTCATCGAGGATCATGTTCGGCCCGTCCGGGAAGTCGAACGATTTGTCGAGGTAGTCCCAGTGCTCTTCCAGCGACTGGCCTTTGATCGCGAAAACCGGCGTGCCACCTGCGGCGATCGCGGCCGCTGCATGGTCCTGGGTGGAGAAAATGTTGCACGACGCCCAGCGCACATCCGCGCCCAGAGCCGTCAGTGTCTCAATCAGAACCGCAGTCTGAATAGTCATGTGAAGAGAGCCCACAATGCGCGCGCCTTTGAGCGGCTGGCTCTCGCCGTATTCCTCGCGGCAGGCCATCAGGCCCGGCATTTCTGTTTCGGCAATATCAAGCTCTTTGCGACCGTAAGCGGCCAGTTCAATGTCTTTGACGATATAATCGTTGCTCATCTTCGGGTGATCCTATCCATGCGGTTTGACCGCGCAGATACCATCGCCCCGGCAACATGACAATGCGTCACCATACCCTTGTGGTTAAGGATGTCCTCACTGCCGGCCCGGCCGGATATTGCCAGACAGACCCGTCCGGTTACTCAGCTTGCAGAGCCTTTTACACGCGGTGCTTCTTCGGCGTCAAAGAAATCGGTTCCGGCCGCAACAACACAGCTGATGCCTTCGGGGCTGGTGATCAGCACGGTAAACGTACCGGTTTTGCTGGACGCCCAGATTTCCATGACACTGAGCGCGGACCGCGTCTGTTGCAGACCGCCTGCTGTCAGATGCTCATCGTATTTGGATGCAAGTTTTTCGACAACCTTGTCCCGGTCGCCACAGTTGGCGGCCTGAGCCATGGATGCCGCAGCCAGAGCTGTGGCTGTCAGTGCTGCTAGTGTGAGATGCCTTTTCATGACATCCTCCTTTCCTCTTTCTCTCGCTCGATGCGGGAAGAGGACATGACCCGGGAAAGGCTGTGCCCTCCCCCCCTGGTACTTCTTTTATCGCGACCACGAGCCCGGTTTACAAAGCGCGGGTCATCAATAATCTGTGGCAGCTTGCAATCACCATACTTTAAGTCTGCGCCGGAATTAGGGCACAAAGCAGGCGTAACCGACGGGCAGTGACCAAATGGCAACAATTAACCGGGCATGGCAGCGGATGTTGTCGGGGCGCAGACTGGATCTGCTGGACCCGACGCCGGTTGATATCGAGATTGAGGATATCGCCCACGGGCTTGCCTTTGTCGCGCGCTGGAACGGGCAGACGCACGGCGATTACGCTTATTCGGTGGCCGAGCATTCCCTTTTGACAGAGACTATATTCGGCCGGATCGCGCCCAAAGCACCGCCGGGCTGGCGGCTCGCCGCTCTGCTGCACGATGCGCCCGAATATGTGATCGGGGATATGATCTCGCCGGTCAAAGCGGCGGTCGGTCCGGGGTACGGCGCGCTGGACGAACGGCTGATGGCGGCGATCCACATCCGTTTCGGCCTGCCCGGCGCGCTGCCTGTTTCGGTCAAGAAACAGATTAAACGCGCCGACAAGATCAGCGCCTGGATGGAAGCCACGCAGATCGCCGGGTTTTCCGAAGCCGAGGCGACAAAGTTTTTCGGGCCGGCAAATGCTGCTCTTATGGAGGGTCTGCAAATCGTTCTGCGGCCCCCTGTCGAGGTACGCCGGGAGTTTACAGCACGCCACCACACTCTGCTGGAGCAGATAAAGTGATCACCGTCCGGACGCCGACGCCGCTTGATACCCGGCCGATGGCAGAGCTTCTGATTGCCATCATCAAAGAGGGCGGTACCACTGCGCTGACCCGTCCGGTAACCGGTCAGGATATCGCCGGTTGGATGGCCGAAGATGCGGACCGCTCTGCCTGGCAGGTGGCGCTTGATGAGTCGGGGGCGGTGGTCGGCTTTCAGTGGGTCTGCCCCAGAGAAAAGCTTCCGCCCGTGGCATGTGACATCGCGACCTTCGTGAAAATCGGCCGCACCGGTCTTGGCATCGGATCGGCACTTTTCACAGCAACAGAAAAGGCGGCGAAAGCGCTTGGATATTCCTGGATCAATGCAACCATCCGGGCCGATAACACCGGCGGGCTGACATATTACCAGAGCCGCGGCTTCCGCGACTGGCACCGCGAAGAGGCGGTGACGCTCGACAGCGGCCTGGTGGTGGACCGGATCAGCAAACGCTATGACATCTGAGGATCAGCGCGGAGAGCGTTTCGCCAGAATACGCTGCAACGTGCGCCGGTGCATGTTCAGACGCCGGGCGGTTTCGCTGACATTGCGGTCGCAAAGCTCAAACACGCGCTGGATATGCTCCCAGCGCACGCGATCGGCACTCATCGGGTTCTCGGGCGGGGGCGGCAGGTCGTCACCCGTGGCCAGCAGCGCATTCACGATATCGGCGGCATCCGCGGGTTTCGACAGATAATCCACCGCACCGATTTTCACCGCAGCAACGGCCGTGGCGATAGCACCATAGCCCGTCAGGACCACAACGCGCGCATCCGGGCGCTTTTCGCGCAGCACTTCGACCACATCAAGACCATTGCCGTCTTCCAGCCGCAGATCGACAACCGCAAAGGCTGGCGGGCGCGCCGTGGCAATCGCACGCCCGGCAGCCACAGAGTCCGCAGTTTCAACGTCGAAACCGCGTTTTTCCATCGCCTTGGCCAGCCGGCGCAGAAACGGCTCGTCATCATCGAGCAGCAGAATGGTTTTTTCCGCACCGGGCGCGAGTTCCGAAATGTCAGCCATATGCGCACTGAGACCTTTTGTTAACTTCCTTTGTCCTGACTATATGTGCGCCTCACCGGGTCACGTCAAATAACCCTTTTCCAGTGGTGCCGGTTTTTCAGGCATTTGAGACAAAACAGGCGACAGTGTCGGCCATTTGCTGCGGCGTTGTTTCACGGCGGAAAAACTCGACAAATCCGTGCTCCGGCAGCACCAGGTAGCTGAATGTCGAGTGATCCACGAGGTAAAATTCGTCGCCGGTGTCCTGCGCCCTGTAATAGGTGCGATAGGCCTGACTTGCGGCTTTGACCTGTTCGGCCGATCCGGTCAGGCCGATCATGCGCTCATGCATATTTGCCGCATAATCGCCGACAACCTCGGGCGTGTCGCGCGCCGGGTCGATCGAAATGAAGACCGGCGTGACGGATATGTTGCGTTCCGACAGAACATCGACAGCCGCTGCATTGCGCGCCACATCAAGCGGGCAGACATCCGGGCAGAAGGTATATCCGAAATACACAATCGACGGCTCCGTGATGACATCGGCGTCGGTCACAGTGTCGCCCTGTGCGTTCACAAGCTCGAACGGGCCGCCGATGGCGCCCGCGCCGCCGGCGATCTGACTGGCGCGGCACTGGGCGAACTGATCCCCGCCGGTTCTGTCACGGCTGACAAACCAGAAAACGCCGACAAAAACAGCGACGCCCAGAAGGGCAAGCGGTGCAAGCAGGCGCGTGTTCATATCAGTCTCCGTCGTGGCGTTGAGGTTGATCCTGTCAGGGTGCAGTCCTAACGTCCTGTGTCATGAGTGCAATTCAATAACCGGTGAACGTAATGGCCGAAGAAAACGTCAGCCCCCCCAGCGGAGAGATACGGGCCAACTGGATCCGGTTGCGCACGCTTATTGTGCTGCGCTGGTTTGCCATTGCCGGACAGCTCACCGCAATCACCGTAGCACAGCACTGGTTCGGTCTGCGGCTCGATCTGGGGCTGTGCTATCTGGTGGTCGGTGCCTCGGTAATCTCAAACCTGGTGGCGATGTTTGTCTTTCCCGAAAACAAGCGTCTGACCGAAGTGGAAAACATGCTGATCGTGATGTTCGATCTGCTGCAGCTGAGCCTGTTGTTGTTTCTTACAGGCGGACTCAACAATCCGTTTGCGCTGCTGATGCTCGGACCGGTGACGATTTCAGCGGCGGTGCTGACAATGCGCTCGACCGTGCTTCTGGGCAGTGTGGCGATTTTGTCGGTGACGGTTCTGTCGCAGTTTCATCTGCCATTGCGCACCGATCAGGGGTTCATTCTGGAAATCCCGGAAATCTTCGTGTTTGGCAACTGGATCGCGCTGATCATCGCAATTGTCTTTATCAGTGCCTATTCAGCGCGGGTAACCTCGGAAATTCACTCCATGTCGGACGCTCTTTCAGCAACCCAGATGGCACTCGCCCGCGAGCAGAAACTGACCGATCTGGGTGGTGTGGTGGCCGCTGCCGCACATGAGCTTGGGACGCCGCTGGCGACGATCAAACTGGCCAGCGGCGAGCTATACGAAGAGCTCGAAGACAGGCCCGATCTGCGCGAGGACGCTGCCCTGATCCGGCAGCAGGCCGACAGGTGCCGCGACATTCTGCGTGATATGGGCCGCGCCGGCAAAGATGATCTGCACCTGCGCCAGGCCCCTCTGATGGCGGTGCTGGAAGAGGCCGCAGAGCCGCACGCCGGGCGCGGCAAACGGGTGCATTTCCGCGCCATGTCGCCCGAGGCGGAACAGCCTGCCATTCTGCGCAAACCCGAAATCATTCACGGGTTGCGCAACCTGATCCAGAACGCGGTCGATTTTGCCCATTCCGAAGTCTGGATCGAGGCCGACTGGAGCGAAACCCGGATTTCGCTGCGCATTATCGATAACGGTCCCGGGTTTCCCGCCGATCTGATCGGCCGTATCGGAGATCCTTTCGTGCGCAAACGCCGCGCGTCGTCCGGCGGGCGCATGCGGCCCGGATACGAAGGCATGGGGCTTGGTCTTTTTATCGCTAAGACATTGCTGGAGCGCTCGGGCGCGGAGCTCGGATTTGCCAACGGGCGCGATCCCGCGTCCCCGTCTGCACGGCGCGCGGACAGTTTCGGCGCGATCATTGAAGTCATCTGGGAGCGCCGTCACCTTGACGCCGTCACCGGTGACAGCCCGGCGCCGACGGGCGTCAATCAGCCCATTTCCGTCTGACACAGGCCGGCAGATCCGGATTCCCCGTTAAGAATGCGTTAACCAAGCTGCCTGTACTACTGACAGGCTTGCCGTGGCGACAAAGGGGCGTGGCATATGACTGTCTGGGACATCGCAATCAGCGCAGGTGCTGCCATCGTCAGCACACTTGCAGCGCTTGTCTGGATCCTCTCCCCGCGCGGGCAATCGCTGGCCACCGGGCGCAGCATGTCGCGACGGCTTGCCGAGGGTGTCTCATTTCTTTTTGATAATAAAAACCTGCACCATGCGTCCGAAATCGCAATGCAGATGTACAATCTGGTGCCCGGGCAGGACGACTGGCAAACCTGGCGCGACCGGATGCTGTCGCGCTTTCCCGATGTGCCCGCCTCACCCGATGCCGCAGACGGCGAAAACATCACGGTTCAGGCGCGCCACGTCGAGGATAAAGCGACCCTCTGCCTGACCCGGCGCGGGCGGTTTACCCAGGTTCAGATGATCGAAAACGGACTGCCCGGCGCGACCCAGACGCAACAGATGCGCGCGCTCACCACCGAGGCCAATCACCTGCGGCGCGCCAGCGACACGACCTCCCATGCCATCTGGCAGGTAAACGAAGACGGCAAGATCACCTGGTACAATGCAGCCTACGAGCGCCTCTACAGCCAGCTCCACAATACCAGACCCCGCGACGACCGGCCGGTGTTTGAGATTGACACACCGGTTGGCGGCACCACAGATACTCAGCGGGTTTCATCCCAGTCATCAAACGGCGCCCGCAAGGACTGGTACGATGTCAGTGCCGTCCGGGTGGGCGGGATCACGGTCTTTCACGCACTCAACGTCAATGTGGTTGTCCGGTCGGAGATCGCCCAGCGCAACTTTGTTCAGACGCTTGCCAAAACCTTTGCGCAGCTTTCGATCGGACTGGCGATTTTTGACCGGAACGGGCAGCTTGCCCTTTTCAATCCGGCACTGATTGATCTGACCAGTCTGCCTGCAGATTTTCTGAGCGGCCGGCCAACGCTGTTGTCATTTTTTGACCGTATGCGCGAAAACCGCCGGATGCCGGAGCCCAAGAACTACAAAACCTGGCGCGAAGAAATTTCTGATGTGATCGCGGCCGCCACCGACGGGCGGTATCAGGAAACCTGGACGCTGGAGAGCGGGCAGACCTATCGCGTCAAGGGACGCCCGCATCCGGACGGTGCCATTGCCTTTCTCATTGAGGACATCAGTGCCGAGGTCTCCATGACGCGCAATTTCCGCGCTGAGCTCGAACTCGGGCAATCGCTGATGGATACCTTTGACGAGGCGCTGGTGGTTTTCTCCTCGACCGGTGTGCTCAGTTTCTGCAACCGGGCATACCGGGAACTCTGGGGACTGGATCCGGACAGCTCCTTTGCCGATGTGACGATCAGCGATTCCGTGCGGGAATGGAAACGCATGTGTAAATCCGGCGCGCGCTGGCCTGCGCTGGTGAATTTCGTACTCGATTACGGCGACCGCGTGGCCTGGGAAATGCCTGCGACTCTTTCGTCAGGCGTGCCGCTCCTGTGCACAGTGTCGCGCATTGCTTCCGGTGCCACGGTTGTCAGGTTCGTGCGCAGCAACAACCTGCCCGCGCGCCGCCGCAGGACAATCGCTGCCGACCGAACCGGCAGCAGCGCCAACTAAGCACTTGCAGCCCCGGGTGCGCGGGGTAAGCATGCGGCATGACTGCCCGGACGCTCCACCTTGATCTGCTCACCCCCGATGAAACCGCTGAGCGGGCCGCGGCGCTTGGAGAGCGGCTGAAACCTGCGGATGTGGTGCTGCTCTCGGGCGGTGTCGGCGCGGGAAAAACCCATTTCGCCCGCGCGCTGATCCGGTCGGTGCAGGAGGTGCCTGAAGATATCCCATCGCCGACATTCACCCTCGTTCAGACCTATGAGACCTCGCGCGGGACACTCTGGCACAGTGATCTTTACCGGATCGGCTCCGTTTCCGAAATTGAAGAGCTTGGTCTGGTGGAGGCGTTCTCGGAGGCGGTCTGCCTTGTGGAATGGCCCGACAGGCTGGGCGATCTGCGCCCGGAGGACGCGCTTGAGATCGAACTGCGCTCAGCGACCGGCGAGGATGAGCGGCACCTGACTGCCCGCTGGCAGGATCCGAAATGGGACGACCGTCTCAGGGCCTGGGCCGCATGAACGCGCGGACAGATCACCTGACGGCATTTCTGGAAAGCAGTGGCTGGGCCAGCGCGCAGATCACGCCGCTGGCGGGCGATGCATCCAACCGGCGGTACGACCGGCTGGTGCATCAGGATGGCAGACACGCCGTGCTGATGGATGCGCCACCCGACAAAGGCGAGGATGTCCGCCCCTTTATCAACATTGCGCAGTTTCTGCGGAAGAGGGGGCTGAGCGCACCGGAAATTTTTGCGGCTGATGAGGCTCGCGGGTTTCTTCTTCTCGAAGATCTGGGCGATGATCTTTATGCCCGTCGGATCGCTGCTGACCCGGATCTGGAGGGGCCGCTTTATGAGGCTGCCGTTGATGTGCTCACAGCGCTGCATCAGGTGCCCTCGCCGCTTGCCCCGCGCTATTCCTCTGACGTTTCCACGCCACTCGCCGCGCTCGCCTTTGACTGGTATCAGTTCGGTGCGACCGGTGCGGTTGACCAGGACGCGCGGCAGGTGTTTACCGACATCTTCGCCCGGACCCTGGCTCCCCTCGATGCTGAGCTCGACGTGCTGATCCAGCGTGACTACCACGCTGAAAACCTGCTCTGGCTCCCAGATCGGGCGGGGGCCGCGCGGGTCGGACTGCTTGATTTTCAGGACGCCATGACCGGGCACCGCGCCTATGATCTGGTCTCTGTGCTGCAGGACGCGCGCCGTGATGTAACACCGGCAACAGCCGCCGCGATGTTCGACCGCTATGTGGCGCAGAACAGTCTCGAAACAAAGGCCTTCAGCCATGCTTATGCCCTGTTGGGTGCGCAGCGCAATCTGCGTATTCTGGGTGTCTTCGCCCGGCTCTGTCTGCGCGACAACAAACAGCATTACATTGATCTTATCCCTCGCGTGTGGGGGCATATCGCCACAAACCTCGAGCATCCTGCGCTTGCTGAAATCAGGCCGCTGATCGAAGGGGTTTTGCCGGAACCTGACGCGGCGGTTCTGGCGCAACTCAAATCGAAGTGCGGCGCATGCCGGGCGCTGTAATGCTCTTTGCCGCCGGCTTCGGGACGCGCATGCGCCCGCTGACCGACGACCGGCCAAAACCGATGATCACGGTCGCAGGCCGGCCGCTGATCGATCATGCTCTGGCGCTGATCCGGGAAACATCTCCCGACAGGATTGTCGTCAATCTGCATTACAAACCTGGTCCGCTGATCACCCATCTTAAGGGCACCGACGTCGTCACCGTAACGGAAGACCCTGATATTCTGGATACCGGAGGCGGGCTGAGGAACGCTTTGCCACACCTCGGAACGGCGCCGGTTCTGACGATGAACCCCGATGCCGTCTGGACGGGACCGAACCCGCTGCAGGCTCTCTATGATGCCTGGGACGGTGACCGCATGGATGCTTTGCTGATGTGCGTGCCCCTGGCGCAGACCATCGGGCGCAGCGCGCCGGGGGATTTCAGCATTGGCGCGGGCGGACATCTGAACCGGGGCGGTGATCTGGTTTACGGCGGTGTGCAGATCATCAGCACAGCACTCCTGCACGACATTCCAGACCCTGTCTTTTCGCTGAACCGCGTCTGGGATCTTATGCATGCGCGCGGCAGGCTCTTTGGTCTGGTGCACAGCGGGCGATGGTGTGACGTCGGGCATCCGGATGGCATTGCCGCCGCCGAGGCGATGCTGGAGGCAGACGATGGGTGACGCGCCGCGCACCCGGGGTCTTTACGGTCTCGCCTGCGGGGTCGATTTCCCGCGCGCACTGGTCGATGGCCTTCTACAGCGGTTCGGGGATGCGCCGCCCGAAGCGCTGGCGCGGGTAACGCTGGTAGTGAATACCACGCGAATGCGGCGGCGGATACACCAGCTGTTTCATGAAAAACAGTCTCTGTTATTGCCGAAAATCTGTCTGATCACGGAACCTGACAGGATTGATCCGGCGGTCACGCTGCCCCCTGCGGTTCCACCCCTGCGCCGCAGGCTTGAGCTGATTGCACTGGTGTCCCGTCTGCTGCACAAGCAGCCGGAACTGGCACCGCGCGCCTCTCTTTATGGTCTGACCGACAGCCTGGCCGCGCTGATGGACGAGATGCAGGGCGAAGGCGTGCCGGCCGGAAAGCTCGCCGGTCTGGACGTCTCGGACCAGTCCGGCCACTGGCAGCGGGCGCAGGAGTTTATCCGCATTGCGCAGGATTACCTTGCTGATACCTCGACCCTGCCGGACAGCGAGGCGCGGCAACGGGCGATGATCGAGACCCTGGTCACCCGCTGGGCGACCCGCCCGCCAGCGCATCCGGTGATCATTGCAGGCTCTACCGGATCGCGCGGCACGACGCTTTTGCTGATGCAAGCCGTAGCAAATCTGAGCAACGGCGCGATTATTCTGCCCGGGTTCGATTTCGATCAGCCGGCGGCAGTCTGGGAACAGCTGCGTGACGGGCTGGTGTCCGAAGATCATCCGCAGTACCGGTTTCACCGGCTGATGCAGATGACCGGGCAGCAACCCGCCGACATAATCCCCTGGCATGACACGCCGCCACCGTCGCCGGCGCGCAATGCGCTGATCTCGCTGTCCCTGCGCCCTGCGCCCGTGACCGACGCCTGGCTCACCGAAGGTCCGGCGCTGACCGGCATTGCGCAGGCCACCTCCGGCATTACGCTGCTTGAGGCACCCGGTCCCAGGCAGGAGGCGCTGACCATCGCAATGCGCCTGCGGCAGGCCGCCGAAGAAGGCATTACCGCCGCTCTTATCACACCTGACCGGATGCTCACCCGCCAGGTCACAGCAGCACTGGATCAGTGGAACATCCTGCCCGACGATTCCGCAGGCAGCCCGTTGCATCTGTCGCCCCCGGGCCGGTTTCTGCGCCATATCGCGCGGCTTTTTCACCAGCGGCTTGACGCAGCGGCTCTTCTGACCCTGCTCAAGCATCCGCTGACCCATTCCGCCAGCGCCCGCAATGAACATATTCTCAACACGCAGCGGCTGGAGTTGCGCATCCGCAAAGACGGGCTGCCGTTCCCTGACCGCGAGGGGCTTTTGCGTCTGATGCACCGGGATATGGAACGGCATGAGCGGCTCGACGAATGGCTTGCCTGGGTGGCGGACACCTTCACCGAACGCCAGGCCCCGGGCGATCACCGTCTGCCCGATATAGTAGCGCGGCATCTGGCCCTGGCGGAGTCTGCGGCCCGGGGACCCGACGGTCAGGACAGCGGTGAGCTCTGGCAGAAGAAAGCCGGCCAGGAGGCACGCGCCGTGCTGCAGCGCCTGACCGATCAGGCGCGTTTCGGCAGCGATATGTCCGCATCTGACTATGCCGATCTGAGCGGCGCGCTGCTGGCCGAAGGCGAGGTGCGCGACCGCGACGCCCCGCATCCCGGCATCATGATCTGGGGCACTCTGGAGGCACGGGTGCAGGGCGCGGACCTGGTGATCCTCGCGGGGCTGAACGACGGCACATGGCCGGAAGCCCCCGCACCCGATCCGTGGCTGAACCGCGCGATGCGTCACAAGGCGGGGCTTTTGCTGCCTGAGCGGCGTATCGGGCTGGCAGCGCATGATTACCAGCAGGCTGTGGGCGCCACTGAGGTCTGGCTGACACGGGCGATCCGGTCCGATGACGCCGAAACAGTCGCCTCACGCTGGCTCAACAGGCTCGGCAATCTTCTTGCAGGGCTCCGGGACAATGGCGGAGCGACAGCGCTCGACGCGATGCGTCAGCGCGGTGCGGCCTGGCTGGCCCGTGCCGAAGCTCTGGAAAAAACGCATCCCGTTGCCGCCGCCGCAAGGCCCTCGCCCAGACCCCCGCGCGCCGCCCGGCCTGACGCGCTTTCAGTGACCGAGATCAAACGGCTGATCCGCGACCCCTATGCGATCTACGCCCGTCACGTGCTGGGTCTGCGCCCGCTTGGCCCGCTGGTGCAAAGCCCGGACCACCTGATGCGCGGCATCGTGGTCCACGATATTCTCGAGCAGTTTATCAAAGACACGCTGGAAAACCCGAAAGCACTGACCGCCGGGCATCTCTCGCAGGTTGCGCATCAGATGCTGCAGGAGGGGGTGCCCTGGCCTGCCGAGCGCGCGCTGTGGCAGGCGTTGCTGAACCGCACCGCACCCCGGTTTGTCACGGCTGAGGTTGCGCGCAGGGCACGTGGTACCCCTGCCGTGCTGGAGGACGCCGCGACCGGAAAACTGGTCTGGCAGGATCCGCCTTTTACCCTCACTGCGCGGGCCGACCGGATTGATCTCGCGCCGGATGGTGCAGCGCTGATCTACGATTACAAAACCGGCAGCGTGCCTACCCGCAAACAACAGGCGCAGTTTGATAAACAGCTGTTGATCGAGGCCGCAATGATCGAAGTAGGTGCGCTCGGTCTGCCGGGGCCACACCCGGTCAGAGAGGCCGTTTTTATTGGATTAGGCACTGATATGAAGGAGGTGGCTGCACCCCTGGACAATGAACCGCCAGCCGTGGTGCTGGCAAAGCTGCGGGCGCTGATCAGCGCTTATCTTGATCCGGGACAGGGGTTCACTGCGCGCCGGATGATGGAAAAAGACGCCTATGGCAGCGACTATGATCTGCTGGCGCGTTTCGGCGAATGGGATGCCACGGATACGCCGGTTCCGGAGGATCTGAAATGACCGCGCGCGATGAGGCAACCGAAGCACAGATCCGAGCCGCGCGCCCCGATGCGTCGACCTGGCTTGCGGCCAATGCCGGTTCCGGCAAGACGCGGGTGCTGACCGACCGGGTCGCGCGCCTTCTGCTCGAAGGTGTCGAACCACAGCACATTCTGTGCCTGACCTATACCAAGGCCGCCGCTTCTGAGATGCAGAACCGGCTTTTCCGGCGACTCGGCGAATGGGCAATGCTGGAAGATGTGGCTCTCAGCAAGGCTCTGGCAGAGCTGGGCATTAATGCAGAAACCGGCGCGGACCGTCTGCGGGATGCACGCACGCTTTTTGCCCGCGCAATCGAGACGCCGGGCGGTTTAAAAATCCAGACGATTCACTCGTTCTGTGCCTCATTGCTGCGCCGTTTTCCGCTGGAAGCACGCGTCAGCCCCCAGTTCACCGAAATCGAGGACCGCGCCGCTGACCTTCTGCGCGCGGAGATCATCGAGGAAATGGCTGACGGCAGGGACGCCGCACTGGTCGCACAACTGGCCGAGCATTACAGCAACGAAGGTTTCACAGAGCTGACTGCGGATATTGTGCGGTATCGCGAGGCCTTTGGCGCCCCGATAAAGCGCGGCGATCTGCTGGCGCTTTTGGGGCAATCACCGGATCTCAGCGCCGCGGGTCTTGAGGCCGCTGTATTTGACGGAACCGAACAGGCCGTTCTGGACGAGGCAATTCCGGTGATGCTGGAAAAGGGGGGAAATGACGCGAAAGCGGCGCAGAAGCTCGCAGCCGTATACGGTTTTGACCTCAACAATCTGCCTGTGTTAGAGACGGTTTTTCTTTATGGAAAAGATGCCGCAAATGCTTTCGGCTCCAAATCGGGCAACTTTCCGACCAAACCGACACGGACAAAAATCGCGCATCTTACGCCGTCGCTGGATGCCTTCGCAGACCGGATCGCTGACGCGCGAGAGGCGCGCCTCGCCCTCGCGGCAGCGGCAAAATCGAAAGCGCTTCATGATTTCGCCGGACGTTTTCTGGGGTTATACGCAGCTGAAAAACTCAGGCGCGGCTGGCTCGATTTTGATGATCTCATCCTCAAGGCGCGCGCCTTGCTGCGTGACCCTGATGTTGCCGCCTGGGTGCTCTTCCGGATTGACGGCGGAATTGATCACATCCTTGTGGACGAAGCCCAGGACACCAGCCCCGCGCAATGGGACGTGATCCGGCAGCTTGCGACGGAATTTTACAGCGGCGCGGGTGCAAGGGGCGATCTTGCGCGCACGCTTTTTGTCGTGGGTGATAAAAAGCAGTCGATCTATTCCTTTCAGGGGGCTGATCCGCGCGAGTTTGACCGCATGGAAAGCGAATTCTGCGCAAGGTTCACAGAAGCTGATCTGGTGTTTCAAAGAGAGGCGCTGGCCTGGTCTTTCCGTTCATCAGAGGCCGTTCTGCGGCTGGTCGATAACACCTTTAGCGACGAAGAAGAGGCCGGTTTCGGCGCCGATCCGCACCGCGCCTTCAAATCGGACCTGCCCGGGCGTGTGGATCTCTGGCCCCTGACGCCAGAGCAGGAAGACGAGGACGACAGGGCCTGGCACGAACCGCTCGACCGGCGCGGCACGCAGCATCACGATGTCGTTCTCGCGCGGCAGATCGCGGGCCGGATTGCGGATATGATCGCCACCGGCATGACCATCCCGGACGATAGCGGGCCGGGTGGTGCTCTCGTGCGCAGGCCGCTGCGGGCCGGCGATTTCCTCATTCTCGTGCAGCGGCGCGGGACGCTTTTTTCCGAGATCATCCGCGCGTGTAAGAACGCAGACCTTCCGATTGCTGGCGCGGACAGGCTGAAGGTGGGCGGTGAACTGGCGGTCCGTGATCTGGCCGCACTGCTGGCCTTCCTTGCCACGCCGGAAGACAGCCTGTCGCTGGCGTCGGCGCTGAAATCGCCGCTTTTCGGCTGGAGCGAGCAGGCGCTTTTCACTTTGGCGCAGGGGCGCGGGCCGAAGCATTTGTGGGAAGTGCTGCGGAACCAGCAGGCAAGGCACCCGGAAACGCTCGCCATGCTGCAAGATCTGCGCGCCAATGTTGATTTTCTGCGGCCCTATGATCTGGTGGAACGGATTCTGACCCGGCACGACGGTCGCAGAAAACTGCTCGCACGCCTGGGGGCGGAAGCCGAAGACGGGATCAACGCACTGCTGAGCCAGGCGCTTGCCTATGAGCGTACCAGCATCCCCAGCCTGACCGGTTTTCTGGTCTGGATCGAAACCGATGATCTGGAAGTAAAACGCCAGATCGACACGGCCTCCGATCAGATCCGGGTAATGACGGTACATGGCGCCAAGGGCCTCGAGGCCCCCGTCGTCATTCTGCCCGATACGCGCAAACGCGACATTACGATCAATGACAGCATTCTCACGATGGAGGATACACCGGTCTGGAAAACCCGGGCCGATGATATGCCCGCCTCCATGGTGACGGTCGTGGATGCAATGAAGGAAGCCCAGCGCCGGGAACGCCTGAGGCTGCTTTATGTGGCTCTGACACGGGCGGAAAAGTGGCTGATCGTGGCGGCGGCGGGGAAATTATCTGACCGGGGCGAAAGCTGGTACCAGATGGTAGAGGCCGCTCTGAATGCGGCCGGTGCAGAGGAAGTGGATTTCTTCGGGATGCCGGTCCGGCGGCTCAGCCACGGCGACTGGGACGCGCTGCCGCTGGTGGCAACCGATAGCAACACGCCCGAAACCCCGGTGCTCCCTGCGTTTTTTGGAAGAGCAGCACTTGCACCTGAAGCGCGTGAGGAGACCCTGTCACCCTCGGATCTGGAAGGTGCCAAAGCGCTGCCCGGCGAAAGCGCGCGCACCGAGGAAGAGGCAAAAGCCTACGGCACGCTGGTGCATCTGCTGCTGGAGCATCTGGCTGGCGCCGGCGCAGATGCGGATCCGGATCTCGCACGCGCCCTCGCGGAAGGTCACCCGGATGCAGACGAGGCGCTTGCGGAGGCGCAGTCTGTTCTGAAAACGCCTGGTTTTGCACATCTCTTTTCCCCGGACGGTCTGGCCGAGGTGCCCGTTTCAGCCGATCTGCACGGCCGCCGGATGTTCGGTGTCATTGACCGTTTGCTGATCACCGGCGATCTCATTCTTGCCGTTGATTTCAAGACAAACCGCGTGGTGCCTGACACGTCCGAAGCAGTGCCCGAGGGGCTCCTGCGACAAATGGGCGCCTATGCCCATGCCCTTACGCAGATTTACCCGGACAAGCGCATCGAAACGGCGATTTTGTGGACGGCGCGGTGCAGACTCATGCATCTGCCGCACGAAATCGTGAGGGACGCGCTGGCACACGCGCCATATCTTGACGCTGCGGCCCCGGATACATAGGTTCAGCGCTCAGACACATGCCTCAGGAGACCATCATGGCAACCCATGCAGTAACCGACGAGACCTTTGACGCTGAAGTCAAACAGTCCGACATCCCCGTTGTTGTCGATTTCTGGGCGCCCTGGTGCGGCCCCTGTAAACAGATCGGCCCCTCTCTTGAAGAACTGTCCTCTGAGATGGACGGCAAGGTCAAAATCGTCAAAGTAAACGTGGATGAAAACCCCAATGCCCCCGCCCAGATGGGTGTGCGCGGCATTCCGGCGCTCTTTATCTTCAAAGACGGTCAGGTGGTCTCGAACATGGCTGGCGCCAAGCCGAAAGCAGCGCTGCAAAGCTGGATCGAAGCCTCCATCTGATCCTCTGATATCAGGATTTTCAGGGCGTCCCGCTGCGGGGCGCCCTTTTCGCTGCGTTATCCATGCCCCGCGACCGGCCCTTGTGCCACGCCGCCCTGACCGCCATATAGGCTCTGCAAAACGACAGGAGAGCACAATGGCCCGCGAAGAGTTTCCCGGATGGCACGGCACCACCATCATCGGCGTCAAAAAGGGCGGCGAGGTTGTCATTGCAGGCGACGGGCAGGTCTCTCTGGGCCAGACCGTGATCAAGGGCTCCGCGCGCAAGGTGCGCAGGCTCTCGCCCGGTGGCTATGATGTGGTCGCGGGGTTTGCGGGGTCAACGGCGGATGCCTTTGCGCTGCTTGAGCGGCTGGAGGCGAAACTGGAATCAACGCCCGGGCAGCTGGCCCGCGCGAGTGTTGAGCTGGCCAAGGACTGGCGCACTGACAAGTACCTGCAAAAGCTCGAAGCGATGCTGATTGTTACCGATGGCGCGGAGATTTTTGTGATCACCGGCGCGGGCGATGTGCTGGAGCCGGAACATGACGTCACCGCCATCGGGTCGGGCGGCAACTATGCGCTTGCGGCCGCGCGCGGCATGATGGACAGCGACCGGGATGCCGAAACCGTGGCACGTGATGCGATGGCGATTGCCGCAGACATCTGTGTCTATACCAACGGCAATCTGACGGTCGAAAAGATCAGCAAATGATCGGGCGCGACGACCTGCGCGCCTCGGTCGCCGCCGGCCTGCTGACCGAAGCGCAGGCCGCGGCACTCACCTCGCTGGCAGACAGCCGGCGGGGCGCGCGCGAAAACCTCGACCCGGGCGACGAACCCTTTGAGCTTTTCCGCGGTTTCAACGAGATTTTCATCGTCGTCGGCCTGATCATCCTGACCACCGGATGGATCGGTGTCGTCACCTTCGCCGCCATCGAGAATATCTCTGATCTGCGCAATGTTCTGATCGGGTCGGGCCTGATCGGCGCGGTCGTCGTCTGGACGCTTTCGGAGTATTTCATCCGCACCCGCCGGATGGTCGCACCGGCGATTGCCCTGTCCGTGATGTTTGCGGTGAATGCCGCTTACGGATTTTCCGGTGGCATTGCCGAGCTTTTCATGGTGGCCCAGGGCGATACTGACAGCCTGCCGCTGCCTCTCGCCCTTGCGACCGTGTCCCTGCTGATTTTCTGGTACCGGTTCCGGGTGCCCTTCGCGCTGGCGATCATCGCACTCGGAGCTTTTGGCGTGTCCGTGCTGATCGCCGGCAATATGTCAGGCGCGCCACAGGACATGCGTGATCTTTTTCTGCTCTCCGCCGACGGGCCCTTTGCGGTGATCACTCTTGTGCTTGGGCTTATCGTTTTCGCCATCGCTATGCTGTTCGACATGTCCGATCCGCACCGCGTGACACGGCGCGCGGCCAACGGGTTCTGGCTGCATGTGGTGGCGGCCCCGGCGCTGGTGAACACCATCGCGCTCAGCCTGATGGACCGGGATGCGGCCTGGTCGAATGCCGTACTTCTGGCGGTGCTGGCTGTGGTCGCGATGATTGCGATCGTGATCGACCGGCGCTCGTTCCTGATCGCGGCCATCGGATATATTGTGATCCTGAGCAACACGGTTTTTGACGAGCAAAGCGCGGTCTTTACCGTGCTGTTTCTGGGCATCTTTCTGCTGGTGCTCGGTGCGCGCTGGGAACGGATCCGCGCGCGGCTTATGCGCATTCTGCCGGGGGTCATTCCGCGTGACAGACTGCCACCATCGATCTGAAATCCGCGCCGCGAAGTGGCGTGATTTCACCTACGCGGTTGCGTTTCCGGCACTACTCCTTACATCGCTTCAGAGAACTGACTTCAGGATATTCCCTTGACTGACCTTACGCCCCGCGAAATCGTTTCCGAACTCGACCGGTTCATCATCGGACAGAAAGACGCCAAGCGCGCCGTGGCTGTGGCCCTCAGAAACCGCTGGCGGCGCAAACAGCTGAGCGACGATCTGCGCGATGAGGTCTATCCCAAAAATATCCTGATGATCGGGCCCACCGGAGTCGGCAAAACCGAGATCAGCCGCCGTCTGGCGAAACTGGCGCGTGCGCCGTTTCTCAAGGTAGAGGCCACAAAATTCACCGAAGTCGGATATGTGGGCCGCGACGTGGAACAGATCATCCGCGATCTGGTGGACAGCGCGATCACCATGGTGCGCGAGCATATGCGCGAGGACGTCAAAGCCAACGCCCACAAAGCCGCCGAAGAGCGCGTGATCACTGCCATCGCCGGCGAGGACGCCCGCGAAAGTACCCGTGAGATGTTTCGCAGAAAGCTCAAATCCGGTGAGCTTGATGATACCGAGATTGAGCTTGAGATTGCCGACAGTTCCAACCCCTTTGGCGCCATGATGGACATCCCCGGACAGCCCGCAATGGGCGGCGGCATGATGAACCTTGGCGATATTTTCGGCAAAGCCATGGGTGGGCGCACCACCCGTAAACGCATGTCGGTGGCGCAGAGTTATGAAATTCTGATCGGCGAAGAAGCCGATAAACTGCTGGATGATGAAACGGTGACCCGTGCTGCCATCGAAGCCGTGGAACAGAACGGGATCGTGTTTCTCGATGAGATCGACAAGGTTTGCGCCCGCTCGGATGCGCGCGGCGGGGACGTGAGCCGAGAAGGGGTGCAGCGCGATCTGCTGCCGCTTATCGAGGGCACCACGGTCAGCACCAAACACGGACCCGTCAAAACTGATCACGTGCTCTTTATTGCTTCAGGCGCCTTTCACATTGCCAAGCCCTCTGATCTTTTGCCCGAACTTCAGGGGCGTTTACCCATCCGGGTGGAGTTGCGTGCTCTGACCGAAGAGGATTTCGTGCGCATTCTGACCGAAACCGACAACGCGCTGACGCTGCAATACACAGCACTCATGGACACCGAAAAAGTGACCGTGTCCTTCACCGAAGACGGTATCGCAGCACTCGCGAAAATCGCCGCCGACGTGAACCAGTCGGTCGAAAACATCGGCGCGCGACGCCTCTACACGGTCATGGAACGGGTCTTTGAGGAACTGTCATTCACGGCCCCGGATCGCGGCGGTGAGGAAATCGTGGTCAATGCGGAATTTGTCGACGCCAACCTCGGCGAGCTGACAAAATCCACAGATATCAGCCGCTACGTGCTTTAAGGCTTCCCATCGGGCTGCGGTCCTGCAACACCTCTGCGCATGGGCTACATCCGCTTTCTGATCGACAACCGGCTGTTTTTGCTGGCGGGGTTTCTGCTGACCTTTACCTCGTCCTACGGGCAGACCTATTTCATCTCGCTCTTTGCCGGTGAGATCAAAGAGGCCTTTGGTCTGACCGATGGCAGCTGGGGCGGCATTTATACCATCGGCACCACACTGTCGGCCATCACGATGATCTGGGCAGGCGCGCTGACCGATCGTTTCCGGGTGCGGCATCTGTCGCTGGGCGTGATGGGATTGCTGGCGATGGCCTGCGTGGCGATGGCCCTGGTGCCGACGGGATTTCTGCTGGTGTTTGTCGTTTATGCCCTGCGCCTGACGGGCCAGGGGATGATGTCGCAGCTCAGCGCGGTGGCCATGTCGCGCTGGTTCGTCGCGGCGCGCGGGCGGGCAATTTCGCTGGCATCTATGGGGTTTGCCGCAGGCCAGGCGCTTTTGCCGGTCATTTTCGTGGCCCTGCTGGTGCGCTTTGACTGGCGTTTGCTCTGGGTTCTGGCGGCGATATGCATCCTGGTGACAATACCGGTGATGCAGATGCTGCTGCGCCAGGAACGCACACCGCAATCCATGTCAGACAGCACTCAAAGCCTCGGGATGGGCGGGCGTCACTGGACCCGCGCAGAACTGTTGCGCCATCCGCTCTTTTACATGCTGATCCCGCTCATTCTGGGGCCTGCCGCATGGGGCACAGCATTGTTTTTTCAGCAGGTGCATCTGACCGAAGTTAAAGGCTGGAGCCTCGTGTCTTATGTGGCGCTGATGCCGGTCTATACGCTGGCGACCATCGCTTTTACCTTCATCACCGGCTGGGCCGTGGACCGGATCGGCGTGAAATGGATCGTGCCGTTTTACCTGGTGCCGTTTGGTGTGTCGTTCCTGATCCTCGCTTATGCGGATACGATTTTCATGGCCGGTGCCGGCCTGACGGTGTTCGGGATCGGGCAGGGAATGCAGGCCACGGCAATCACTGCATTCTGGGCGGTTTTCTATGGCACGCGCAATTTGGGATCCATCAAAGCGGCAGCAGCGGCGCTGATGGTTTTCGGCTCTGCCATCGGCCCGGGGATTACCGGCGCGCTGATAGATGCCGGGATCGATTTTCCGCAACAGATGATCCCGATTGCCGCTTATTATTTCGCCGGAGCCCTGCTGGCAGGTTTCGGCATCCTGCGCTACCAGCGCGATCTGCCTAGCGGTGCCGCCTGAGGTAGACGTAATAGGCACCACCGCCACCGTGGCTGATATGCGCCTCCGAGATCTGCATGACCACACCGGCCAGCGGTTGCGTCGTCAGCCATTGCGGCACCTGATGACGCAGCACGCCAAAACGCACCGGGATCGGTCCGCCCTCGTCCCGGTTTTTGCCCTTGCCGGTGATCACAAGCACCAGCCGTTTTCCGGATCCGTGCGCGGACATGATAAACCGGTTCAGGGCCGCATGTGCACGGTCGAGCGTCATGCCGTGCAGATCGATGCGCCCCTCGGGTTTCAGCTTGCCACGGTTCATTCTGCCAAAAGTTTTGCGGTCCATCTGGACCGGCACTTTGCGCAGACGGTCAGGCAGGGCCGGTGCCAGATCGTAACTGGTTTTGCGCGACGCTGGTCTGGGCGGTTGTATCGCATCGCCAAAAGCCTGGCGCACTTTGCGCGGGGACTGAGGCGTCTCACTGCGCACAGGTTTCGGAGCCACCGCGTCAGGATCAAATGTTTCGCGTTTATCGAGCCGCTCTGTGCGGTCCGCCACCTGCTGCCAGAGCGCGATCTCATCAGGTCGCAGTTTGCGCCGGCTCACGGTGTGTCCTCCGGCAACAAGGCATAGGCCCGCTGAATGGGCAGCAGCACAACCATCCGCCCGGGGTCTCTGAGCCGCCCGGCCGCGCGCCCCGCGTCATCGCCGGTACCAAAAAAAATATCCGCCCGTTGCGCGCCTTTGATCGCAGAGCCGGTATCCTGTGCGATCATCAGCCGGCGCAACGGATCTTCTCCGTCTTTCTCGATCCAGACCGGAGCGCCGAGCGGTGTGAAAGCAGGATCAACTGCAATGGTGCGCATCGGCGTGACCGAGCGGTTCATCGCGCCAAGCGGGCCCAGATGCGCGGGCACTTCGCTGACTTCACGGAAAAAAACATAAGACGGGTTGTGATACAGCAGCGCCTCGCCCTCAACCGGGTTACGCCGCACCCAGGACCGGATGACATCGGCGCTTACCTGATGCGCCTCGTAAACGCCACGGCGCACCAGCTCCTTGCCTACCGAGCGATAGGGATGCCCGTTTGCCCCGCCATAACCTACGCGGATTTTGTCGCCGTCCGGCAGGGTGATCCGGCCCGAGCCCTGGATCTGAAGAAAGAAAAGCTCCACCGGGTCATCGACGTAAGCAATCTCAAGACCACGCCCGGCCAGGAGATCGTCATCCAGCAGCTGCTGTCGGGAAAACCATTGCTCAACTTCCAGCGCCTCGGGCGGCATGGCATAAACCGGATACCGGTAGCGCGCGTCCGGGGTCAGTGCGCCTCTGAGTTCCGGTTCGAAATATCCGGTGAAAAGCATATCTGAATCATCTTCGATCAGCACCGGCCGGAAGAACAGCTCAAAAAACGCCCGCGGCTCCGGATTGCTGGTGGCATAGGCGCAGACAGCGCGCCAGTCGGGCGCGGTCAGGTCAGGACAGGTCTGGTTAAAAACATCAAAGGCCGCGGCATGGTCATCCGCGGCCCAGCCATCGAGATCATCAAACGACAATATCTGCGTTCGGGTATCCGGCATCGCGGCATCAGCCATAAAAACCAGCCCCGCGCATGCCGCACAGACCGCCGCATTCAGGCGTCTGTGGATACCAGCAACCAATTGGGATCATCCGCGCCCATGGTCCGCGCAAAGGACCAGGTGTCTTTCTGCCGTTTGATTTCAGTTGTGCTGCCTTCGATTATCTCACCTTCGGCATTGCGCACCGCCGATGTCATCTCGCTGGTAAAGCGGATGGTCAGCTCGGCCTCGTTCGTGTCGCGGTCGAAAGTGGCATTCATGAGTTTGATCTCACGCACGCCGATGAAGTTTGCCTCGATCGTCAGGCCGGCGTCTTCGCGGGCGGCGACGCCATCGACGAAGGAATCATAGATGTCTTCCGCGAGAAACGGCTGGATCTGATCAAGCTCGCCGTTCTCATAGCCCATGACGATCATCTCATAAGCACCGCGCGCACCGCCAAGAAATTCGGTAACGCTGAACGATGGCTCAGCGCGCTTCATCTCAGCCAGCGCTTTTGCCTCGTCGCTGCCTTCATCGACGTGATCGGTGATATCAAGATCGGGTCCGCCCTCAATAACTTCGAAGTCACGACCGGCGCGCCGGTCGGTTACGGGTTTCTGCGCGGGCGGTGCTTCAAATCCATCCCGGGTCCCAAGCACGTTTTTCAGGCGCAGAATCAAAAAAACAGCGATGCCGGCAAGGACAAGAAGCTGTATCAGGGACGAATTCATAAAAACCTCATGCGGGGTACGATGTGGAAACGGAGCCAGTCTGCTCTTATGTAGGTGCGGGGCACGCCCAAGTCCACTGCGGTGCCATGAAAGGAAGTATCAAAATGTGGCTCTTTATAGCCTTTCTCGCGGTTCCGCTGATTGAAATCACACTTTTCATCCAGATCGGCGGCGCAATTGGTCTCGGATGGACCCTCGCAACGGTCGTTATTACTGCGATCATCGGTACCGTTCTGGTGCGCAATCAGGGGGCGCTGGCGCTCACGCAGCTGCGCGCGTCGTTTTCCGATATGAAAGATCCGACCGAACCGCTGGTGCACGGCGCGATGATCCTTTTTTCGGGTGCTTTGCTGCTGACGCCCGGGTTTTTCACCGATGCCATCGGTTTTCTGCTGCTGATCCCCGGGGTGCGCACGGCTGTTTTCGCTGCGATCCGCGCCCGGGTGAACATTCAGACCATGGGCCCCGGTCCGCGGGACGGTTTTCAGGATACCCGACGGGCGCATTACCAGAATGACGTTATCGAGGGCGAGTATTCCGAAGCCCGGCCCGAAGACGATTCGCCGTCTGGTCCGTCGGGCTGGACCAGGCATTGAGAAGCCCCCGCCAAGCTGTTAAGCACGCGCTGATTTTATTTTCCCGTCAGGAGTAACCAATGGCAGACGAACAACCGCAAGCGCAGCCGAACGGACAGGAGCAGGTTCAGGCCCCGCAGATGCGCGTCCTTGGTCAGTTCATCCGTGATATGTCCTTTGAAAACATCATGGCACAGAAGGGCGCGCCGGCTGATACGACGCCCGACGTTCAGGTGCAGGTCAATCTGGACGCCAAAAAGCGCTCAGCCGAAAACCAGTACGAGACATCGATCAAGCTGAACGTGACATCAAAGGCAAAAGAGGGCGACACCACGCTTTTCGTGCTCGAGATCGATTATGCCGGTATTTTCCATGTCGAGAACGTGCCCGAAGATCAGTTGCACCCGTTTTTGCTGATCGAATGCCCGCGGATGATTTTTCCGTTTCTGCGCCGGGTTGTCAGTGACATCACCCGAGACGGTGGCTTCCCGCCGCTCAACCTCGAAAACATTGATTTCCTGTCGCTTTACCGCAACGAAATCGCGCGCCGTCAGGCCGCAGAGACACCCAAAGCCGACGCCTGATCTCAGGCTTTTTTCCACATAGCGTCGTCGCCCAGCTTTGCCACGAAGGCGGCATGGGCGGCGGCTTCTTTCTCAGAAAGACGGGATGGCAGTGCTGTCGGACGCGGTCTCGGCGTCCACTCGGGTACTGCATCGCTGCCCGGTTTCTGACTGTCACCTGACAGGCCGAAATCAGGCTGCCGTCCCCCGATCAGTTCCAGATATACTTCTGCGAGGATTTCACTGTCGAGAAGTGCTCCGTGCAGGGTGCGCGATGAATTATCGATGCTGAAACGCCGGCAAAGCGCATCAAGAGAAGCGGGCGACCCGGGGAAACGTTTGCGCGCAATCGCCAGCGTATCAATTGCCTGCTCCCAGGGGATTTGCGGCAGGTTCATCCATTTCAGCTCGGCATTGAGAAATTTGATGTCGAATGCAGCGTTGTGAATGACCAGCTTTGCATCGCCGACGAAATCCAGAAAACCCTGACCGACCTCGGCAAATTTCGGTTTATCAGCAAGGAACTCATCACCAAGCCCGTGTACCTGAAACGCATCCTCCGGCATCGCGCGTTCCGGGTTGATATACTGATGATACGTGCGCCCGGTGGCCATATGGCCCATCAGCTCAACTGCGCCGATCTCAACGATCCGGTCGCCGGTTTCCGGGTCAAAGCCGGTGGTTTCCGTATCCAGAACGATCTCACGCATTGGCCATTTTCTCCCTGATCTGCCTGACGATATTCTGAACCTGCGCGCGGGCATGTTCAACCGTATCGGTGATGATCACATAATCAGAACGCGCTCGTTTTTCGGCATCAGGCAGCTGTTTATCGCGGATATGCGCAAACTGTTCACGTGTCATCGTGCCACGCTCCATAACTCTTTTTTCCTGTAATTCGGCCGGAACAGAGACGCATACAACGGCATCTGCGAGTTTTTCACCTCCGGTTTCAAAGAGCAGCGGAATATCGAGGACGGCAATGTCTGCGGTGGTTTCTGACAGGAATGCCGCGCGGTCGGCGGCGACCAGCGGGTGCACGATTGCTTCGATCCGTTTCAGCGCGCCCGGGTCATCGGCAATGATGCCGCGCAGGGTGTCACGGCTGACAGCGCCATCCGAAATGGCTTGCGGGAAAGCCTCCTGCAATGGTCCGACGGCGGCGCCGCCTTTCGCATAAAGCCGGTGCACCGCAGCATCCGCGTTCCAGAGGGCGCAGCCTTCTTCGGCGAACATCTTCGCCGTAGTTGATTTGCCCATGCCGATGGAGCCGGTGAGCCCGAGGATGAACATCAGCCAAGCACCGCATCGCGCAGGTCTTCGGTCACGTCGGGGCGTTGACCAAACCATCTCTCAAATCCCGGAACACCCTGATGCAGAAGCATGCCCAGTCCATCGACCGTCGCGCAGCCCCGCGCGGCGGCCGTTTGCAGAAGACCCGTGCGGAGCGGAGCATAGACCAGATCGGTGACCAGCGTTCGCGGTTGCAGACCTGCGAGGTCTGTTTCCAGCGGTGGTTTCCCGGTCATGCCCAGCGACGTGGTATTCACAATCAGATGCGCGGGTTCAACGGCATCCCGAGCGTCTTCCCATCCGGTGACGGTGATTTTAGCTCCGAAGGCCGCGCGCAGTTCTTCGGCACGGGCGCGTGTCCGGTTCGTCAGGTAAATTTCCGGGACACCCGCATCCAGCAGGGCCACGATCACTGCACGCGCGGCGCCGCCAGCGCCTAAAACCAGCGCCGGACCGGACTCAGGTTTCCAGGACGGTGCGCCCTGGCGCAGATTTGCCATAAATCCGTAACCATCTGTATTATCTGCGTGAATTCGTCCATCTGGCAGAAAAGTCAGAGTGTTCGCCGCACCGACTGACCGGGCGGTTTCACTGGTCTCATCCGCAATTCTGAGAGCGGCTTCTTTATGCGGGATGGTGACATTTACCCCGACAAATCCGGCGCGCGGCAGGGTGCGCAACACCGTTTCCAGATCGCCTGCCGCCACGTTCATCGGTACGTAGAATCCAGCAATATCGTATCTGTGCAACCAGTACCCGTGCAGCTGCGGGGACCGGGAGTGGGCGATGGGTGATCCGATCACGCCGGCCAGCGGGATGTTTTCCCTGATCATTGTTCGAGATCCCCCCGCAAAGTGAGCCAGGACAGAAGCTCCAGCAAAGGCAGGCCCAGCACATTGAAATAGTCGCCCTCGACCCGGTGAAAAAGCCGCACGCCTTCTTCTTCGAGTTTATAGGCGCCGACGGAATGGCGGATGCTGTCCCAGTTCCGCGCGACATATCCCGCGATATAAGCATCGGTCGCAGCGCGCATATACAGCCTGACCTGACCCACGTGTCGCCAGATCGCCTCTCCGTTTTCACAGACCACCGCCGCCGACAAAAGCTGATGCCGGCCTCCGCGCAACGCGTGCAACTGATCAACAGCATCTTCGGGCGTCGCGGGCTTGGACATCAGCGTCCCCTTATGATCAAGCACCTGATCACAGCCGATTACCAACGCACCGGGGTACTTTTCACTGATCTTGCGGGCTTTGAGCTCCGCGAGTGTATCAGCAATATCCCGGGGCGGCGCGTTTTCTGCCAGTAGGGCCGCACGCACCATCTCTTCATCGACCCGGGCCGGGACGACCGTGAATGCAACGGCAGCCTGCTGCAGAAGCCGGGCGCGAATCTCGGATCCGGAGGCAAGGATCAGGGGCGTTGGCATGTGAATAAGCCTGTGTGCGGGACGCTGGATTGTTGCTGCATTTCTTCTGGGCAAAATGCCGGCCCGGCGCAAGTCCCGGGCGGCGCGCTTGTCTCACGGGGTCCGGCGCATTTCACCCCCGTAAGGGTAAGGATAAACCAGTCGGTGTGCATAATGTGTCTTCCACCGGTTTATACACAGAGTCGTACAGTTTCCCGGAGTAATAGGACCATTTAATTACTTGATTTTAAATCGTTATTTATTTCATTACCATACTGTTAATTTTAAACGCTGATCTTGTCCCCCTGTGGGAAAAACCCCTGGTAAATCGTTAATCCACAGAAATCGGCAACCCTACCTACATCATCATCCTTTTCTCTTTCTTTATTAATTATTAAGAGGGTTGGACCGACGGGGGCCCGGAATGACTGATCTGCTCTTAAACGCCTATCCCTGGATCAAGGCCTTTCACATTATGTCGGTGATTGCCTGGATGGCCGGGCTTTTCTATCTGCCACGCCTTTTTGTTTATCATACCGAACAGGTGGGCACGACGGGCGATACCCATCAGATGTTTCAGGACATGGAACGGCGCCTGCTGCGCGCGATCATGAACCCGGCGATGATTGCCACCTGGATCTTCGGGCTGTGTCTGGTCTTTACCCCGGGCATTGTGAGCTGGGATCAGGTCTGGCCCTGGACAAAGGCTGGCGGTGTGCTGGCCATGACATGGTTTCATCACTGGCTGGGGTTGCGGCGCAAAGAGTTTATCGCTGGTGAAAATACTCTGACCGGCCGGCAGTACCGGATGATGAATGAGGTGCCCACAGTGCTGATGGTCCTGATTGTTCTGTCGGTGGTGGTCCGGTTCTGATTGACAGGGGCGGACTGGCTGATTAACTGATTGCCACCACCCCGTCCGGGGATGGTGCAGACCTTACATTTCTGAATTCTTGCTGCGGGCCGCCGGGCCACGCGGCTTTGCGGGTATCTCCATGACAACTGACACGATCGACACCAACGAACCGATGGAAACGCTGAACCTGGCGGATCTCAAGCGCAAGTCGCCAAAAGATCTCCTGTCCATGGCCGAAGATCTGGAGATCGAAAACGCATCGACCATGCGCAAAGGCGAGATGATGTTCCAGATCCTGCGCGAGCGCGCAGATGAGGGCTGGGAAATTTCCGGGGACGGCGTGCTCGAAGTGCTGCAGGACGGATTTGGCTTTCTGCGCTCTCCTGAGGCAAACTATCTGCCGGGTCCAGACGACATCTATGTGTCGCCTGAGATGATCCGCAAATATTCGCTGCGCACCGGGGACACCATCGAAGGCGTCATCAAAGCGCCGGACGACAATGAGCGGTATTTTGCGCTGATCGATGTCACGCAAATCAACTTCGAAGAGCCGGAAAAGGCGCGCCACAAGGTTGCTTTTGAAAACCTCACGCCGCTCTATCCGGATGAGCGTCTGACGATGGAAACAGACGATCCGACAAGCAAAGACCGGTCCGCGCGGATCATCGACCTGGTGTCACCGATTGGTAAAGGGCAGCGGTCGCTGATTGTCGCGCCGCCGCGCACGGGTAAAACCGTTCTGCTGCAGAACATTGCCAATTCGATCGAGAAGAACCATCCGGAATGCTATCTGATTGTTCTGCTCATCGACGAACGGCCCGAAGAGGTCACCGACATGCAGCGCTCGGTCAAAGGCGAGGTGGTCTCCTCGACCTTCGATGAGCCTGCAACACGTCACGTGGCGGTCTCGGATATGGTGATTGAAAAGGCCAAGCGTCTCGTGGAGCACAAGCGTGACGTGGTCATTCTGCTCGATTCCATCACGCGACTGGGCCGGGCGTTTAACACTGTTGTGCCCTCGTCGGGTAAGGTTCTGACCGGCGGTGTCGACGCTAATGCGCTGCAGCGGCCTAAACGCTTCTTTGGTGCTGCGCGGAACATCGAAGAGGGTGGCTCGCTGACCATCATTGCCACGGCGCTGATCGACACGGGCAGCCGGATGGATGAGGTGATCTTTGAAGAATTCAAAGGCACGGGCAACTCCGAGATTGTGCTGGATCGCAAGGTGGCCGACAAACGGGTCTTCCCCGCGATGGACATTCTCAAATCGGGCACCCGGAAAGAAGACCTGCTTGTCGACAAGATCGATCTGCAGAAAACCTTCGTGCTGCGTCGTATTCTGAACCCGATGGGCACCACAGATGCCATTGAGTTCCTGATCTCGAAACTCAAGCAGACCAAAAATAACGCTGAGTTTTTTGATTCTATGAATACCTGAATTACTGTTTATTAACAGTGAGTTAACCGTAATGGATACGATCTTTGCCCTCGCAACGGCGCAAGGCAGGGCCGGCGTGTCGGTGATCCGGATTTCCGGTCCTCTCGCGTTCGACGCGGCTGAGGTGCTGTGTGGGGATGTCCCTCAATCCCGGCGTGCTGCCGTGAGAAAACTGCGGGATGCCTCCGGAGATCTGATCGATGAGGCGCTGGTACTCAGCTTCTCCGGGCCAAACAGCTTTACCGGAGAAGACGTGGTGGAGTTGCAGGTGCATGGTAGTGTGGCTGTTGTGCGCGGCTGCCTGAAAGAGCTTGGCACAATTGATGGATGCCGGCTGGCGGAGCCTGGCGAGTTCACACGGCGCGCTCTGGAGAATAACCGGCTGGATCTCGCGCAGGTCGAAGGCCTGGCGGATCTCATAAATGCGGAGACAGACGCGCAACGTCGTCAGGCTGTGCGGGTTTTTTCAGGTGCCTTGGGAGAAAAGGTCGAGATCTGGCGTCGGGACCTTATTCGTGCGGCTGCCTTACTTGAGGCCACCATTGATTTTGCGGATGAGGACGTGCCCGTTGATGTCTCTCCGGAAGTGTCAACACTCCTGACCGCGACCGCATCCGACATCACCTCTGAGATCAACGGCTCATTTGTTGCCGAGAGGATCAGAACCGGGTTTGAGGTTGCGATCATTGGTGCGCCCAACGTTGGGAAATCCACGCTGCTGAACCGACTGGCCGGCAGGGATGCTGCGATCACGTCTGAGATTGCCGGAACAACGCGCGATGTGATTGAAGTGAGAATGGATCTGGGCGGGCTGCCTGTTACATTTCTGGACACCGCTGGCCTTCGGGACAGCGAAGACCAGATTGAAGCGATCGGAGTTGAGCGTGCTGTCGAGCGGGCAGAAAGGGCCGATCTGCGTGTTTTTCTGAACGACGGCGGAATTCTGAAGATTTCCCCTTGTCCGGAAGATATCGTCCTCGTGCCGAAGCAGGACACGCCTTTTTCTGGTGTTCGAGGCGTTTCGGGAAGAACTGGTCAGGGTGTTAATGAACTGATCGAAGATATCAGGCAGATCCTCTCAAACAGAACCTCTGATGCCGGGATTGCCACGCACGAGCGCCACCGGGTTGCCATGGAGCGCGCGCTGGATGGCCTGAAAGCTGCCCGGGAGATCGTTGGTCGCGGACCGGAGCTATATGATATAGCTGCCGAAGAACTGAGATCTGCGATTCGAGCACTTGAGGCGCTCGTTGGCCGCATTGATGTTGAGAACCTGCTGGATGAGATTTTCGCCAGCTTTTGCCTCGGAAAATAGCGGAGTGTTTCACGTGAAACAATTTGACGTTCTGGTGATTGGTGGCGGTCATGCCGGGGCCGAAGCCGCGCACGCGGCAGCGCGTTGTGGCGCACAGACCGCGCTTGTAACCATGTCAGAGGCCGGAATCGGTGTTATGTCTTGTAACCCGGCGATCGGTGGCCTCGGTAAAGGGCATTTGGTACGGGAAATAGATGCGCTGGACGGCGTCATGGGCCGGGTTGCTGATAAAGCGGGTATTCAGTTTCGTCTGCTGAACCGGCGCAAGGGGCCGGCAGTACAGGGCCCCCGGGCACAATCCGACCGCGAAATCTATCAACGGGAAATGCTTGCTGAAATCACTCATCAGGAAAATCTCACCGTCATAACGGGCGAGGTTACTGATTTTCAGATGTATGGCTCGGGGGTGACAGGTGTGATCCTTTCAGACGGGAGTGAGATTGCGTCACAAACAGTTGTGCTGACCACCGGGACCTTTCTGCGCGGTGTTATTCATATCGGAGATGTCTCACGGTCAGGTGGACGGATGGGTGATCGCGCGTCCGTTAAGCTTGCAGATCGTATGGATAGCTTTGAGCTTCCTATGGGGCGTTTAAAAACCGGGACGCCGCCGCGACTGGACGGGACAACAATCAACTGGGACATCCTTGAAGAACAACCGGGCGATGATGAACCGGTGCTTTTTTCCTTTATGTCGCTAGGTGTTTCAGCGCGGCAAGTCTCCTGCGGTATTACGCACACCAATGAAAAAACGCATGCTATTATCCGGGCAAATCTTGAGAAGTCAGCAATGTACGGTGGGCATATTGACGGCGTCGGACCTAGATATTGCCCGTCAATTGAAGATAAAATCGTGCGCTTTGCCGATAAGGAATCCCACCAGATTTTTCTTGAACCAGAGGGGTTGAACACGAATACGGTCTATCCGAACGGAATTTCAACATCTCTGCCCGAAGCCGTTCAATTGGAATATGTCCGGTCGATAGAAGGTCTAGAAGGAGCTCGGATCATTCAGCCTGGCTACGCAATTGAATATGATTTTGTCGATCCGAGGGTCTTGAATGCGACGCTGGGTCTGGACAGTATTCCAGGGCTTTATCTCGCTGGTCAGATCAACGGAACCACCGGGTATGAGGAGGCTGCAGCGCAGGGCATGGTCGCTGGGTTGAACGCGGCCGCCCGGGCGATGGGGCGCGAAAAGATCATATTTTCAAGGGCCGAAAGCTATATCGGCGTTATGATCGACGATCTCACCACACGGGGGGTGACGGAACCTTACCGCATGTTTACCTCCCGTGCAGAATTCAGGCTGTCACTGCGGGCGGATAATGCCGATCAGCGTCTGACGCCGAAAGGAATCGCAATCGGATGTGTGGGTCCGGCACGCGCCGCCGCGTGGTCAGAAAAGCGGGAAGCGCTTGAGGCAGCAAGAACCATGCTGACAGATGCAACGTTTACACCATCGGAGGCAGGCGCGGCAGGCATGAAGATCAACCAGGATGGGTCCCGCAGAACGGCGATGGAGTTACTGGCCTTTCCGGACGCAGATTTTGATATGGTTGAACGGGTTGATGCGCGTTTGGCCGCAGTCCAGCCTGAGATACGGCGTCAGATGGAGCGGGAAGCACTTTATGCCAACTACATTGAGCGTCAGCAGCGGGATATCGCGATGCTGCAGAAGGACGAGGCGCTTAAGATACCAGCCGACTTTGAGTATACTTCTCTCGATGGGTTGTCGAAAGAACTGCAGGTTAAGCTTTCCCTGGCGCGTCCGGAGACGCTCGCGCAGATGGGGCGTGTCGATGGGATCACACCGGCGGCCATGACCATTGTTCTGGCGCGGCTGCGGCAGCGCAACAAGCGCAGATCCGCATGAGTTCACAGGCGCCGATGGATATCAATGTTTCACGTGAAACATCTGAGCGGCTTTGTGTCTTTCACGATCTGGTGCTCAAATGGAACCCGCGAATAAACCTGATATCTAAATCAAGTATCCCAGAGCTTTGGAGCCGCCATATATGGGATTCTGCGCAGGCGTATCCGATTGTCGAAGATTGGAATACCTGGCTGGATATCGGAAGCGGGGGCGGATTTCCCGCTATTATCATTGCGATCCTTGCGCAGCGGCAAAACCCTGGCGGCCGGGTCATCATGATCGAAAGCGATCAGCGTAAGGCGGCGTTTCTGAGAACTGCCATAAGAGAGCTTGACCTGAACGCATCCGTTAAGGTGTCCCGGGTTGAGACCACTGAGCCCGTGGGAGCCGATGTGATTTCTGCCCGGGCGCTGGCTGATCTGACGGAGCTTATCGGGTATGCTGAGCGTCATCTCAACCCTGAGGGTCGCGCCGTCTTTTTCAAAGGCGAAACATGGGAAAAAGAGCTCGCCAGAGCACAGGAAACCTGGTCATTTTCCGTCACATCGCATAAAAGTAAAACGAACCCCGCTGCTGCCGTTCTTGAGATAAAGGAAATCAAGCGTGTCTGACCTGTCGCGTCCTCAAGGCCCAAAAATTATTGCAGTTGCGAATCAGAAAGGGGGCGTCGGCAAGACGACGACCACCATCAATCTTGCCGCAGCACTCGCCGAATCCGGCGCACGGGTACTGGTGATTGATCTGGATCCGCAGGGAAATGCGTCCACCGGTCTCGGGATCGAGATGGAGAACCGTGAATTCACCACCTATGAGCTTTTGCTTGAAGACATCGATCTGGGCTCGGTTATTCTGCCGACGGTTACGCCAAATCTGATGATCGTGCCGGCAACGGTCGATCTGAGTTCTGCCGATCTGGAACTGATGTCCAACGAAAAGCGTAGTTTTCTTCTGCATGACGCGCTGCGTCAGACGCGGATGGACGATTTCAACCTCGACTATATCCTGATCGATTGCCCGCCGTCGCTGAACCTGCTGACGGTGAATGCGATGATTGCGGCGCATTCCGTTCTGGTGCCGCTGCAAAGTGAGTTTTTCGCGCTGGAAGGTCTGTCTCAGCTCATGCTGACGATTCGCGAAGTGCGTCAGACCGGGAACAAGAACCTGCGCATTGAGGGCGTGCTGCTGACAATGTTCGATCAGCGCAACAACCTGTCGACGCTGGTGGAGCAGGATGCACGGGACAATCTGGGGGAACTGGTGTTTGAAACGCGCATTCCCCGCAACGTGCGTGTCAGTGAAGCGCCGTCTTATGCCATGCCGGTGCTGACTTATGACACAGCGTCGAAAGGCGCGCAGGCCTATCGCGCGCTGGCGCAGGAAATTATGCATAAAAATAAAGCCAAAGTGGCGTGAGGGAGCGGGACATGTCGGGTGGAACAGAGCGCAAGCGTGGTTTGGGACGGGGGCTGTCTGCCCTGATGTCGGATGTGGCGGACACCGGGGAGCGTGCTGCTGCAGGCCCCGCAGCTGCCGAGCGGAAAATCCCTATTGAACAGATATCCCCGAATCCGGACCAGCCGCGCAAACGCTTTGCGGACGGTGATCTTGATGATCTTGCGGCCTCGATCAAAGAGAAGGGAATCATTCAGCCCCTGATCGTGCGGGCCCTGGCAAGCGGACGCTATGAGATTGTTGCAGGAGAGCGGCGCTGGCGCGCGGCGCAGATGGCAAAGCTGCATGAGTTGCCGGTCATCGTGCGGCAGTTTTCCGATGTCGAAGTGCTCGAAGTGGCGATTATCGAAAATATCCAGCGGGCCGATCTGAATGCGGTGGAAGAGGCTGCTGGCTACCGGCGCCTGATGGATGAGTTTGGCCACACTCAGGAAAAGATGGCCGAGGCCCTTGGCAAGAGCCGCAGCCATATTGCCAACCTGTTGCGCTTGCTGAATCTACCTGAACCTGTTCTGGACATGGTCCGCGGTGATACGCTGAGCGCCGGTCATGCGCGCGCGCTGATCGGGTCCGATGATCCGCTGGCCCTCGCAAAGCAGATCGTCAAAGGCGGGCTGTCCGTGCGCGCGACAGAAGCGCTTGTGAAAAAGGTTCAGGCGGGGGACGGCGCCACGAGGCCTGAGAAAGCTGCGGCGCCTGCAAAGGATGCCGATACCAAAGCGCTTGAAGGGGATCTTTCCGCGACCCTTGGGATGAAGGTCGAGCTCTCCCATAAGCCTGGCGGCGAAAAAGGGCATATCACGCTGCACTATTCATCGCTGGAAGAGCTGGACGAGCTTTGCCGTATTCTGAGCGGGAGTTAAACGCTCAGAAGGTCGGCAAGCACTGCATTAAGAACCATAAACCCTTGTTCTGAAACAGTAATTCTGTCTTTAGTCGCATCGACCATACCGATATCGCGAAGATGCTCAATGCGGCCGGGATCAAGCGGTCTGCCGCTGAGCTTTTCATAGCGGGAGAGGCTGACGCCCTCCTTCAGACGCAATCCCATCAGCAGAAATTCACTGGCCTCGTCTGCCCGCGTCAGAAGCTGGCGGGGTTTTTCAGCGGAGTTGGTGTCGACAGCGGCAAGCCATCGCGTTGGGTTAGAGAAACATTCAGTAGCGTATCGTGCCCCGTCTGATGTGAGCCGCCCGTGTGCGCCCGGACCGATCCCGATGTAATCACCGTATCGCCAGTAGATCAGGTTGTGCCGGGACTGCGCCCCGTCCCGGGCATGATTGGAAACTTCATACGCGGGCATGCCCTCCGCGCCGCAAATGTCGCGGGTCAGAGCATAGAGATCCACGCTCAGATCATCGTCGGGAAGGCCGCGCAATTTGCCGGCGTTGTAGCGGTCGCCGAAAGCGGTGCCCTGTTCGATGGTCAGCTGATAAAGCGACAGGTGGTCTACGGCCATCGACAGGGCAGAGCGCAGTTCCGCATCCCAGTCTGCAAGGGATTGTCCCTGGCGGGCATAAATCAGGTCAAAACTGACCCGGGCGAAAGTGTCCCGCGCGATATCGAATGCGGCCATGGCTTCCTGCGCGGTGTGGATACGGCCCAGCCGGCGCAGATCATCATCATTGAGCGCCTGAATACCCATCGAGATACGGTTCACGCCTCCATCGCGATAGGCCCGGAAGCGCCCGGCCTCCACAGAACCGGGGTTTGCTTCCAGCGTGATCTCCGGATCGTTTGCCACAGGCCACAACCTTCGGATTTCGGCGATGATCGCGGCAACGGTGTCGGGGTCCATCAGGCTGGGAGTGCCGCCGCCGAAGAATACCGCGTTCAGCACCCGGCCCGGAGTTTCAGAAGCTGCGCGGCGCAGTTCCGACAGATACGCCGCAGCCCAGGCCGCCTGGTTGATGGAGCGTGATACGTGACTGTTAAAGTCGCAATAGGGACACTTTGCCTCGCAGAAAGGCCAGTGGATATAGAGCCCGAACCCGCCCTCCTGCCAATCCTCAGCCAAAGCAGCCGGCAATCAGTTTCCGGAAGGCGTCGGCGCGGTGGCTCACCTTGTTTTTCTGTGCCGGGTCCATTTCGGCAAAGGTCACGTCGTACCCGTCGGGCATGAACATCGGGTCATAGCCGTGCCCGGTCCCGCCCCGGACCGGCCATACGAGCGTGCCGTTCACGCGGCCCTCAAAGACCTCTTCGTCGCCGCCGGGCCAGGCCAGCACAAAGGTGGCGCGGAAACGGGCGCGCCAGGGCTGTGGCACGCCTTTGGACACCAGCATGTCGTGGGTTTTCTGCATCGCCATCATGAAATCGCGACCGTCAGGTGTTTCGGCCCAGTCGGCGGCGTAAACGCCCGGCTGATCGTCCAGTCCTTCAACCTCAATCCCGGAGTCGTCCGCCAGCGCAGGCAAGCCGGTGCCCGCGACGGCCCCGCGCGCCTTGATCCGGGCGTTGCCGACAAAGGTGTCTTCGGTTTCTTCGGGTTCCGTCAGCTCCATCGCGGCAGCACCCACAACCTCGACCCCGTGTTGCGCAAAGAGCTGTTCCATCTCTTCCAGCTTGCCCGTGTTATGGGTGGCGATCAGGATACGTTTGCCAGTGAAGCGTCGTGTCATGAGGTGGCGGCTTTCTGTGCTGTGACCAGTTCGCTCACGCCTTTTTCGGCAAGATCAAGTAAAGCATTCATCTGATCACGTGAATAGGTCGAGCCCTCAGCACTCATCTGCACCTCAATGAGCTGTTTCGTGCCGGTCATGATGAAATTACCATCCACGCCGGCCTCGGAATCTTCCGGATAGTCCAGATCAAGCACCGGCTGGCCTGCATAGATGCCGCAGCTGATCGCGGCCACCGGATCGGTCAGCGGGTCACTGACAACATCGCCGGCCTTCATCAGCTTGTTCACCGCCAGTTTCAGCGCGATCCAGCCGCCGGTGATAGATGCGCAGCGGGTGCCGCCATCAGCCTGTAGTACATCGCAATCGACGGTGATCTGCCGCTCGCCCAGGGCCACGCGATCGACACCGGCGCGCAGAGAGCGCCCGATCAGTCGCTGGATCTCGACGGTGCGGCCACCCTGTTTGCCGCTGGCGGCTTCGCGGCGCATGCGGGTGTTGGTGGCGCGTGGCAGCATGCCGTATTCTGCTGTAACCCAGCCAAGCCCGGAGCCTTTTATGAACGGCGGCACGCGGTCTTCGATGGTTGCGGTACAGAGCACATGCGTGTCGCCCATGCGGATCAGCGCGGAGCCTTCGGCGTGTTTGGTGAAATCTGTTTCTATAGAAACAGCGCGCATTTCGTTCAGTTCTCGGCCGGAGGGGCGCATGGGATATCCTTTTTATATGCGTCTCTCCGATACAGGGGCTGCGGGCCCTGATGCAACCCCGATTGAATTCCGCGCGATCTGTGCTTTTATGTGCTCCTGGTCAGGAAACGGTTATGAGTGACAAGGCAGATATCCTCGGAGAGATGAACGATCGCTCGCGCGAAGTGTTTCGACGCGTGGTCGAAGGCTACCTTGCTGATGGCGCGCCTGTCGGCTCGCGCACACTGACACGGGATTTCTCGGAAAAGGTGAGTGCGGCGACGATCCGCAACGTCATGCAGGATCTGGAATATCTGGGACTTCTCGACAGCCCGCATATCAGTGCGGGG
>NZ_JAHEHZ010000169.1 GCF_024639605.1 Roseobacter sp. | reverse complement strand
TCTTTACGGTCCCTTTGATCTTTGCCGCGGCTCTTTTAAGCTTTGCGCACGGGGCGAATGATGTCGCCAATGCGGTCGGTCCGCTTGCCGGGATCAACGAAGCCATTTCCGAAGGCGGCATATCCGCAAAAGCCGGCATTCCTGTCTGGGTCATGGCGGTCGGTGCCATCGGTATATCGCTGGGGCTGGCGCTTTACGGGCCCAAGCTCATCCGCACGGTTGGCAGCGAGATCACCGAACTCGACAAAATCCGCGCCTTCTGCATCGCCATGGCGGCCGCGATCACGGTGATTATCGCGTCACAACTCGGGCTGCCCGTCAGCTCGACCCATATCGCTGTGGGGGGTGTCTTCGGTGTTGGGTTTCTGCGCGAATACATCAAATCGAGCTATGCGCGTATGCTTGATGAAATACGCAGCCACCATGCCGACAGTGATCCGAAAGCTGTCGAGGAGTTTCTCGCGCGGTTCAATGCGGCCGACGTGAGCGCAAAGGGGGAAATGCTGCGCGACATGAAAGCACAGGCCTCAGCCGATCGTTTGCTTGGCAAAAAGGAAAGACGTGCACTGGGTCGTGTACATCGTGTCGAACTGGTGAAACGTAACCTTCTGCTGCGCATTGCAGCGGCCTGGATAATCACCGTTCCGGTCGCGGCGGTGCTTGCCGCGATGTTCTTTTTTATGATCCGTGGGATGCTCCTGCCATAGGGCGGGAAAAGATCGCGTCCGCGACCGCAATGATCAGCGATGCGCCCGCAATACCTGGAAAGAGCGTCATGAAAACCCGGCAATACACCTGGGGGTCGACGACCTGCGTGGCCCTCATGCCGCCCGTACCACTGGTGAGTAAGAGCGACCGCATAATTGAATCTGAAACACCGGAAAATCGCCGCCGGGGAGCGCGCGGGCAGGGACAGCGGACGGAGTGAGGACTGAACTGCGGGGTCACAGACAACAGATCCATATCTGAATGAGAAAAGGGGGCGCGCGCACCCCCCCCGTTATCCATATGCTCAGGCGGTGCGTGGCTGTGTACCCCGGGACCCTCGCGGTCGAAGTCTGCGGCAGAAGGCAGCGAGGCAGAGCACCGCAATCAGCACTTCCAGGATCAGTGCGCCGAGTATGCCGGTCGGGGGAGGGCCATCGATCACCACCCCCATGAGCCGTCCGGCGGGAAAGGCCAGATACACAGTCAGAGCCACGGCAATCGAGATCTGAGCGACCGCGGGGCGCACAATGCCCAGCAGCATCAGCATACCAAGAGCAGCAAGCCCCGCCGCCGGTGCCCGAAGCTCGCTGAGCAAACCGGGGTCCTGCACAAAAGTGATGCCGTAGCCTGCATAAAACGCCTCAGGTGCAGCAAGGATAAAGCAACCAATGCCAAGGGCCGTAACGCCTGAGACACCCAGTGCGAGTTTTTGAAAAACCGTGAGAGTCATATCAGATCCCTTCAGAGACGACGTGCACAGGCTCTGCCGCCGCAACCGACCAGCACCCGGATCTGGCCGCGTGTGTGGCGAAATCTGCAAAGTTGCGTGCGGGACGGCCCAGTGCGCGCTGCACACCGTCGGTGAGAGTGGCATTTCGCCCGTCCAGAGTCTCGCGGGCAATCGCGGTAAAAACGTCCGCTACGAACCTGCCGCCTGACCGGGCGATATTTGCATGAAAATCTGCAAAGCTGATCGGGGTGTGCCGGATGTCGCGCCCGGTCGCTGCGGTAAGAATTGCCGCCATATCGGCAAAGCTCAGCAGCTCAGGTCCCGTCACCTCGTAGAGTTTACCTTTGTGGCCGTCTTCGGTCAGAGCGGCCACGACGACGTCCGCAATGTCCTCAACATCGATGATAGGCTCGGTTACGTCGCCGCCGGGCGCAGGCAGAAGGCCTGCCAGAACCGGATCACGCAGGTACCCTTCACTGAAATTCTGCGCAAACCAGGCCGCGCGCACGATGGTAAAATCCACGCCCGAACTGCGCACAACGTCTTCGCCATGCTGTGCATGATGCTCGCCGCGCCCGGAGAGCAGGACGAGATGCCCGACACCGGCGTCTTTTGCTGTTTCACAGAGCGAGTCCAGCTTGTCCACAGCACCCGGAAAAGCAAGATCGGGGAAATAGGTAATGTAGGCTGATGTCACGCCTTCAAGGGCCGGAGCCCAGGTTTCGGGCGCCTCCCAGTCGAACGGTGTCGCCGACTTGCGCGATCCGCGGCGCACGCGGACGCCCCTGGCGTCCAGTTTGGCGGCGACGCGGCTGCCGGTTTTGCCGGTCGCGCCGATAACAAGTGTAAGGTTGTTGCTCACGTGTTTCTCCTTTCGGTCAAAGTGATGGACCCCGGGATAATCGACGGCACGTCCGGTGGTATTGACCGCTCGCGCCACAGTTTTGACCCTCGCGGCCAGATCGCGGCCAGATCGCGGCCAGATCGCGGCGATCGCAGCGCGGGAAAGGCGGCTCCCGGTGTGGCAGGTCTCCCGCAGCCTGCGTACCCGGTCGATATGGACGCGTGGCGGTCAGGTGGTTTCCGGCGCGGTCGGTGCGATCGAAACTGCTCTGGTCTGCGCGCCGTCAAGTACCCGCGAGGCTGACGGCGCAGAATGCGAACAGCCGGTATCAGATCTCAGACAGGCAACAGAGACAGCCACCATCCGGTCTCTGCTTCCGCCGATGAATTGCGTATTTGAAGGCAGAAAACGGCGCTGCACGGACCAACAGAATGAGCGTCAGTGCGAGATCCCCGAGCGCAGGTGCATCTTTACGCCTGGTTCAGTCTGATCTGCTTGCGGTAACTGGCCGGGGTCTCGCCGAGCCATCGCCTGAACGCCCGTGTAAAAGAGCTTTGCTCGGAAAACCCTGTCAGAAATGCAATTTCGGCGAGCGAATGGTCATTGTCGCGCAAAAGCCCCTCTGCCAGGCTGCGACGCGTGTCCTCGGTCAGGGTCTGGAAGCTCATCCCGTGTTCTGACAACCGCCGGTGAAACGAGCGCGTGCTGAGGCCCAGACCGGCCGCGATATCAGCCATCTTTGGCGTGCCTTCGCTCAGGGCCTGCGCGATTGCATCCCTCGCCTGTGCAACGACAAAGGCTTCTTTGGTAATCTGCGACAGTTCGGCATCCAGATGCGAGATCAGATAGCGCGAAATCCCCTCATCTCCGAGACTGTTCGGCTGCGACAGCATCTCCGGGGCCAGCAGGATCGCGTCAAGCTCTGCACTGAACCGGACCGGGCAGCCAAACCAGTCCTCGTGTGTGGTAACGGATTTCGGGGCAGGGTGCCGGATCAGGACTTCCAGAGGGGTGAACGGTGTCCCGCTGACCTGCCGGGCGAGCGACACGGCACTCGCCAGCGTTGCTTCATTCGACAACCGCATGCCGAGCCGCCGGGGGCCGGGTCGATGAAGAATAAAGAGCGTCCCCGCCGGTGCCGGGCGCAGTTCATATTCGACAACACTGGTCCAGAGCCGTGCATACCGTTCGATCCGGGCGAAGGATGCGCCCAGAATTGTTGCCGCCTTGAACGCCAGTCCCAGTGCGCCGTATTCATCCGGTCGCATCGACGCGCCCACCTGCACCGGCAGGCCGGTCACATCGACCTGGTCTGCGATCTGTTCCAGCATATCGTAATAAAGATCAGCGCAGATCATCACCTTCGGGTCCCAAGGCCCGTCGGGGTCAATACCGGCCTGCTTTAACAGCGCGGAGGCATCGATTTCGTCGCCTGCCGCTGCCACCATCTTTCGCGCAAAGAGTGAGGTAACATAGCCCATGCGCTTAGCATAAACATAAGGCCGGACCGGTCAAAGAGTGCAGCGCCTGTGCGCGCCGGGCCAGAGCCCGCACGCCCGGGCCGCGACGTGCAAACAGCGGTCAGGGCACGTAGCTCGTTGGCGCAGGATCCTGCAGGGCTTCGAGATATGTCACTATTTCAATCAGCTTTTCAGGCACAAGGACGGTCACGCCGTTTCCGGTGTCAAATTCTACCATTTCATTGTCCAGAAAGTTCTCAAAAACCGGCATATCCTCGCGCGAATGCGCGTTGCGGGAGTAGCCGTCTATGATCGACATGATTTCGAGCATGGGCCAGACCCCGTCACGACGCGCGGCAATCCTCGTCAGATCGGCGGGAGGCACGTTCAGATCCCGCGCGACAGGACCGTCGCCCTGACCGGTCACCCCGTGGCAGGCGATGCAGTTGTCAAAGAATAACGCTTTCCCCATGTCCGCGGCCTGCAAAGAGGGTGCAAAGACGATAAACGGGATAAAACAAAATATCTGTTTCATGTGTGACCTGCTTCAGCGAGGTTACACAAGCCTATAGCGACCGAAAAAAACTGCGTTGATCCGGATCAAGCGCAACGACACTCAGGCGTTAACATCTGTGCCGTGAGCACTCGGCATCGGGGTCTTCGTTTGCTTGCCTTATTGTGCCGGAACTGATGCGGACCGGATATTTGCAACGCCGCACCGACTGGAAGCACAGTCAGTTTTCTGCTTCAGATGACGCTGAACAAAAGAGGTGCCGGAAATGGAAAAAAGACAGGTCGGGACGACCGGGCTTGCAATTGATACGCTTGGCCTCGGGGGGGCACCGCTTGGCGGCAATTTCGCTGATCTGGACTACGCCCAGGCGGCGGACCTGATACGCCGCGCGAAAGACGCCGGTATCGGTTACTTTGATACCGCGCCCTGGTATGGATTTGGACGCTCTGAGCGGGTCATGGGGGATATGCTGCGCGGCACAGACTATGTGCTGTCGGATAAAGTGGGGCGCCTTTTGCGACCCGGCGCAGTTGCAGACCCGATGGCGTTTGGCATGGTTGATCCTCTGCCGTTCCACGTGGTGTACGATTACGGCTATGACGGTATTATGCGTGCGTGGGAAGATAATCTTCAGCGTCTCGGGCTTGAGCGGATCGATATTCTGCTCGCCCATGACATCGGTAGTTTCCAGCACGGAGACGACAACGCGCGCCATTTCCGGGATCTTGAAAAGGGCGGCTACCGTGCGATGGATGAACTGCGCAAGGCAGGACAGGTCAGGGCTGTCGGACTGGGGGTCAACGAGAACGAGATCTGCATGGATGCGCTGGGTATTGGCGACTGGGACGTGTTCCTCCTCGCGGGACGCTACACTTTGCTTGAGCAGACGCCCCTCGACACGCTGTTTCCGGCCTGCCGGTCTGCGGGTACGTCAATCATCTGCGGAGGCCCGTTCAACTCGGGCATTCTGGTAGGCCGGGAGATGTGGAACTATGCAAAAGCACCCGAAGAGATCACTCAGAAAGCCCGCGCGCTGAGCGCAGCCGCCGACGCGTTCGATATTCCTCTGGCCGCAGCGGCGCTGCAGTTCCCGCTGCTGAACGATATCGTCACGTCCGTTATACCCGGCCCGCGCAATGCGGCGGAACTTGACCAGATCCTGGACTGGTTTCAGACACCCGTCCCTGCGGCTTTCTGGGCAGCGCTGAAATCAGAAGGCCTGATGGATGAAAGAGCGCCAGTGCCATCAGGCTGAGCATAGCTTTGTTGCCTTCAGACAGATCGTAAACTGACATTCACAACGTTGGACCCCCTGTGCCGTTCAGAAACCACCGGGAATAATCAACAGGAAATAATTGACGCGCCGTCACCCGAGGGTTCTCTCGGGACCAAAGATGCAGCGCACCGCAGTGTTAACAAGGCGGGAATTCGCCAGGCAGGAGTCCGCGTATTGGTGCCGCCGGCGACAGGCCTTAACATTACAGCCACAGGCAGTAATAAAGGCGCGCCGATATGAGCAGCTACCAGAACCGGACATCTCAGATCACCACCACAGCAGACAAGGCCTTGCTTCTGGTAGGGGCCGTTCTGGCTGCTGCCGCCTTTCTTACAGGATATGGTTTTTTACTGAACACCTTCCTGAATGGTTAAGGTCGGGCAGGGGACGAAGCCGATGAGACCCGTATTATGAAAGCAAAACCCGATCAGTCGCGTGATGCGTCAGCGATGACATTCCTGGAAAAGCTGGTATGGGCGCTGGCTCTGGCGACCGCCGGAATTGCTCTGTTCACGGCGGGCGAGGTTGTGCTCGTCGCTTATCTGAACGCCTGACCCGGCACGGGATTTAACACCGGAACCCAGAGCCGATCGCGCAACGTCGCGCACCTCCGGCGTCACGCAAATATGAATATAATCCCGTCGTTGCCCGTCGTTTCAAAGCCGGAACAGATTTCCATCGGTTTAGTTTGAAGTCCGGGTCAGACACCCGTGGTACAGGTCAGGGATCAATGAGAATGCTGCCCAGAACCTCAACCGATCCTGCTGCCGCGCGAATGATCAGCACTTCACCAGAGCGCGTACCGCGACCTGTCAGGCCTGAGATGTTCACCTGGTGAGTGACCAGCATTAACCGGCCAT
>NZ_JAHEHZ010000168.1 GCF_024639605.1 Roseobacter sp. | reverse complement strand
CAGTCATCTTCCTCGAAAACGAGATCCTGTACGGGCGCACCTTCGATGTTCCTGAGATGGAAGATTACACTGTCCCCTTTGGCAAAGCACGGATCTGGCGAGAAGGCGAGGACGTGACCATAGTGAGCTTTGGAATTGGCATGCAGTACGCGCTGCAAGCCGCAGAAAAACTCGCAGAAGATGGTGTCAGTGCTGAAGTGATCGATCTGCGGACACTTCGCCCGATGGATACAGCCAGTATCATCCGGTCCGTGATGAAAACCAACCGGTGCATCACGGTTGAGGAGGGCTGGCCACAGGGCTGCGTCGGCAATTACATCACCTCCGTAATCATGCAGGAGGCGTTCGATTATCTCGATGCGCCGGTGATCAACTGCACGGGCAAAGACGTGCCGATGCCCTATGCGGCCAATCTTGAAAAACACGCGCTGGTGACCACCGATGAGGTGATCGAAGCCGTGAAAAAAGTCACCTACAGGTAAGGAGCGCGTAGCATGCCCATTGAAATCCTGATGCCCGCCCTCAGCCCGACCATGGAAGAAGGCACGCTTGCCAAGTGGCACGTCAAAGAGGGCGACACCGTCTCGTCCGGCGACATTATGGCCGAGATTGAAACCGACAAGGCGACGATGGAATTCGAAGCCGTTGACGAAGGTAAGATTGGCAAAATTCTGATCAGCGAAGGGACTGAAGGCGTTAAGGTGAATACTGCAATCGCCGTGTTGCTTGAGGATGGCGAAAATGCCGACGACATCGGTGAGACCGGATCTGCGCCGAAAGAAGAAGCCTCGTCCAGCGCAGCCCCCGCAGAAGCATCCGACGCAACGTCGCCTGCCGCAGGTCACGGGCGCGGCGCCACGGATGCCACGCCGGCACCGGCTGCGTCCGGTGGCTCCCGGATCTTTGCGTCACCGCTTGCACGACGGATCGCCGCCGACAAGGGTCTTGATCTGAGCGCCATCAAGGGCTCCGGCCCGCATGGCCGTATCGTGAAGTCGGATGTGGAAAACGCCAAAGCCGGCGCCGCTCCCGCAAAAGAGACCGCACCGGCGCCGAAGGATGCTGCCCCCGCTGCAAAACCGGCCAGCGGACCGGGAGCGGATGCTGTTATTGCCATGTATGAGGGACGTGAATTCGAAGAAATCGCGCTCAACGGCATGCGTAAAACCATCGCTGCCCGACTGACCGAAGCGAAACAGTCGATCCCGCATTTCTATCTGCGCCGTGATATCGAGCTGGACGCACTGATGAAATTCCGCGCTGATCTCAACAGGCAGCTGGAAAGCCGTGGCGTCAAGCTCTCGGTCAATGATTTCATCATAAAAGCCTGCGCACTCGCGCTGCAGGCTGTGCCGGATGCAAACGCCGTCTGGGCCGGTGACCGCATTCTCAAGCTGACACCTTCGGATGTGGCGGTCGCGGTTGCCATCGACGGCGGCCTTTTCACACCCGTTCTCAAAGATTCCGAGATGAAGTCTCTCTCCGCTCTCTCTGCGGAAATGAAGGATCTGGCCGCGCGCGCGCGGGACCGTAAACTGGCGCCGCATGAGTATCAGGGCGGCAGCTTTGCGATCTCAAACCTGGGGATGTTCGGGATCGATAATTTCGACGCGGTGATCAACCCGCCACATGGCGCGATCCTGGCAGTCGGCGCAGGCGTTAAAAAGCCTGTTGTCGGTAAAGACGGAGAGCTCGGGGTTGCAACCGTGATGTCGGTCACACTCTCGGTGGATCACCGGGTGATTGACGGCGCACTTGGCGCGCAGCTTCTTACCGCAATCAAAGAAAACCTTGAAAACCCGATGACGATGCTCGCCTGACAGGCAACAGCTTACACGCGTCAAAATGCAAAAAGGCCGGGGGCAGATGCCCCCGGCCTTATTTTCTTTCAGAGTTTCGAAGTTCAGCCGTGATCCGGTCCAAGCATATGATTCATGGAGACAGAGGGCTGGTCGCACCCTGCTTCTCCCACGATCCGTGCAGGAATGCCCGCCACAGTTTTGCATGGCGGCACTTCTTCCAGCACCACTGATCCTGCGGCAATCCGACTGCAGTTACCGACGCGGATATTGCCCAGAACCTTTGCACCGGCACCGATCAGGACGCCATCACCGATCTTCGGATGGCGGTCCTCTTCTTCCTTACCGGTCCCGCCAAGCGTCACGGAGTGCAGCATTGAAACGTTGTCCCCGACAACTGCTGTCTCTCCGATGACGATCGAATGGGCGTGATCAATCATGATCCCCTGCCCGATTTTCGCTGCCGGATGAATATCGACGCCAAAGATCTCGGACACGCGCATCTGCACGAAATAGGCCAGATCCCGGTGCCCCCCTTCCCAGAGGTAGTGGCCCACTCGATAGGCCTGCGTCGCCTGATATCCTTTGAAATAAAGGATAGGTTGCAGCAAACGATGGCAGGCCGGATCACGTTCGTAGATCGCAACAAGATCCGCACGCGCAGCCCGGATAAGTCCGGGGTCGGCCGCATAGGCCTCCTCAACAATCTCGCGCACCACCACCATCGACATCTCATTTGAAGCCAGTTTGGCGGCAATCCGGTAAGAGAGCGCTTTCTCGATGCTCTTGTGATGCAGGATACAGGCGTGCAGAAAGCCGCCCATTAAGGGCTCATCCAGTGCGGCCTGCCGGGCCTCCGAGCAGATCTGATCCCATGCCGGATCCACAGGGGTGATGTTTGTTTTAAGTTCTGCCATGGCGTTTATCCTTTTGCAGGTCTCAATAGACCATTTAGGTGCAAATCTCCAAACGCAAAGCTGTGATGGGTTGAATTCAGACCGGTGATGCCCCTGCCGCAGGCCAGTAATTTGTTCCACCGCCGTCCGGCAAACGCCGCCGCAGTACCAGCGCCCGATCTGCCTGACGCCAGAACGCGCGGGTCAGAGGCCTATATCCAGAACCGCTTTTGACCCTTCCCCGAAGCTCGCCGAAATCTGAGCCACTTCGATACTGAATGGCAGTGTCAGCCCGTCCGCGATCTGGTCCGCAACGCTATAGCTATATTCCGGCGCAGTGACAGCCAGTTCCCGTAATGTCACACCGCCCTTGATGATGCGAAAAGCATAGCGCTCAGTTTCCTCTCCGAGCGGGACATCAGGCGCATCCCAGCTGTCACCATCCCTGCGCGTGCGACGTGTCCAGCTGACATGCATCGCTCCATCAGAAAGCGCATGTCTGCTCAGATGAACCGGTGCATAAGGACGCAAACCGTTGCCGTCAAAAGCAATAACCTCCTCGACATAGGAAGGATCATCCACCGGACGCCGTGCAGCACCAATCCGCCAGGTCTGAGCCACGCCGCGCAGATTACGGCTGAGGTCGATCTGAGACGGAAACCCGTTCAGCAGGACAAACCACGACCCTGAAGGCCAGACGCCGGGCATCGTGGCGTCGGTTCCCAGCTGTCCCCTCAGACGGTGAGACAGATCATAGGTATCCTTTTCGACGATGTTGGCCGAACCAAACTGAAACACTTCCCAGTTCCCGGGCGTCCCGTCACCAATCGCAGCAAGGTTGGCACCACTGAGCAGGGCAGCCTGTTCCACGGAGCTCAGACTGCCACTCATCAGTTTCACCCGCAGGCCGGGGCCATTGTCATACCGGCCGCAGACCGCAGCTGACAGGACTGACTGTGTCACGCCCACAACTGACCGGGCAGTGATGACATCCAGCAGCCGGAAATCACCGGCGCCGGGTGACTGATAAACCGCCACCGTGCCAGGCCAGGGCTGTGCTGTGACTGCAATATGTGGCGCGTGCGGTGTTTCATCGCCACGGATCAGCGGCAGGTCCAGAAAGAGGGGAAACACCGGAGCGGGTGGCACAAAAGCACGCGGTCGCAAGACCTCATCTGTAAGTTCGGCGGATTTGTAAACATCAGGTTGAATGCGCACAGCCTCGACAAGCTGCAGGGCCCCCTGCTCCACCCGGTCGATCCGGTAGAGCGCATTGCCCTCGTTCTGGTCTCCGGCAAGCGTGATGACATCCCCCGCGCCCATACTCAGGCATGAGGGGGGCAGCGCAAAGCGGATAGCCTCACGCGCGACACGCGCTTCAGCCAGCCATCTTTCCGCCGTCTGCCGTCCTTCAGTGCGGGTCAGAGCAATAGGAATCTCCGAACTGGAGACGGCATGGATCTGCTCGTTCGCCATGACCGCTTCTTCTGCATAGACATCAAAATCGCCATCCGCCTGAATGAAGCGCAGACGCACGCGTCCGTCCATCTCTGCTTCCGGGGCGCGGATCTGTTCAATGGCGCCGTCGAGATCTCTGCTCAGAGCCACCCGTTCGCGGGTGAGCGGCACCGCGCCTTTGCCACTACGCATCCGGAACTCAAGCTGCCCGTCCCGCTCGACCGCATCGAAGGAATAACGCAGCATCAGAGGCTGCAGAGCCGCCCGTGCATCACTGATATCGCTAACAACATAACCCCGGACACTGCCGTATAGGCGACTTACATCAAAAGCCACCAGTCCCGCCTTGGTACAGATAGAGGTGGTCCTAGATATTAGACCAGTTTGCAGCCTTGTTAAGATGGATCAGGGTTTCATTTAGGCTGCCAATCTCATTGGTTCTGTTTTGCTGACATAGGCCACATCAGGGGTCAAGATGACGTGGGTCGAGTGCGGCCGTTCAGCGTTGTAATAGGTTAGCCACTTGCCAATCCCGGCGCGCATTTCTGAACCTGTCTCGAAGGCATTCAGATAGATGCATTCATACTTCAGCGACCGCCACAGACGTTCGATCATGCGATTGTCGCGCCATGCGCCTTTGCCATCCATACTGATCGTGATCTTTGCGTTAGTCAGTACGTCGATCCACGCGCCACTGGTAAATTGGCTGCCCTGATCGGTGTTGAAGGTTTCCGGCTTACCGTGTTTGGCGAGGGCTTCTTTCAAAGCCTCTACGCAGAAGTCCGCATCCATGCTGTTTGACAGCCGCCAGGCCAGCACCTTGCGGCTGTACCAATCCATGATGGCCACAAGGTACAGGAAGCCTCGTCGCATGGGGATGTAGGTGATATCTGCGCACCAAACCTGATTTGGACGGTCGATGACCGCGTCCCTCAGTAGGTAAGGCCAGATCTTGTGCTGCGGATGCTTCTTGCTGGTGTTGGGTTCCTGATAGATCGGCACCAAACGCATAAGCCGCATCAATCGACGCACGCGATGACGACCGCATTTATGGCCCTTGCGTTTCATGTACCGTGCCATTTGGCGCGATCCGTACCATGGTGTTTCCAGGAATTGCTTATCAATTATTTCCATGAACCGCAGGTTCTCGGCGCTCTCGCCGACGGGCTGATAGTAAAGCCGCGACCGCGACAGCTGCAACAGTTCGCACTGTTTACGAAGACTTAATGTATGATCCCGGCTCACCATTTTTTGCCTCGCGTCCCGAGCAACTGATGCGAGGCGCCCGCTAAAAAATCCCGTTCCACCACAAGTTGGCCGATCTTGGAATGCAGCTTGTCGACGTCAGCGGCACTCACTGACTCGGGCGTCGAACCTTTGCGGGTAAAGGCAGTCGCCATATTCTCTATCGCCGCTCGCTTCCAAGTACCGATCTGCGTTGGATGCACGCCATACTTCTTGGACAACTCCGCCAGCGTCATCTCTTCACGGATCGCTTCAAGCGCAACCTTGGCTTTAAACTCGGGCGAATGGTTCTTTCGTTTCTTCATCTTGGATCACTTCTTTCGTCATGCGATCCACCTTAACGACTGGTCTGAATTTCCGCGACCACCTCTGATCTCGGTTACAACCGAGGCCAGCGATCGCGCCGACGTGCGGCCATTTATCCAGTGGCCGCGCGCATAATTTTCGCAGTCGCTCCACTGTTCAGGATTGTTCGGGAAATACGGATAGGGACGCGCGTCCCATGCCCAGACGAAACCGCGGTCCATGTTCACCATCGGCGCTCCGTACAGGGCTGAGACCGGGTTGTTGGCCGGCGTATCCCAGTACGATACCATCGCCCGCAGGTACTGCGCCTGTATCAGATCATCCCGTCCCCCGCTGGAGAAATGCGGCAGCGCGCTTTCGGATGACTTCGGATCAAGAAATTTGTTGGGCTGGTTATTACCTTTATCGACACTTGCGCACCCGTATTCGTCGACCCAGGCGGCGTCGAACTGTGGTCCGCGCAACCCTTCGGGATCGTATGCTGAGTGTACTGTTGCAATCGCGCCGTTTGGCCAGACCAGACGCTTGCGTCCGGCTTCCCAGACGGGTCTGCGGTCGGGCGGCGAACAGGCGAGTATCCCGCTGTCGCCAAAAATCATCACTTCGCGGACCTGGTCGATGGTCTCCCCCACCAGCGCCACACGGCGCGACCGGCCCTCATCGAGCGGCTTTGCGCCCTCGACCTGCGCGCGCACCCATTCGGCACCCGCAC
>NZ_JAHEHZ010000062.1 GCF_024639605.1 Roseobacter sp. | reverse complement strand
CCAGGGCAGGTCCGCAGGATCGCTCAGTGCTGTGAGCCTCACGGGCCCGCGTCCGAAATCGATATGCTCACCGTCAAGACGCACCGGGCAGGGAAAGCGCCCGTGGATGGAATCAAAGGCAAGCAGATGTGCCAGCGCCTCCGCCGGTGCCGGATCATTAATCGCCACCACTTCAATGTCATCAGTGCCCTGTTCAGCCAGCACGCGCAGCAGTGTCCGCCCGATGCGGCCAAACCCGTTGATACCGATCCTGATGCCCATGATGTTCTTTCTGCGCAGGCCCGCGTCCCGCGCCGTTACCGCCAGAAGGCAAGCCAGTCGATCAGATCCAGCATCCGGCGGCCCGTAAACACGATGCCTGCGGCCGAGAAAAAGAGCACGTCCAGAAGGATAAGCGCGATGAGTACGGCGCCCAGAACGATGGCAATCCTGTTTGTCACTGACGGTCTCTCCGCATGTCCCGCGCCGCCGCAGCGCGGCAGCCTCTTTGCGGTGATATGCCAGCCCGGCTCTACCGGGGCAAGCCTCAGTCGTCGAGACGGCCCATCGTTGCCGCAACATCCGCCATCCGCGCGGAAAAGCCCCATTCGTTGTCATACCACGCAAGTACCCGGACAGTGCGTCCGCCGACCACTTTGGTCTGCTCCGGCGCGATAATGCAGCTTTGTTCGGTGTGGTTGAAATCCACGGAAACCTTTGGCGCGGGGTCATAGGACATGACCCGTGACATCGCGCCGGAGGCTGCAGCCTCGAAAGCGGCATTGACCTCTTCGACTGTCACATCCCGCGGCGCCTCAAAGGTCAGATCCACGGCCGATACGTTCGGGGTGGGCACGCGCATGGCGGTGCCGTCAAGTTTTCCCGCCAGACGCGGCAGCACCTCACCCAGAGCTTTGGCCGCGCCAGTAGAGGTCGGGATAATTGCCATGGCCGCGGCGCGCGCGCGATAAAGATCGTCGTGGCGGCGGTCCAGGGTCGGCTGATCACCAGTATAGGAATGGATAGTGGTCATGATGCCGCGTTCGATGCCGATCGCTTCATCCATGACCATCGCCATCGGCGCGAGACAGTTGGTGGTGCAGGATCCGTTTGATATCATTCTGTCCGAGGTGAGCATGTCGCGGTGATTCACGCCAAAGACCACGGTGCGGTCCACATTCTTTGCCGGCGCTGAGATCAGAACCCGCCGGGCACCGCGCGCAACGTGGGTTTTTGCAGCCTCACCGTCGTTGAACTGCCCGGTGCATTCCAGAACAACGTCCACGCCTTCCCAGTCCAGTTCATTAAGATCGTAGCTCGACATCATCCGGATCGGGCCGCGCCCCAGATCGAGGGTATTTGCGCCGGTCACGATCTCGCCGGGAAACCGTCCATGGACGGAATCGTATCGCATCAGATGTGCTGCGGTCTCCAGCGGCCCGGTGGCATTTACGGCGACGACGCTGATGTCGTTGCGCCCTGAGCCTATGATATGACCCAGCGTGCAGCGCCCGATCCGTCCGAAACCATTGATACCCACTCTGACTGACATAGACTCTGCTCCGTAAAACTTCTCGGGACGATATAGGGGGGTGTTTGCGTCAGCGAAATGGCAAAAACAGCATAAAATCGGTATGTTAGCGTTAAACCCAAGGCAGCGCAGGGAACCTGCTGCGCTGGTTTGGTGTTGTTATCGTTAACTGTCCCCGTGCACGATGCGCGGGGCTGTGGCATATGCGGTCACGCAAACTCGAAGGGAATCGGTGTAATGAGCGGTCTTCTGGCACTTCTTGATGACGTGGCGGCCATCGCCAAAGTAGCTGCGGCATCGGTGGATGACGTGGTAGGCCAGGCCGCGAAAGCCGGATCAAAAGTGGCAGGCGTCGTGATCGACGATGCTGCTGTCACACCGAAATATGTTACCGGATTTGAGCCGAAACGCGAACTTCCGATCATCTGGAAAATCACCCGCGGATCGCTTTTCAACAAAATGGTCGTGCTGTTGCCGGCGCTGCTGATGCTCAACGCTTTCGCACCGTGGATCATTACGCCGCTTTTGATGCTCGGCGGGGCGTACTTATGCTTTGAAGGGGCGGAGAAGGTCTTTCACTGGCTCTTTCCGCACGGGGATAAACACGTCGAAAAAGATATGTCGGTCGGCGACCCGCTGCACCTGGAAGAAACGCGGGTGAAGGGTGCGATCAAAACTGATTTCATCCTGTCTGCCGAGATCATGACCATCATTCTGTCCAACATAGAAGCCCCGAATTTCTGGTTCGAAGCCGCGACGCTGGCCTTTGCCGGGATCGCCGTAACGATCCTGGTTTACGGCACCGTGGCGCTGATCGTAAAGATGGACGACATCGGGGTCTGGCTGGCGGCGAACGGGATGACGGGGATCAGCCGGTCCCTCGGTACCGGTCTTGTCAAAGGCATGCCGGTGCTGCTCAAACTGCTCACAGTTGTTGGCACGGCGGCCATGCTCTGGGTCGGAGGCTCGATTATTATCCACGGGCTGGATGTGCTGGGCTTCCCATGGCTCTATGACACCATCCATGACATCGCTGTGGCCGTGGCCAGCGGAGCAGGTGAGGCGGCAGGCGCAATCGAGTGGACCGTCACGGCACTGCTTGACGGAATCTTCGGAATAGCGCTGGGGATGTTGCTGATCCCTGTGGTGACCCGGGTGATCGGGCCGCTTTCAGAAAAGGTCACCGGCCAGAAAGCCGCTGATCACTGACACGCAGGCCTGTTGGCACGACGCAAAAGGGGCGCGACATAGGTCGCGCCCCTTTCTCACAGGGATGATGACGGTCAGGTGCGCGGATCAGGCTGCCACTTGCCGTCGAGAAGATCGCGGACCTTCTGTGCGGCAGCTTCTGCAGTGATCCCGAATTCCTCATAAAGCGTGCCGGCCGGCGCTGAGGCACCGAAGTCATGCATGCCGATGAAACCTGATTTCTCCCGCTTGCCGCGCTCGCCAAAGAGCCAGCGGTCCCAGCCAAAGCGCATGCCGGCTTCCAGTGCCACACGCACCGGACCACCGGGCAGAACCCGCTTGCGGTAGGCTTCTTCCTGTTCCTCAAAAAGCTCCCAGCAGGGCATAGAGACAACCCGCGTGCCGATACCTTCGGCCTGCAGGATATCCCGCGCCGCCATGGCGATCTCGACCTCAGAGCCTGTGGCGATCAGGATCGCGCGGCGCCGGCCTTCGGCATCGGCCAGGACATAAGCGCCCTGGGCTGTCAGATTCTTGTTCCTGTGCTCGGTCCGCAAGGTTTTCAGACCCTGGCGTGTCAGCGACAGCACCGAGGGCGTCTTTTTACTCGTCAGCGCCAGTTCCCAGGCCTCGGCGGTCTCAATCGTATCCGCAGGGCGGAAAACATATGTGTTTGGCGTCGCCCGGCTGATCGCCAGATGCTCGACAGGCTGGTGCGTCGGGCCATCCTCGCCCAGACCGATACTGTCATGCGTCATCACAAAGACCGTCGGGATCTTCATCAGGGCCGCAAGCCGCATCGCCGGACGGGCATAGTCGGTGAAACACATGAACGTACCGCCATATGGGCGCACACCGCCATGCAGCGCCATACCGTTCATCGCAGACGCCATGCCATGCTCACGGATACCCCAGTAAATATAGCGACCCGCCCGGTTGTCGGTGTCAAACACGCCCAGATCACTGGTTTTGGTGTTGTTGGAACCGGTCAGATCCGCTGAGCCGCCAACGGTTTCCGGCATAACAGGGTTCACCACCTCAAGCACTTTTTCAGAGCTTGCCCGTGTGGCAATTTTTGGTGCGGCCTCCGACATTTGTTTTTTGAAGGCTTTGATTGTGGCGCTGAGGCGTTTCGGCGCGTCCAGCGCGTAGGCACGATTGAATGTCTCGCGTTTGGTGCGCGACATTTTATCGAAACGCTCTTCCCACGCGCGGCGCTCTTCTGCACCTCGTGCCCCGGTGGCTTCCCAGTGGCTCTTGATGTCGGAGGGCACCTCGAACGGGCCTGCCGTCCAGCCCCAGATCGCTTTGGCCTCGACGTTCTGCTCAGCATTGGTCAGCGCGCCATGCCCTTTGGAGGTATCCTGTGCGGCGTGCCCCAGAGCGATATGCGTTTTGCAGGCGATCATCGTCGGCTGATCGCTTTTCTTTGCCGCTGTCAGGGCCGCGTCGACGTCATCGGGGTTATGCCCGTCAACTTCGATTACTTCCCAGCCTGCGGACTGAAAACGGCCGACCTGATCGGTGCGGTCCGAGAGCGATACCGGCCCGTCGATGGTTATGTTGTTATTGTCCCACAGCACGATCAGACGGCTGAGCTTGTGCCGCCCGGCGAGCGTGATCGCTTCCTGGCTCACACCCTCCATCAGGCAGCCGTCGCCAGCGATTACATAAGTGTAATGATCCACAACCTTGTTGCCGTAGGTGGCGCGCTGAATTTCTTCGGCCATGGCAAAGCCGACTGAGTTGGCGATGCCCTGACCCAGCGGCCCGGTGGTGGTCTCGATACCGCTGGCATGCCCGTACTCGGGATGACCGGCCGTAATCGCGCCCCACTGGCGGAAGTTTTTGATCTGCTCAAGCGTCATGTCTTCATAGCCGGTAAGATGCAGCAGCGCATAAAGCAGCATTGAGCCGTGACCTGCGGACAGGATAAAGCGGTCGCGATCCGGCCAGTCGGGCGCGGAGGCATCAAATTTCAGGTGCTTTTCAAACAACACAGTGGCTGCATCTGCCATGCCGATCGGCATGCCGGAGTGGCCGGAGTTTGCCTCTGCAACCGCATCAAGCGCGAGCGCCCGGATGGCAGTGGCGCGGGACCAGTGTTCGGGATTGGCGGCGGCAAGTGCTTTGACATCCACGGAGCAGTCTTCCTTTGTCGGCTGGGTGGCCCCGCAGGGGGGCCACGTTCGGTTTCCACGCCGGGCTTCGGGCCGGACGCAGGCAGATGCATAGCAGTCTGCCCGCAAGGTTCAAGTGGCGGTAACACGCGTAGCGGTTGCAGAACGTGAAGAAGTCCGCGCAAGGCACTGATCATAATGCATGGCCTGTTTGTTGTGAGGTGCGGATAGAGTTACGCTCGGACGTATACAGGCCGATTCGGTGGCGCATCTGGCGGCCACGGGGGGACGCCACGGCATTTTGAGGTGGGCATGAGCGAAATAGATGAACTGCAAAGCCGGATTCTCGCGGCCATGGACCGCGTGGCTCAGGGTGTCGATGCACTGACAGCTCCGGACACATCGCAGACCGACGATCTGCGCCAGGCGCTGGAGGACGAAAAAGCCAGCAACGCGGCGCTGAGTGAGCAGGTCGAGACCCTGACCCGTCAGCAGCAGGAAAACGAGGATGCTGTCGCGGCGCAGGTGAGCGAAAAGGTCGCATCACTCGACGCTCAGCTGCAAAAGCTGCGCCGCGCCAATGCCCAGCTGACCGAGGCCTGTGATGCGCTGCGCCGTGCCAATGCAGAAGGCGTGGGTGAGCCGCATCTGATCAACAAGTCGATGATGGCCGAACTCGAAGCGATCAAAGCGATGCGCAACGCCGAGATGGCCGAGGCCGATGAGATCATCGCCGCCCTGACGCCGCTGCTGGAAAGCGCGGCCGGTTCTGACCTGGAAGGAACAGCCTGATGCCCGAGGTTTCAATCGCCATTGGCGGACGCACGTTTGAGGTCGCCTGTCAGGAGGGTGAGGAGCATTACCTTCAGACGGCGGCGCGCATGCTTGACGACGAAGCCCAGGTGCTCTCCGATCAGGTGGGACGGATGCCGGAGGCGCGGATGCTCTTGATGGCCGGACTGATGCTGGCGGATAAAACGGCGAGCGTCGAGGACCGCGTGGCCGAAGTGCAGGCACAGCTTAACGAACGCGAAGCCGAAATCGCTGATCTGCGCAGTGCTGCCGCCGCTGCTGAGCCGGAGCGCGTCGAAGTGCCGGTCGTGCCGCAAAGTGTCACCGATACACTGGCCGAGCTTGCCGCGCGGGCCGAAGCCCTTGCTGCGTCGGTTGAAGAAAAGACAAAGGCCTGAGCCGGCAACTCAGGCCCCTTTTGTCTGTTGACCGAATTGACCGGAAAGATCAGCCGTTGGCTTCACGGATCTTGTCGGCTGCCTCCTTATCAAAGGTCACGCCGTTCTCTTCAAAAAGCGTATCGAGTTCGCCCGAAAGCGTCATCTCTGTGATAATGTCACAGCCGCCCACGAACTCGCCTTTGACATAAAGCTGCGGGATCGTCGGCCAGTCGGAGAAATCCTTGATCCCCTGACGGATGGCTTCATCAGCCAGCACATTCACGTCGGAGTAGGGCACGCCCATGTAATTCAGCACACCGGCCACGCGGCTCGAGAATCCGCACTGCGGCATCTCTTTGGTGCCTTTCATAAATAGCACCACATCGCTGGCGGAAATCGTCTCTTTGATCTGGCTCGTTGCATCGGTCATATCAGAATCCTTGTGGTTCGGCCGCGCCGGTCGGCGGGCGCAGGTATATCAGTCAGGCGCTCACTGTGGCGCCCTGGTGGTCAGTGCCAGCGCATGCAGTTCACCCTGTGCGCCGTCCATTTTGCCTTTTAGCGCAGCATAGACCGCACGCTGTTGCTGAACCCGGTTTTTGCCGCGGAAACTCTCATCCACGACCATGGCCGACATATGGACACCGTCATCTCCCTCAACACGGATTTCCGCGTCGGGAAAGGACTGACGCAGCAGATCTTCAATTTCCTGGGCCTGCATGGGCATAATGGCGCTCCGGTCTCAGTTCTGCCCAAGATGTAATGGGCCAGGTGCCGGGGGACAAGGTGCGAAATTGTGCAGCGGCGCGCAGCCCTCTGTGGCAGTTGCGTGGTGCATTTTCGGGCAGACATCTGTCGGTGCAGCAGGCATAATCGACAACGGGAGGTCCGCCATGGAAGTATTTGAAAACGCGCCCGAGCTGGCGCTGGAGTGGCACCGGGCCGGACGTGGTGCGGTGCTGGCGACCGTAGTTGCGACCTGGGGGTCTGCACCGCGGCGAACCGGCGCGCAGATGGTGATCGCCGGCGACGGAGAGATGCAGGGCTCCGTTTCCGGCGGCTGCGTGGAGGGCGCGGTGGCACTGGAGGCTGCAGAAGCCCTGGACAAAGGCGAACAGAAGCTTCTGGAATACGGCATCAGTGATGGCGATGCCTTTGCCGTGGGGCTGGCCTGTGGTGGCACAATCCGCATTCTGGTGGAGCCGGTGGGCGATGTGCTCACCGAGGACCTGCTTTCTGAGCTGGTGGCGGCACGGGCGGCCCGGGAACCTGTGGCATATGAAGTAAGCCTGAACGCCGGCACGCGGCGTCTGCTGCGTGACGGATATCCGGAGCGGTTCGCGATGGACCGGTCCGGGTATGAGCAGGACGAGGACGTTTTCGTTGCCATTCACAACCCGCCCCTGAAACTGATCGTGGTGGGCGCGGTGCATATCGCCCAGGCCCTCGTGCCGATGGCGCGCATTGCCGGGTATGACCCGGTGATCATCGACCCGCGAGGAGCGTTCGGATCAGAAGCGCGTTTCCCGGATGAGACACTGATCGCGGACTGGCCCGATGAGGCGATGAAGGCCACCGGACTGCATAGTCGCACTGCTGTGGTTTTGCTGACCCATGATCCTAAGCTGGACGATCCCGCACTGCATATCGCCCTGCGGTCTGATTGCTTTTACATCGGTGCGCTGGGGTCAAAGCGCACCCATGCTGCAAGGGTTTCCCGGTTGCAGGAGGCAGGGTTTTCAGACGCCGGCATTGCCAGGATTCACGGCCCCGTCGGGCTTGATATCGGTGCTTCAGGGCCGCCTGAGATTGCGGTTTCCGTGCTGGCCGAAATGACACGCGTTCTGCGGCGCGGCGCATGAAATTCGGGCCCCTTCCTACGGCACAGGCCGAGGGTGCCGTGCTCGCGCATTCAGTAGCGCTGGAGGGCCGGGCCCGGCTGCGCAAAGGCCGGGTGCTCGGACAGGATGACATCGCAGCCCTTCATCAGGCCGGGGTCGCGGAGATCACGGTTGCTGTGCTGGAGCCGGGTGATGTGGACGAAAACACTGCCGCCCGCGCACTGGCGGAAGCTCTTGTGCCGGACGGGCAGGCGCAGCACCTGCACCTGACACAGGCTTTCACCGGGCGGGTCAATCTGCTGGCACGCGGGCCCGGCGTCGTGGTTCCGGAGGTGGCAGCGCTTGAAGCGGTGAACCGGGTGCATCCGATGATCACGCTCGCAACAGTGCCGCCCTTTCAGCAGATGCAGGATGGCGGCATGGTGGCGACAATAAAAATTATCTCTTACGCGGTGCCGGAAGCGGCCCTGCAGGACGCCTGCGCCAGCGCCCGGGCGGGGCTCAGGCTGGCACCACCCGAAATTGCTTCCGTGGGTCTCATTATCACTGAGACTGCTGCCGGCGCCGGTGACAAAGGGCTCGAGGCGATCGCCGGGCGTGTTGCTGCCTTCGGGCTCGATCTGGAGCAGGTCGTGCGCGTGCCGCACGAAACCGCCGCACTGACCGGTGCGCTGCGCAGGATGACAACCGGGCTGACCCTGATCCTGACCGGATCCGCGACATCTGATCCCGACGACGTGGGCCCGCGCGCTCTGCGCGAGGCAGGCGGCAGGGTTGAACGTTTCGGTATGCCGGTTGATCCGGGCAATCTTCTTTTTACCGGCACGCTCGGTCAGCGCCCGGTCATCGGCTTGCCGGGATGTGCGCGCTCACCGGCGCTGAACGGCGCGGACTGGGTCATGGCGCGGGTGATCTGTGGCATTCCGGTGCGCGATGCAGATATCGCCGCGATGGGCGTTGGCGGATTGCTGAAAGAAATCCCGACCCGGCCGCAGCCGCGCGCCGGACGCAACACAGGCTGAGGCCGCTGTCAGACCGGCAGGTTGCCGCAGCCCGTGTGTTTTCCCGAATTTTAACGGTTCTCATGTTCCCGCTGCCGTGCTTAACTCGCGGCAATTACAAACGCTTTCAGGGAGGAAGCCATGGTTCAGGTCTCAATGACTGTAAATGGTCGCGCATCATCGGGAGAGGTCGAGGGGCGCACATTGCTGTCGTCATTTCTGCGCGATGACCTGTCGCTGACAGGCACACATGTGGGCTGCGATACCAGCCAGTGTGGCGCCTGTGTGGTGCACGTCAACGGCGAGGCGATCAAAGCCTGCACGATGCTGGCCGCCGAGGCCGATGGTGCCGAAGTGACCACCATCGAGGGCATGGCCAATGCCGACGGTTCGCTCAACGTCATCCAGCAGGCATTTCAGGACCATCACGGGCTGCAGTGCGGGTTTTGCACGCCGGGTATGGTGATGTCGGCCGCAGCTCTGCTTAAGGAAAATCCTGAACCCTCCGAAACGGAGGTCCGTGATTATCTCGAAGGCAATCTGTGCCGCTGCACCGGCTATCATAACATTGTGAAAGCGATCATGGCGGCATCCGGACAGGACGTCAGCAGCATCGCCGCAGAATAAATTCACTTAACGCGCGGAGTGCAGGACCCAGATGTTCTGATACCGCCGCGCACGGGGGAGCGACCCGCGAGGTGCGCCCCCGTTTTAACGGGAGGACGATCATGCCGAAAGACAGTGGCATTGGCGCAAGCACAAAGCGCCGCGAGGACGTCCGGTTTCTGACCGGAGCCGGCAATTACACCGACGACATCAACATCCGCGGACAGGCGCATGTGTACTTTCTGCGCTCTGATGTGGCCCATGGCACGCTCGATAATGTCGATACATCTGCCGCAGAAGGAATGCCGGGGGTCGTGAAGATCTTTACCGGCGCGGATTTCGAAGCGGTGGGCGGGATGCCTTGCGGCTGGCAGGTGACAGACAAGCACGGGGAGCCGATGCAGGAGCCTAAACACCCTGTTCTGGCCCATGGCAAAGTGCGCCATGTCGGCGAGCCGATCGCGGCCGTTGTGGCCGATACTCTGGCGCAGGCGCGCGACGCCGCGGAAGCGATCGTGGTCGATATCTCAGATCTGCCGGCAGTCATCGACATGAAGGCGGCAGTTTCGGACGGGGCCACGAAGGTACATGATGATCTGACGTCAAACCTTTGTTATGACTGGGGATTTGTCGAAGAGAATAAGGCGGCGACAGATGAAGCCTTTGACAAGGCGGCGCATGTGACCACACTGGAGCTGGTGAACAACCGGCTGGTTGCCAACCCGATGGAGCCGCGCGTGGCGGTGGGCGATTATGCCCGTGGGACCGGGGATCACACGCTTTACACCACCAGCCAGAACCCGCATGTCATCCGGCTTCTGATGGGGGCGTTCGTGCTGGGCATTCCTGAGCACAAGTTGCGTGTTGTGGCACCCGACGTAGGCGGCGGTTTCGGCACGAAGATCTTTCATTATCAGGAAGAAGCGTTCTGCACCTTTGCCGCAAAGGCCTGTAACCGGCCGGTGAAATGGACCTCCAGCCGGACGGAAGCCTTCATGTCGGATGCGCATGGTCGCGACCACGTCACCAGGATCGAACTGGCGCTTGATGCGGAGAACAATTTTACCGCGCTGCGCACTGAGACCTACGCAAACATGGGCGCTTATCTGAGCACCTTTGCGCCCTCGGTGCCGACATGGCTGCACGGCACGCTGATGGCGGGCAATTACAAAACGCCGCTGATTTATGTGAACGTGAAGGCGGTCTTTACCAACACGGTGCCGGTCGATGCCTATCGGGGCGCTGGCCGTCCGGAGGCCACGTTCCAGCTGGAGCGGGTCATCGATAAGGCTGCGCGGGAGCTGAAAGTCGACCCCATCGCGCTGCGCCGGCAGAATTTTGTCACAGAGTTCCCCTATGCCACGCCGGTCGCCGTTGAATACGACACCGGTGATTATGTGGCCACGATGGACAAGCTTGAAGAGATCGCGGATCTCAGCGGCTTTGACGCGCGGCGCAAGGCCTCCGAAGCCAGGGGTATGCTGCGCGGTCTTGGGGTGAACTGTTACATCGAGGCCTGCGGCATCGCGCCCTCGAACCTGGTGGGGCAGCTGGGAGCGCGTGCGGGGCTTTATGAAAGTGCCACGGTGCGCGTGAATGCTACCGGTGGTCTGGTCGTGATGACCGGCAGCCACAGCCACGGGCAGGGGCATGAGACTGCTTTTCCCCAGGTAATCGCCGATATGATCGGCATCGACGAGAGCATGATCGAAGTGGTGCACGGGGATACAGCCAACACGCCGATGGGCATGGGCACCTACGGGTCGCGCTCGCTGGCCGTCGGCGGCTCCGCCATGGTGCGGGCGACCGAGAAGATTATCGCGAAGGCGAAAAAGATCGCGGGCCATATTCTCGAGGCCTCAGACGAGGACATCGAGCTGAAAGACGGGACATTCTCTGTCGCGGGCACAGACAAGTCTCTGGCCTGGGGGGATGTGACGCTGGCGGCTTATGTGCCGCATAACTACCCGCTCGAAGACCTTGAACCGGGGCTGGAGGAGACGGCATTTTACGATCCGTCGAACTTCACCTATCCCGCGGGCGCCTATGCTTGTGAGGTCGAGGTGGACCCGGAAACCGGCAAGGTCACCATCGAGGCCTTCACGGCGGTGGATGACTTCGGCAATGTCGTCAATCCGATGATTGTGACCGGTCAGGTGCATGGTGGGCTTGCCCAGGGGATCGGCCAGGCGCTTCTGGAAAACTGTGCCTATGACGAGAACGGACAACTGCTGAGCGCGTCTTATATGGATTACGCGATGCCGCGGGCTGATGATCTGCCGTTTTATCAGGTGGATCACTCCTGCCAGACGCCCTGCACTCATAACCCGCTTGGCGTGAAAGGTTGTGGTGAGGCCGGTGCAATCGGCTCTCCGCCCTCGGTGGTGAATGCGGTGGTGGACGCGCTGCAGTCTGCCGGCAAGGACGTCACGCATATCGACATGCCGCTGTCGCCCGCGCGCGTCTGGGCAGCGATGCAGTGATCTGAGACGGCGGTTCGGGGGCCGGCCCCCGGACCCCCGGGATATTTTCGAGCCAGAGAGGCGCATGCCTTTTGCCTGATGAGAGGAAAGAGAAATGTATAATTTTGATGTGGAACGACCCGGAACGGTCGCGGACGCAGCAGCTGCCATGGGGCGCGAGGATGCGCAGGCGCTGGGAGGCGGTCAGACGCTGATCCCGACGCTGAAACAGCGCCTGGCAAGCCCGTCGGTACTGGTGTCTTTGACAGGCATCGCCGAGATGGCGGGCGTGTGCACGACCGATGACGGTCAGGTGGCCATCGGAGGTGCGACCACGCATGGCGCTGTGGCACGTGATGCGGCATCGCTTTATCCGGGGCTCGCCGGCCTCGCCAGCCATATCGGTGACCCGGCGGTGCGCAACCGCGGCACAATCGGTGGCTCACTGGCCAATAATGACCCGTCGGCCTGTTATCCGGCGGCGGCACTCGGTTCAGGAGCGACGATTATCACAAACACGCGGTCCATCGCTGCGGACGACTATTTTCAGGGTATGTTCACAACCGCCCTGGAAGAGGGTGAGATCATCACAGAAGTGCGTTTTCCGGTGCCTGAAGTGTCGGATTATCAGAAGTTTGTGCAGCCCGCGTCCCGCTTTGCGCTCGTCGGGGTATTTGTTGCGAAATACGCGGGCGGCGTGCGGGTTGCGGTCACCGGTGCGTCCAATGATGGTGTTTTCCGCTGGTCGGAAGCCGAAGCGGCACTCTCGTCGGATTTCTCGGCGGATGCTGTGAAGGGGCTGTCGCTGTCGGGGGACAATATGATCAGCGACCTTCATGGTACAGGGGCTTACCGCGCGCATCTTGTTGGTGTGATGACGGGCCGTGCGGTGACAAACGCCGCCTGATCCCTGATCAGAGTATTGCTGAGCCCGGGCGGGAAACCGGCCGGGCTTTTCTGGTGCCCCGGGGTGGGATTTTCCGGCGCGTGATGCCCGCTTACTCTGGCAGGATCTCGCCGCTGCCGCCCCAGTCCTCCGGCATGTCTTTCAGCTTTGGCAATCCGTCGCGGACCTTCAGCACGGCGTTTTCGTAATTGAGGTGCACCGTGGGGCGGAACTCAAAATCGCTCAGCAGTCCGGCATAGATGTCGAAAAGATCCGGTCCGGCCAGGTGAATGCCCACCAGTCCGTGACAGGTTTGACAGGTCAGAATGCCACCGGTTTCCGCACCGTTTCGCGCATAGCGATCCACGTGATCTTCACCCGCTGCGAAACGAACACTGGCCCTCGGCCAGAGCACAGGGGCGCTCACGGGAGCACCTGTATAACTGCGGCAGGAATTGCAGTGGCAATAGCATTGCACGACCGGTTCGCCGCTGGCCTCAAGCCGGACTGCACCACAGGAACACTGTGCCTTATAAATCATGGCGGATCTCCGTTTCGCCCGTTCGGATCAGCTGCATCGCACGGGTATCTGAGTGCCGGCCGGGGCATCAGGTCTGCTCCGGATCCGGTTTCCACCCGGTAACAGCGTCGACCGGTCACAGCAAGATAAAACGCCCTGACTGTCTGGCAGGGCGTTTGGCACAGTTCCGGTGCGTGCTGCGTTTATTTCGGCAGGGGTCCGATCAGCATGACCATCTGGCGACCTTCCATCTTGGGAAAGTTCTCCACGCGGCCGGCATCCTTGGTGTCTTCGGCAACGCGTTCGAGCAGCTCACGGCCCAGGTTCTGGTGTGCCATTTCCCGGCCCCGAAAGCGCAGGGTGATCTTTACCTTGTCGCCGTTTTCGAGAAATTTGAACACGTTGCGCATTTTGACATCATAGTCGTTCGTGTCGGTATTCGGACGGAACTTGACCTCTTTGATCTCAATAATTTTCTGCTTTTTACGGGCTTCGCTCTCGCGTTTCTGCTGTTCGTATTTGAACTTACCGAAGTCCATGATCTTACAGACAGGCGGATTGGCATTCGGAGAAATCTCAACAAGGTCCAGTCCGGCTTCTTCCGCCATTTCCATGGCACGTTCGGGCGTCACGACGCCTGCATTTTCGCCATCTGCGCCAATCAGGCGGATTTCGGAGCTGCGGATTTTCTCGTTTACGCGCGGGCCGGTTTCCCGTTGTGGCGGCGCGTTATGGGGTCTGCGAGCGATGATGTATTTCCTTTGATAGTTATCGGTCCTGAGAGGATAAAATAAACGGCGCCTCTGTGCACTTCAAGCTGCAAATCGGTGCGAAGGGCATCACCGGGCAGGTTTTTTCCCTTGTGAAGCGCGGCCGGGTGAGTCAACCCGGTTGTGACAGAACATTTACACAACGCGTCTGTTGTGGTCGGTAAAAGGAGAACTCTGGAATGAAAAATCTTATCTGGATAGTGGTCGCCGCCTTCCTGCTTATAGGAGGGTATCTTTTGTGGTCGGGGAAATCAGTTGAAGAGGCAGCATCCGATGCAGCCGATGCCATCAATGCGCCTGAAGCTGTGGAAGCCGTGACCGAAGCCGCAGAAGACGCGCAGCCGGTCGTCGAAGACGCCGCAGAGGCCGTGTCAGATGCGGCTGGCGAAGCGGTTGAGACCGTGACGGAGGCCGCCGAAGCCACAGCCGAAGCCATCGGGGACGCCGCCACCGCCGCCGTCGGGGCTGCCGGAGAGGCACTTGAGGCGGCCGGCAGCACGCTTGAAGTGGCCGGTGATGAGGCCGCGGATGCCATAAGCGACGCAGTGGACGCGGTGACGGACACAGCCGGTGAGGCCGCAACGCAGGCAGCCGAAGCCACCGATGAGGCAGTGGCTGACACCACTGAGGCCGCCGATGAGCTGACCGGGCAAACAGCGGGTGCCGTCTCCGATGTGACGTCTGATCTCACGACAGATGCACCAGAGGCGGACCCGTTGACCGTGGAAGGTTACGATTTTGAGGCGGTCAGAGAAATGATCAACAGCTCAGAAATCAGTGCGACCCAGAAGACGCTGCTGACGTCTGCTGTGCAGCAGGCAGAAGACAATCCGGAATTGCTTGAGACAGCGCTGGAGCAGATCCGCGCCGCTTTGGGCCGGTAAGTTATCGTTCTGCGGGATATCAGGGTGCGGCGCTGCGGCGCCGCGCCTTTTTTCTCTTCAGCCGACGAATGCTTTTTCGACAACATAATGTTGTGGATCGGAATTGGCGCCTTCCTTCAGGCCGTAGCCTTCAAGGATCGCTTTCAGATCTGTATTCAGGCCAAGTGAGCCGCAAACCATCGCGCGGTCTGTCTCAGGTGAGATACCATCCAGCCCCAGATCACGGAACACGGTGCCGTTTTCCAGAAGCGTGGTGATGCGTCCCTTTTTCGGGCTCTCTTCACGCGTTGTGGTCGGATAATACGTGAGCTTGGCGAGATTTTCAGCACCCAGCAGTTCCTGCATTATCTCATCTTCATGCAGGTTTTCGATGAGTGTCCTGCCATAGTTCAGTTCGGCCACATCGCGGCAGGTGTGCGTCACGATGACCTGATCGTAATCCTCATAGGTCTGCGGATCGCGCAGCAGCGAGGCAAAGGGGGCAAACCCGGTACCGGTCGCGAAAAACCACAGTCGCTTGCCGGGCAGCAACGCGTCATGCACGAGCGTTCCGACCGGTTTGGGACGCAGGATGATCTCGTCACCGGGTTCAATGTGCTGAAGTTTCGAGGTCAGCGGGCCGTCCTGTACCTTGATCGAGTAAAACTCCAGTTCGTCGTCCCAGGAGGGTGAAGCGATGGAGTATGCGCGCAGCAACGGCTTCTGACGCCCGGTCGCAGGATCGGGATCGCCCATCAGTCCGATCATCACGAATTCGCCGGAGCGGAACCGCAGCGAGGCAGGCCTGGTCACGCGGAAAGAAAACAGCCGGTCAGTCCAGTGCTGAACGGATGTCACGGTCTGGGCGTCAGGCAGGGTCGGTACTTTTACGGCGGTTGCGTTGGTCACAGGTCTTTGCTCGGTCATAATTATGTCAGCGCAGGAGTACACCCGCGTGCCCTTTTTAGGAAGTTGTTTTGCCGGAGGGAAGGTGGCGATCAGCCGCGCAGCCGGGCCTGGTAATCATGGGCCTGCCAGCCGGCACGTGCCATCCACTGGTTTTCAGGTTGCCGGGCTGCAAGGGCATCAGAGATTTCCACCTCGTCAAAGCCTGCGCGGCGCGCCATCGCATACTGATCCGCCAGAACGTGCCCGCGGGCCCGCAACCGTCCCTTATAGCCGCGCAGGCGCAGGACGCGGGCAATAGTGAAACCACGGCCATCGGCTGAGGACGGAAACCCGATACGGATCATACGCAGGCCGGCGCATAGCGGGATTTCCGCAGGGTCGGCATCGGAAGGGATGTCGAGTGCATCCGCATCATTGGCCGCTCCCGGTGCGGTAAACCCGGCAGTCCAGGTGTCTTCGGCAAAGCCGGTGTCGGTGACGATAACGGTCATGTTTCTGCTCCCTGGCGGATCATTCTGCCCCCGGCAAAATGGATTCCGCATTCATCTTTGGACGTATTGCGCCAACGGCCTGCACGCAGGTCTTCGCCCGCGCGTACCGGAGAGGTGCAGGGCGCGCAGCCGATGGACGGATAGCCTCGCGCCACCAGCGGATGCCGGGGCAGACGGTTTTCGGTGATGTATTCCTCGACGTTGTCGCGGCTCCAGTGTGCGAGCGGGTTGACCTTGATCCGTAAGGTTTCCGGTTCGACCTCGAAGAAGGGCAGGGCCGCGCGCTCTTGCGACTGAAACCGCTTGCGCCCGGTGATCCAGCCATTGCTGCCGTTGAGCGCGTCCTGCAGGGGTGCGGATTTGCGCAGCGCACAGCAGGCGTCTGGGTTGGTTTTGTGCAGCATGTTCTGCGGATCGCGTGCCGCGATAAGGGCGTTGCGGATGATACGCAGGTTGCGCAGTCCCAGCCGTTCCGCCAGTTCCTGCTGATACACCAGCGTCTCGGTAAAGAGCAGTTCGGTGTCAATGAAGATCACCGGGATATCGCGGTCGACCATCGCCGCGAGATGCAGCAGAGCCACCGATTCGGCACCGAAGCTGGAGACCAGTCGCAGCGGGCTGATCACCCGAAGCGCCGTTTCAATCACGTCGCTGGCGGCACGGTGGCTGAGTTCTGCATTCAGTTCACGGGTGAGTGCGTGCAGGCCTGCGGATGCTTCCGTGGAAGCGATCTCCGGTGGCACATCCTGCGGCTGGTCAAGCGGCATCAGCCTGCGCCTCCGGATAGAGCGCCGCTTTGAAGGGCGCGAGCCCCAGCCGACGGTAGGTTTGCAGAAAAGTCTCCGAAGGCTCTGTGCGCAGATCAAGATAGGCCAGCACCAGACGTTCGATGGCCGGGACAATCTCCTCTGCCGAAAAGCCCGGACCCGCGCGCTCGCCGATATGGGCGCTCTGCGTGTGATCGCCGCCCAGCGTGATCTGGTAGTTTTCCACACCCGCACGATCAAGGCCAAGTATGCCAATATGGCCGACATGGTGATGCCCGCAGGCATTGATGCAGCCCGAAATCTTGATTTTCAGCGGGCCCACGTCGTGCTCAAGCTTCAGTTCATCAAAGCGGGTCGCGATCTCCTGTGCCACCGGGATTGAGCGCGCCGTGGCCAGCGCACAGTAATCCATGCCCGGGCAGGCGATGATATCCGAGATCAGTCCGATATTGGCCGTGCCCAGACCTGCGGCACGCAGCGCGGAATAGACCGACGCCAGATCGTCCTTATGCACATGCGGCAGGATGACGTTCTGTTCATGGCTGATGCGCAGCTCATCATGGCCGTAGCGTTTGGCGAGGTCCGCCATCAGGCGCATCTGTGCAGAAGTGGCGTCACCCGGCGTGGCACCGTGTGCCTTGAGGCTGATGGTGACGATGGCATAGCCCGGTATGCGATGCGGGGCCAGGTTTGTGTCGGCCCAGCTGCGTAACGCCGGATAGTGCTGACGCGCATCCAGATAGCCGGCTTCGGATGCCTCGCGGAAGTCGGGCAGGGCGAAACCGGACTCAATACCGGCCAGCATTTGCTGATCAACGCCTGTGAACTGCTCCCGGATCTGCGCAAAGCGGTCCTCGACGCGGGCGCCGAAGTCTTCCAGACCGTTCTCATGAACGGTGATTTTGATCCGAGCTTTATATTTATTATCCCGTCGTCCCAGCAGGTTATAGACGCTCACGATGGCCTCCAGATAAGGCAGCAGGTCCGCACGCGGCAGAAAATCGCGAAGGACTTTGCCGATCATCGGTGTGCGGCCCAGACCGCCACCGACGATGACCTCAAACCCCTGTTCACCATCGCGCTCCAGGATGCGCAGCCCGATGTCATGGGCCCTGGTGACCGCGCGATCATTGGGACTGCCTGTTACGGCGACCTTGAATTTACGCGGCAGGAACTGAAACTCCGGGTGGTCGGTGGACCATTGGCGGATGAGCTCGGCCACCGGGCGGGGATCGGCAATCTCATCGGCGGCTGCACCGGCGAAATGATCGGCCGTCACATTGCGGATGGTGTTGCCGGAGGTCTGAATGGCATGCATGTCCACCTCTGCCAGCGCGTCGAGCATATCGGGCACGTCGCGCAGATCGGGCCAGTTGAACTGGATGTTCTGACGCGTGGTGAAGTGGCCATAGCCCTTGTCCCACCGGTCAGCGATATCGGCCAGTTTGTGCATCTGGCGGCCTGAGAGCGTGCCGTAAGGGATGGCCACGCGCAGCATATAGGCGTGCAGCTGCAGATACAGGCCGTTCATCAGGCGCAGCGGTTTGAACTCATCCTCGGTCAGCGAGCCGTCGATGCGGCGGTCGACCTGGCCACGAAACTGCCGGTTGCGCTCGGCCACAAATGCGGCGTCGAAATCGGTATACTTATACATGTGTCCCGGCCTCCTGTTTGCCGTGGGCGTAATTTGAGGGGCCACGGGCCCGGAAGTCCTCACGGAAGTGACCGGGCTCTGGTGTTCCATCGACCAGCGTTACATCCGCCAGATAAACACCGACCACGCGGCCGGTCTGCTGGCTGGCCTCGATGAGGCGCAGATCCGCGTCGGCCTCGTCGGTCAGCACTTCGGCCTCGGACAGCGCGCGGGTCCATCCGGTGGCGGTCTGATAGATGACATCGCCTTTGAGCAGGTCATTGGCAGTCACGACTTTGGGGGAAAAGGTGCGGGGCATCACAAGGCCTCCTGTGCCGGTGTGAGATGATCGGTATATGCAGGCAGTATCCGGCGCTGTGCTGCTGCGGCAGCGCGCGGGCCCAGCCCGTAAAAGGTGAGTGCGGGGCCGGACATTTCGGCAGCGGAAAGGGCCGCGGGGAGCGCATCAAGGGTGGTCTCAAGGATCCGCTGTTCAGGCCGTGAAGCGTTTTCGATGACCGTGACGGGCGTGTGACGGTCAGCACCATGCATAATCAGCCGCCCCTGGATAAAGCGCGCGGATTTCTTGCCCATATAGATTGCGGCCACCTCACCGGGGCGCGCAAGCGTGGCCCAGTCGTGATCGGCAAAGCCTTTCATGTCGTGTCCGGTCAGAAAGCGCACAGAGGAATTACGGCCCCGTTTCGTAAGGCTTTGCCCGATTTCGGCAACGGCGGCGGAGGCCGACGTAATCCCGGGCACAATGCTCCAGGCAACACCTGCAGCATCAGCGGCGTCAATCTCTTCATCAAGCCGGCCAAAGACCGTGGCATCACCCGATTTGAGGCGCACGACCTGCGCGCCGGTGGCCGCATGCTCAACGATCAGCGCGTTGATGTCTTCCTGCTTCATCGACGGGCCGAAACCCTCTTTGCCGGCGTCGATCATAATGGCTTCGCGCCGGGCAAGTTCCAGCACCGGCTGGCTGATCAGCCGGTCATAGATCACGACATCGGCTTCATCGAGCACGCGGCGGGCTTTCAGTGTGAGCAGATCGGGATCGCCCGGACCCGCGCCTACGAAATGGATGTGGCCGTCACGGGCGCGGCGCTGAAGGTGGCTTGTCAGCAGGCTGTCGAGGCCCGTACGTACCTTGTCCTCACCCCCCGCAATATCCGCGGGGCCGGTACCGAAATAATATTCGCGCCAGAAATCCCGGCGCGCACGCCCGAAGGGCAGCGCGTTTGCGGCCTTGCGGAAAGTTTTGCCGATCCGGGCGAGGGGCCCGAGCGCTGCGGGCAGGCGCGCTTCCAGATCCGCCTTGATCGCGCGGGCCAGAACCGGTGCCGCCCCTTCAGTGCCGATGGCGATGGTCACCGGGTCACGGTCGACAATGGCAGGGGTAATAAAGGCGCTGTCCTCAAGGTTATCAACGACGTTGACAAGAGCACCGTCGGCGCGCGCAATGGCAGCCGTGCGCCCGTCTTCCGCGTCATCTTCGTCCGCCGCATAAAAAAGGGCAGCACAGAGTGTGTCGCCGGGTGCCATAGCGCGCCGTACCAGACGCAGCTTCCCGTCCGCCGCCCAGTTTTCTATCTCTTCGCACGGCGCTGCGCTGAAAACGGTGATATGTCCGGTGGATTTCAGCAAAAGGCGCAGTTTTGCCAGAGCCGCCTCGCCACCGCCTGAGAGAACAATGCGCCGGCCCTTCACGTGCAGAA
>NZ_JAHEHZ010000167.1 GCF_024639605.1 Roseobacter sp. | reverse complement strand
GATATTTGCGCGCAAAAGCAAGATAGGCGCGTCCGGTCGCGGAAAAGGCTGCCAGTGCCGACGGCTGGCCTTTTTCATAGGCAAATTCCATCAGCTCCGCGAACATCTCATATCCCTGGTGTGCGGCCTCGGCGATCAGATCCTCACGCCCGTCAAAGTGACGATAAACAGCCGCCGGTGTGACGCCGGCCTGTTTTGCAGCCTCTGACAGCGTAAAACCGGTCGGTCCGCGCATCTCGATGAGCTGCAGCGCCGCATCGATCAGCGCCTGACGCAGATTGCCGTGATGATAGCCGCGTTTAGGCATGCCAGATGTCGGGCCCCCCACATATTGCCGTATCTATCGCCCCCAACGCGCCGGTGTCTTTGTGTTTATAATCAATACCATGCAACACGCTGCGGATCACATTGAGCCGGGCACGCCGCTTGTCGTCAGAGCGCACCACGGTCCAGGGTGCATCCGGCACATGGGTGCGCGTCAGCGTATCGTCGATGGCATGCGTATAGGCATCCCACTTCTTCAGCCCCTCAACATCAATCCGGCTCAGTTTCCACTGTTTGAGCGGGTCGTGCTCGCGTGCGAGCATCCGGCGCAGCTGTTCGGCGCGGCCCACATTGAGCCAGAACTTGAACAGGATGATCCCGTCATCTGTCAGCATCTGCTCAAAGGGGGTGACCTGGGAAAAGAAGTGTGCGCGCTGTGCGTCGGTGCAGAACTCGAAAACCGTCTCGACAACGGCACGGTTGTACCAGCTGCGGTCAAAGAAAACGATTTCGCCGGCGGCCGGCAGATGATCGGTATAGCGCTGGAAGTACCACTGTGTCTGCTCTTTTTCGGTGGGCTTGGGCAGGGCCACAATTCGCGCGCCGCGCGGGTTGAGATTGGTGCGCAGCCGGCTGATGGTGCCACCTTTGCCCGCACCGTCCCGACCCTCAAATACCATCGCCACGCGGGCGCCGCTCGTCTTGGCCCAGGACTGCATTTTTACCAGCTCAATCTGCAGTGCCGCAAGGTCGCGCTCATAGGTCTTGCGCCCCAGACGATCGGAGTGCGGATAGTCACTGGTCAGGATCGGACCTTTGTCCTGACGGCGGATAGCTTCCCGGACGCCTTCGGGCGCATCGTTTTGGTAATAGGCACTGATCGCACCATCAAAGGGCAGCTCCATAAGGGCCTCCGCTGATTATATTCTGTAACCTATATGGGATGTTAATTGGCTTAACGCAAACCCGCGCGGGCAGCGGCGCGATTGATCGCGTCAACCACGGCTTCAGGGTCCGCGTGGTGCGGCATATGCCCCACACCCTCCATCCGGGTGAGTACCGCGCCGGGGATCTGCCGGGATAGCGGCTCCGAGTGAATCTCCATCGGCACAGTGTCGTCTTCGCTCCCGTGCAGGATTTCGACGGGCAGATCCAGGTCCGGGTACCGGTCTTTCATCTCAGTCACATAAGGCTTCAGGCTGTTCACCTGCTGGGCGTTTGCGCGCATGGTGCCGCGGCGCAGGGTCATTTCCGGCCCGAAATGATCCAGATAGCCCCCGGGCGCATGCTGCGGGGCGAAAATGGTATCGACGATTTCGCGGATGTATCTTTGCTGGGTGAAGGCTGTGATCAGCGGGATCACCAGTGCACTGCCTGCAAGCGATGCGTTTATCCGGTAAAGGGGCCCAAGCTCACCCGGCCAGGGGTTCGACGCTGCCGCAAGAAGCACCAGCGCGGCCGTGTCATCAGGCCGGGTCAGCGCCCAGGAAAGTGCAATCGCGCCGCCATAGGAATGGCCCAGAACCACCGGATTAGTCACACCCACTGCATCTGCAGCGGCCTGAAGCAGGGCCGCCTGCAACGCCGGCGGCTCTGCGGCCGTGTTCCACGCACCGCCGTAGCCTTCCGGCCGGTCGGAGCGGCCCATCCCGGGCCGGTCCACGGCCACCACCCGGTAGTCGCCCTTGAGCCGGTCCACCAGCTCAAAGGTAAAATCGCGCAGGCTGCCGCTCGCGCCGTGGATCAGAACTATATCCGGACCCTCGCCGGTGACGGTCAGGTGGATGCGGGTCCCTTCAACGTCAATGTACTGCCCGGCGGCGGGATATATCTCCTCCGCCGTGATCTCGCGTTCGGCAGCGCGCCACTGAACCACGGCAATGAACGCCAGAGCGATCAGCAGCGTAACGCCCATGCGCCTAAGTCCCGATCGCATCGATATCATAGGGCGTTTCCTGATAGACCTCGGTCAGCCAGTTGCCATAGAGCAGGTGCGCATGGCTGCGCCACCGGTTGAGCGGTTTGCGCGAGGGGTCGTCTCCGGGATAGTAGTTCATCGGCACGTTAATGGGTGCACCAGCAGCAACATCGCGGTCGTATTCCTGTTTCAGCGTGTCACTGTCGTATTCAAAGTGGTTGAAGATATAGAGCGCGCGATGCCCCGGATCCTCCACGAGACAGGGGCCTGCTTCTTCACTGCCCAGCAGCGTGGTAAGGCCGGGGGCCGCGTCGATCTCGTCCTGCCGCATTTCGGTCCAGCGCGACACCGGGATCACGCAATCGTCGGAAAACCCGCGCAGATACGGCGAGGCTGGGGCCAGATTGCTGTGCCGGTAACACCCGAAGAGCTTGGCATCGAGAATATGTTTCTTCACGCCGTGGAAATGGTTGATCATCGCCATCCCGCCCCAGCAGACACCAAAGGTCGAATGCACGTTCGTCTGCGTCCAGTCCATCACCTGGCGCAGCTCGTCCCAGTAGGTCACAGCATCAAAATCCAGATGCTCAATCGGCGCGCCGGTGATGATCAGACCGTCAAACTTTTCATCGCGCACCTCCTCAAAGGGGCGGTAAAAGCTCTCCATATGATCGGCGGCAGTATTCTTCGTCTGATGCTCGGACATGCGGATCAGGCTCAGATCGATCTGCAGCGGCGTGGCACCGATGAGCCGCGCAAACTGGTTCTCGGTCTGGATCTTTTTCGGCATCAGATTGAGCAGACCGATGCGCAACGGGCGGATATCCTGACGCGCGGCCTCGTCCGGATCCATCACCATCACACCTTCGCGCGTCAGCACGTCATAGGCGGGCAGTTCGGCAGGTATCTTGATGGGCATCGATGGGTTCCGGGCAAATGTCAGAGTGTGGTCAGATAGCGTCTGGCGGGCGGGCTCTCAAGGGGGGCGACGTCACAATGGGGTGACGGTGTCAGAGGCATCCGGCGATAAGATCCTCAAAGTCCTGCGGGGTCTTTAAGCCTGCGACCTGATCGGCGGTGACAGTCACGCCCCATCGCGCCATCGCCTCGTAGCGTGGCTGCCGGTGGGCAAGCGCGCGGGCATAGGTAAAGCGGATAAAGTCATCCGGATCAACATCGCCCTCTGAGCAGTTGTTTTCGCTCAGGTATTCATGCCAGACAGCTGCCAGAAACGCCGGCTGATAGGCCATCGGTTTGGGGGCGCGGTCAAAGCGGCGGATGAGCTCCGCGGTATGCGCGTCATCCCCGCGGATCCAGATCATCAGGCAATGCGCGGAAAGCTCACGCAGCAGCGGGTCGTTTTCGTCCGCCGGATCCACCCACTCGCAGATCGACCCGCCGGTATCGCAGATAAAATTGGGGTAGCCGTACAGCGCCTCGGCCCGGCGTGAAAAGCGCGCGGTGTCGTGCAGGGCGGCAATCTCGGCCTGTCGGAACTGTTCCTGGCGGCGGCTGTATTCGGCCATGGGCAGGCCGCCTTTTTCCTGATTGCCCGGTTTGCCCAGATAGGTGGCGACGGGCGAGAGGTTTTCAAAGGTGATGTTGGAGCCGATATAGATGCTGTCGGTCATCAGCAGATCGCGCAGAAACGGCACTTTCATCGCTTCGGCCTTGGCGTTGTCGGCGATGTATTCCCCCATGTAACGGGTGCCGATGCGGTAATCGATCGAGTAGTGAAACCACGACCCGCTGGCGCGCAGCAGGTTGGACATATGCGTTTTGCCGAGCCCCGACATGCCATAAACCAGCACCGATTTGCGCGGTGCCGCGCGCCAGTCTGCCGCAGATGAATAAAGCATGTCCGGAATTCCGCCTGAATGAAGTTCCGCAACTCCTAGCCGGGCGGCGGTGATGCGTCAATCAGCCCGCCCGGGCGCGGGCGCGGCTGATGCGTCGCGGCAACCGTCCGTCAAGCACGATCATCCCCAGCGCCAGAAGGGCGAACCCCGCCCAGGCATTGGATGCGAGTTGCTCGGCCCGCAGCAGAGCGCCCAGCGTAATTGCAACCGGCGGGATGATCAGCGTGACCAGCATCAGGTTGCCGGACCCCGCAAGCGACAGAACGTGATAATAGAGCAGATAAGCCAGCGCCGTCGCGATCACCGAATAATACCCGATGGCGAGCAGTGTATCCGGCTGCAGTGCCAGGCTGACGGGTCCCTCGACGGCCACGGCCAGCGGCACCGATATCAGGCTCGATCCGGTCAGCATGCCGGCCGCAGCCATCTGAGGACGCAGCCCGGCAAGAAAGGTACGCGCCCAGACCGCGGCCAGCGCATAAGACACAGTGCCCGCCAGGATGGCCAGCTGCGCCAGCGAGCGGATATTAAACTCCGCCAGATTGCTCAGCCCGATTGCCGTGGTCACGCCGGCAAAGCCGAGCAGCACACCAATGATTTTACGCAATGTCAGCCGCTCATCAGCAAAGAAAACAGCCGCTGCCAGAACGCCGAAGATTGCCGTGGCCGCGTTAAAGATCGACGTAAGACCGCTTGCTACATGAAGCTGCCCCCATGCCATCAGCGTGAAAGGGATCATATTGTTGAGCAGCCCCATGACGAAAAACGCGCCCCAGGTGCGCAGATCCCGCGGCAGAGGTATGCGCATCACCAGAACCACGCCCCAGAGCACCAGCATCGCCCAGAAGGTGCGATGCGCCACGGAGGTGAGCGGACCGATTTCATCAAGGGCGATGCGAATGGAGACAAAGGATGCTCCCCAGATCGCCCCAAGGGCCAGCATCGCGACCCAGGCCCGCGCGGATATGGATTTCTGTTCAGTCATGCACTGAGCCTTACCAAAAAGGCAGGCCCCACACGACCCGGATCAGGCTTAAACAAAAACCCCCGCGCCACAAAGGGCTGCGGGGGTCATGCTGCATATGCGTGCAATACCGTCACCGGATCAGAAGTAGAAACCGACCTTGAAGCCAACGGCGACGGCATCGTTGTCGGTAAAGACACCGCCAGGGATAGCGGCACCGACGATGGTGTTGGCCTCACCGATATCGGTATAGCTGATGCCACCGGTGATTTTCATGTTGTCCCGGGTATAGACAGCGGACAGCCCCAGACCCAGCTGTCCATCGGTCGGGCCGAGGTTACCGGTGGGCGATCCGGTGGTGCGCTCGTAGTTTACTGACGCTGCCACGGACCATGTTTCAGTCAGGCGGCGGCCCACGCCCAGTGTGTATTTGATGCGGTCATCAGCGTAGAACACCAGCGGTGTGCCGACGATACCGACATAGCTGTCAGGCGCGATCTCAAAGTCCGACCATTCCACCCAGCGGACAGAGCCGAAGACCAGCGTGTCTTTTGCCACACCGGACTGAAAGTCGAGCGTCAGTGACTGCGGCGTATTAATGTCAGTTGTCGAGCTGATATTCGGTCCAAGCACGGAGGATTCGACCGTGTCCAGCCGATGTCTGATCTTGGACTGATAGGTCAGCGCCACACGCAGAGCGATCTCAGGCCGCTCATAGGCAACACCCAGAAGGTAGCCTGCGCCACCGTCTTTTTTGGCTTCCGCCTCATAGGGCGCTCCGGCAAAGGGGCCAACGCCGGCCGTCACGAATGGCACAAAGGCATTGGCATCAATGTACTGGTAGCGCAGACCACCGTAAACGCTGAGCTTTGTGGGAAAGTTGTACTGCAGGATCGCTGTCAGAGCACTGGAATCAAACTCCGCCGTGGACCCCTGGGCGAAGTAACCGGTGCCGGTCGGATAATTCACGTTTGCGCCGTAAGGCTGGTCATAGATCAGTGCATAGGAGAGCGTGTCGTTGATATCCGCCTTATAGGCAAATCCGTACTGCTGATAGGTTTCCGTCATATCGCCGGAGGCCACACCCGGTGTCACCAGACCGCCGACACCCGACACATCCGGGCTTACCGTTGCGAAGCTGAATTCGACATAGCGGCCCTCTTCAAAGAGTGGCCCGACAGACTGTGCTGAACGCTCGATACCACCTGCATAGGACGCACCCGTCGCCAGACACAGAGCCGTTACACTTCCTAAATATACTTTCATAGAATCTCCTCCCCAGAAGATTGCCCCTACCTTCACCGCATCATTGCCGAAAAGTTGGCGCAGATAAGCACGAAAAATTAACCGGTCAATCTCTTACGCAGGGGAAAAGTGTTTTGTGACGTTACGTAGAACTAAGCCCGTCTGCGGGTTTCAGACCACAGGTTAAGGTAATTGCCGGTGAAGATGATCAGCGCACCCACGAACACCCA
>NZ_JAHEHZ010000061.1 GCF_024639605.1 Roseobacter sp. | reverse complement strand
ATTCACCTATGGCGAGGTACCGGCGGGCTCGGTGGTCGTTGCTGGCTCAATGCCTTCGAAGAACGGGGTGAACCTCTACTGCGCGGTCATCGTGAAAAAGGTGGACGCGCAAACGCGCTCAAAAACATCGATCAACGAGCTTCTGCGCGACTGATCTTTACCAGAACTTAAGACCTGGGGCAGCCCTGCCCCGGTTTTTCCCGGAACCTGCCAGACGCCGGAACCATTGTGGCCAGGATCGTTCCTTAAGCCGCCGGGTATGCGCCAGTCATCAGCCCCTGTTACTTTTCAGACTCTGCAGACCCTTTCGGATCTGCGCTCCGTTGCGGCCACCGGGTTCGGTGATCTTGCGACCTGTTTGCAGCCCGGGCACAAGCCGGTGCTGCGCCGCGTTATATTTGATCAGCAGTGCCGGATGACAGATACAGACGGCGAGAAGCTGGCCGAAGATCTGATGCGGTTTGCCACGCGGCCCAACGTGGATCAGACCTCTTTTATGACCTCGACGGCACTCCTGCTGGCCGACCGGATACAGGGCGGAGCAGTGGCCGGTAACTTTGCGCCCCACTGGGGGCTCTACCGCGATACTTACCGCAAAGCGCCTTCTCCGGTGCGCGCGGCTATCACCCATGGCTTCCGCCGGGCCTTTGGCGGGGCGATCGGAGATGACGGATCTGTGGCCGCGCGTGACCTGGCGACGTTCGACGCCGATGATCTGCGACGGTTGCTGTGCCGGATTGCACGATCGATGACCGCCGATATGCGCGACAGCGTCTGCGCGCTGGCCGATGAAGAGACACGCCCGGTCCACCGGCACGCGCTGGATAACTGCCTCAGCGGCAGCTGCATCCTGTCAGAATACGGAGGCTGGTTCCCCGGCGAGGTGGTCGAACAGGCCTCACTAGATGCAGAAAATCCAGGATATGCCGCCTGCACTGCGCTGGTTCTCCTTGATGCTTTCGAGACGCGCGATGCCAAAGACAAGATGGCCTTTCGCTGGGAACGGCAGGCCGAAGGATATCTGCTTATGCGACCTGAATTCCGCGCGGCGATCATTGCGGGCTTCAGAAACCTGCACGAAATGGCCATCGAATGGCAGCCTTATGGCAGCTGGACGCCGGGCGATCTGCTTGAAAAAGCCGTTGTGGTGCCTTTCGCCAAGCCCTAACAGGGGGCATGGCAGCGTCAAAGAAACCCTCCCGTCAGCAGGTCTATACACTTGTGGTCCAGATCGGACGCAAGGAAGGCGACGGCCTGCCCCGGGGGGCAACGGGCGCGGGCCTGGTCGTCTTTGCCAGTGGTATCGACGAAGCGGAAGCGGTACGCGAAACAGTGGCCGTGCTGAAACAGGCAGATACCGCACCGCTCGATGTGACAGGCTACGGCACGCTTGATGAGCGCCTCGCCGAAGGACACGAAATCGGTGAGGATGAACGCGGCCTGATGCAACGCGCGCTGGATGAAAATGCGGTTATCGTGGCCCAGATGGAGCCCTTCTACGGCAGCCACCCGGAAGTGGACGCAGACTGAGCGCCGAAAGGATTTTTGCGTTGGTTGTGCGGTCAGGCCGCGCGCTGCCGCGCAAGATGGATCGCTTCAAACCACCTGAGCACCTTACAGGCGGCGCGCCCGTGTTCCGGCAGCGTGCTCCGGTCTGTCTGCGCGAGCAGCGTGGCCGCAAGGCGCTCAGGATACCGCCTGATCCGCCCGATATTCAGGCTTTCCATAGCTGTCCCTGCGACGAGAACCGCCTCATGTGCAGGCAGGATCAGCTGTGTGTAGGTTTGCACCGGCACCGGGTCTGCGGGCAGAGCTGCAAACCCGTTCACGAGATGACGTGCAGGGATCAGTACCGCCTCCTCGTTAAAGAGATATTCGACCTCCGGCCCGTCGATCACCAGCCTCTGACCTGGGGCCGTGACCACATCATCGCGCAGGCCGAAATAGGGCGCACGCAGCCGGACGGGCGCAAAACTGCCCCGTGCAGGTACCCTGCGGGAAACAGTGTGAAGCACCGGCACGACATCGCCCGCGCGGGTAATTACCGTATCGCCGCGCCTCAGATGAGCGGCCTCACGGTAGCCACCTGGCGTTGCAACCATCGCCTCTGGTGCCAGTCCGGGCATCGGGCCGACCGGCTCGACCCGGTCCGAGAGCGCGGCAAAAACCACGTCCCGGGCGAAGGTCTGATCACCCTTTCCGAGCAGCATATCGCGCAGGTCCCGAAGCCGCACAGGCCTTACATCACTGATCATGACGGAAGCGACCTGGTCCTCTTCCGGGCGCTCGACCGAAAGGCGGGCAAACCCGCGTCCGCAGTCCCAGCTGAAGGTGACACGCAGTACGTCGGTTCTGCCCGGAACTCCGTGTGTCAGAGCCGCATGAGCTATATTTTCGCCGGTGACCTGAACCATTGATATGCCACCGCCCGGGATCGCCTGAAACGTCAGACTGCGTTGTCCGGGCCAGCTGTGGCTGAACGACAAAAGCACCTGTGGCCGGCCATCCGGCGACAGACGTGTCTCAAATATCAGGCTGCCGCACTGCGGCGTATAATCCGGATCACCCGGGTGCAGACGGCGGTCCGCCCGGTCCTCGCCCACACCCCGCAGGGAAAACCGCCGTTCTTTATGATCTGCAACCGCAAGCCAGGTCATGACGACCCCGCCCGGACGGATGCCGCTGGCCGCTCAGTGCGCTTTATCATCCCTTGTGCCTGCATTTCTCGTCCGCCCGGCGCGGCGCGAAGGCCGTCGGGTTTCATCTGCTGAAGTCTGTGACCAGTAATGGCCGTGCTGCTCTGTCATTTTTGTTCTTAATCTCAAAGTAACACGCACTGCGAGGGGTTGTTAAGTATTTACTGGCTTTCGGGCCCGGACCATTGCGCTGGCGGCGCTGAGCTTTTAGCCATTGGGGGCCTTTGCCTGATGCCCGGAGAACCCATGCCAGCTGTTGACCCCGTTGCCCTGACCGCCGATCTTGTGCGCTGCGCCTCCGTGACCCCGGCTGATGAGGGGGCGATGGATATCCTGCACAGGCTGCTGAGTGATGCAGGATTTGACTGTGCCCGCGCGGACCGGGGCGGGATTGCCAACCTGTTTGCCCGCTGGGGCGCGCAGGGACATGCGCGTACTTTCGGGTTTAACGGTCACACAGATGTGGTGCCGGTGGGCGATGAGGCCGCCTGGAGCAGGTCGCCCTTTGGCGCTGAGGTGGTTGACGGCATTATGTACGGACGCGGCACCACGGATATGAAATCGGGTGTCGCCGCATTTGCGGCGGCGGCGGTGGATTTTGTGCAAGACACCCCGCCCGACGGAGCTGTCATTCTGGCCATCACAGGCGACGAGGAAGGCGATGCAACCGACGGCACCACCGCATTGCTGTCATATATGGAGCAGGCCGGCGAGAAGATGGACGTTTGTCTGGTGGGGGAGCCGACCTGCCCCGATGTGATGGGGTCGATGATGAAAATCGGGCGGCGCGGTTCCATGACCGCCTGGATCCGGCTGACCGGTAAACAGGGGCATTCGGCCTATCCGCACCGTGCGCTGAACCCGTTGCCGGCCATGATGCGCCTGATGGACCGTCTGTCCAGCCGCGAACTGGATCAGGGCACAGACCATTTTGACCCGTCTACACTGGCGGTCGTGACGGTCGATACCGGTAATCCGGCGACCAACGTAATCCCGGCTGAATGCTCCGGCACGGTGAACATCCGGTTCAATGATCTGCACAGCGGCGAGACCCTGAGCGACTGGATTCGTGATGAAATCGCCAGTACAGAGACTGAATTCGGCGTGAAAGCTGACCTGAGGATCAAAATCTCCGGCGAGAGTTTTCTCACACCACCCGGCCCGCTTTCCGATCTTGTCGCAGCGGCGGTTGAGGCCGAAACCGGAGTGAAACCGGAGCTGTCCACAACCGGCGGCACCTCGGATGCCCGCTTTGTGAAAGACCATTGCCCGGTTGTCGAATTCGGGCTGGTCGGTCAGTCGATGCACCAGGTCGATGAGCATGTGCAGGTGGCGCATATTAAAGAGCTTAAAGCCATATATGCGCGCATACTGGCCAGCTACTTCGCCGCAGGGTGACGGCGGTGCTTCGGACAGGGCGCGGACGGATCGCCAGTTCCCGGCGAGCGATGTTGCCTGACGCGGAACTGTTTTCGTGAAACGGACGCTTGTCGTGATGCTCAAAGAACCCCGTCCCGGGCGGGTCAAGTCGCGCCTCGGGCAAGACATCGGCATGACCACCGCGGCCTGGTGGTTCCGCCATCAGACGGCAGCGCTGCTCCGGCGCGTCACCGATCCGCGCTGGCAGACGGTGCTTGCTGTGTCGCCGGACGCCGAAGGCCTGCGCAGCAGGATCTGGCCTGCCGGGTTGCACCGGATACCCCAGGGGGGCGGGTCTCTGGGCGACCGGATGGCGCAGGTTTTCCGGCATCCGTCTCCTGGGCCGCTCTGCATCATCGGTGCCGATATTCCGCTGGTTACACGCGCACATATCGCGCGCTCATTTGCGCTTCTGGGACAAAACGAGGCGGTGCTCGGACCGGCCCCTGATGGCGGGTTCTGGCTTATCGGGCTGCGGCGCAACCGCCCGCCGCCGCCGGAGCTCTTTGCAGGCGTGCGCTGGTCGACTGAGCATGCACTGCAGGATACACGGGCGACCCTGACCAATCGGACGACTGCCCTTACCGACAGTTTGGCGGATGTCGATACAGTGCACGATTTGCGATGACGTTTCCGGGTGCGCATGCTACCTCGGAAGCATGAACAAAATCCCCACCAAAGCCGAAATTCTGGACTGGATCTCCGAGAACCCGACCCTGACGGCAAAGCGCGATATCGCCAAGGCGTTCGGCATAAAAGGCGCGGCCCGCATCGACCTCAAACGCCTGCTGAAAGAGCTCGAGGCGGAAGGACATCTCGAAAAGCGCAAGCGCAGTTACCAGGACCCGGACCGCCTGCCCCCCGTCGCTGTTCTGCAGATTACCGGGCCGGACAAGGACGGCGATCTTTTTGCGAAACCGCTCGAATGGCTTGGCGAGGGGGTTGAACCTGTCGTGCTGGTCATCCCGCGCGCGTCTGATCCGGCACTGGGTGCCGGAGACCGTATCCTCGGGCGGCTGACGCTCGTGAAGGGTGAGGATCACCACTATGAGGCGCGGCTGATCCGGCGCATCGGCACCAATCCGCGACGTGTGCTTGGCGTTTTCCGCAAAACGGCCGAAGGCGGGCGGATTGTACCCATCGACAAAGGCGCAGAAAAGGAATGGCAGGTTGCCGGCGACGCCACCCATGGCGCGCAGGACGGCGAACTGGTCGAGGCAGAGCAGGCCGGTCCGAAGGGGCGCATGGGCCTGCCGCGGGCGCGGGTTACCGGGCGCCTTGGCGACCCGTCAGCGCCAAAGGCCGTCTCGCTGATTGCCATCCACCAGCACGGCATTCCCGATGCCTTTCCTGATGATGTGATTGCCGAGGCCGACCGCGCGAAACCGGTGGGCCTGAACGGCCGCGAGGATCTGCGGGATCTGCCGCTTATCACCATCGACCCGTCCGACGCGCGCGATCATGACGATGCCTGTTACGCCCACGCGGATGAAGACCCCGGCAACGAGGGCGGGCATATCATCTGGGTCGCGATTGCGGACGTCGCAGCCTATGTTACGCCGGGCTCTGCGCTGGACCGTGAGGCCCGCAAACGGGGCAATTCCACGTATTTCCCTGACCGTGTGGTGCCGATGCTGCCCGACCGGCTGTCGGGCGATCTGTGTTCCCTGCACGAGGGAGTGCCGCGCGCCTGTATTGCTGTGCGGATGCAGATTGATGCCACCGGCAATAAGCTCTCGCATACCTTCCACCGGGCGCTGATGCGGTCGCCCGCGTCGCTGCATTACGAAGAAGTCCAGGACGCGGTGGACGGCAACCCGAATGATCGCACCGGACCCCTGACAGAGACTGTTTTAAAGCCGCTGTACGCCGCATGGGCGGCGCTTACGGATGCGCGGGGGCGGCGGCAACCGCTGGATCTTGACCTGCCCGAGCGTCGCATCGTGCTGGATGATGACGGCAAGGTTACCTCTGTCAGCTTCAAAGACCGGCTTGATGCGCACCGCGTCATCGAAGAGTTTATGGTGCTTGCCAATGTCGCTGCTGCCGAGACCCTGATCGCAAAGAAAACGCCGCTGCTGTTCCGGGTGCATGAAGAACCGAGCCCCGAAAAGCTTGACGCGCTGCGCGAGACGGCAAAGGCCAGCGGGTTTACTCTCGCAAAGGGACAGGTGCTGAAGACATCGCACCTGAACCGTCTGCTTGCCGATGCGGCAGGATCGGATGAGGCGGAACTTATAAACATCTCGACGCTGCGCTCCATGACCCAGGCCTATTACGCGCCGCAGAACTTTTCGCACTTCGGGCTGGCGCTGAAGAATTACGCACATTTCACCTCGCCGATCCGGCGGTATTCCGATCTGATCGTGCACCGGGCGCTGATCGCGGCGCATGGCTGGGGCAAGGACGGGTTACGCCCCGAAGACTATGATGACCTTGAACAGACCGGTGAGCATATTTCTGAGACCGAACGCCGGTCAATGATCGCCGAACGCGACACCACGGACCGCTATCTCGCAGCTTTTCTGAGCGAGCGCGTGGGCAATGAGTTTACCGGCCGGATCAGCGGCATCGCGCGCTTTGGCGTGTTTGTTAAGCTCGACGAAACCGGCGCGGATGGTCTGGTGCCGATGCGCTCCATCGGCCAGGAATACTTCCACTATGACCAGGAAGCCGGCACCCTGATGGGGGCCGATACCGGCATGATCATCAGCCTTGGCCAGCGCGTTACTGTGCGGCTTGCGGAAGCGGCACCTGTGACCGGCGGAATTGCCCTTGAGCTGTTGTCACTTGACGGCGAAGACCTGCCCCGTGGCCGCCGCTCACCGGCGGGACGCAGCCCCAGGCGCCACAAAGCAAAGGCCAAAAAACGCAGTGACAAAACCAAACGCAAAGTAAAACGCACCCGTCGCTAGGCGCAGGCGCGCGCGGGCTGGACGTAAAACCCTGCTCATGGTCGCGGCGCAGAAGGCCAGTCAGTGCGCCGGTATCGCTGAAGACGGGCTGTGGGATAAGCCGTTCTTTGCTGACAGTTTCCGGCAGTAGATATGCTATGCTGATTTCATGAGCAGAACCCACAGACTTTTCCAGATGATGCAGACGTTGCGGCGGTTGTCTCCGCCCGTGACAGCCCGGCGCCTTGCAGACGAGATGGGCATGTCGCTGCGCACGATCTACCGCGATATTGATTCACTGCGCGGGATCGGGGCAGTGATCGATGGTGAGGCGGGCTTTGGCTATACGCTGATCGAGGATGCGGCGCTGCCGCCCCTGGGCTTTGAGGATGACGAACTTGAGGCCCTGGTGCTGGGCCTGCGCGATGTTGCGGTGATCGGTGACCCGGCTCTTGCCCGCGCGGCGCGGTCGGCGCTCGCCAAGATCAAAGCCCGTGTGCCGCCCCGCCAGGCGCACCGGTTGCAACACGCGGTGCTCGATGCGCACCGGTTCGCGCCACAGCCGGTGATCCGCATCGATGTCTCGCTGTTGCGCGAGGCGACCTGGGATGAGGTCAGCGTGCGCTTTGCCTACCGTGATGCCGAAGGGTCGCAGACGGTGCGGCGGGTGGACCCTCTCGGCCTTGTCTATCTTGACCGCTCCAACGTTCTTCTGGCCTGGTGCCATTTGCGAAATGATTTCAGGACCTTCCGTCTTGACCGCATGGAAAGCCTTGAACGGACTGATCTGAGCTTCCGTCCGAAACGGGTGCCTTTGCTGCGTGAGCATCTCGACCGGATACGCTGCGAGATTGCGCCACCGGCAGAAGATCGCGCCCGGTCTGATTGAATTCTTCCTATGCGGGACGCGAATCGCTAGACTGGAACGAATAATAAACAGAGCAGCAGGACGGCAATATGCAATGGAAGATCTGGACTACAGGTGTTCTGGCCATCGGACTGACCATGGCGGACACAGCACAGGCAGAAGCAATCTGGCAATCCGTGAGGCCGCTGAACCGGCCCGATACGGCTCTGCCTGACACTCTCACAGACCCCGTTTCGCTGATCTCGGTTGCTGCCCGGCCAAAGCTGCGGCCGGCGACGAAAGCCGTGACAGACACGGCAAAGGTCGAGGTTGTGGCATCACCTGCGGGATTTGACCGCTGGGTTACCGGGTTCAAACGCCGGGCGCGGGCGCAGGGCATCAGTGCAGGAACGCTGGACGCGGCATTTCGCAATGTCAGCTATGACGCGGATGTGATCCGGCGCGACCGCAACCAGTCGGAGTTTACCAAGACAATCTGGGATTATCTGGGCAGCGCCGCCTCGGCCACCCGTATCGCAAATGGCAGGATCGCTCTGAAAAACCACAACAGCACGCTGACGGCGATCGAGAAACGGTATGGCGTCGAGAAAGAGGTGGTCGTGGCGGTCTGGGGGCTCGAAAGCGCCTATGGCACCTTTCGGGGCAAAAACGATGTGGTGACCTCGCTGGCGACGCTTTCTTTCGACGGGCGGCGCGGCGCATTCTTTGAAGAACAGCTGATCGCGGCGCTGAAAATCCTGCAGAACGGTGACACCAGCCCGCGCAAAATGACCGGGAGCTGGGCCGGGGCGATGGGACACACGCAGTTTATTCCAACCTCCTACCTCAGCTATGCGGTGGATTTTGACGGCGATGGCAGGCGCGATATCTGGGCCGAAAATCCGGTAGATGCGCTGGCCTCTACCGCCGCCTATCTGAAGAAATCCGGCTGGACCAAAGGACAGCCCTGGGGCGTCGAGGTCCGGATCCCGAAAGGATTTGACTACACGCTCGCAGACCGGAAGATCAGAAAATCACCGGGTCAGTGGGCACGGCTGGGCGTCGTCGATATGAACGGACGGGCCGTTCCCGATCACGGGCGCGCTTCGGTGCTGCTGCCGGCAGGCGCGCAGGGAGCGGCATTTCTGATCTTTGATAACTTCAAAGCGATTGAGGCCTATAACTCCGCGGACGCCTATGTGATCGGTGTGGGGCATCTGAGTGACCGCATCAAGGGCGGGCCGGCGATCCGTGCGTCATGGCCCACCGATGACCGTGCGCTGACCCGTGCTGAGCGTGAAGAGATGCAGCGCCGTCTGACGGGCAAAGGGTTCAGCACCCAGGGCATCGACGGGCGCATCGGGCCAAAAACCATCGATGCGGTGCGCTCCTATCAACGCGCGCAGGGGATTGTCCCGGACGGCTATGCGTCTCTGACGTTGCTGAAACGTCTGCGCTGAGCGGTATCAGAGACGGCTCAGCAGTTCGGCGACCCGGGCGCGGGACAGCGAAATACGGCAGGCGCGGATGGAAATACCCGTGCCTGACCCGCCTCCTGAAAGCGTACCGGTATACTCACAATGCGCCGCGCGGTAAGCGTCCCACGCCGCCTGTGACGCCTCAAGCGCCGGGAGAGCGACTGTCCGGCCGGTGATGTCGTCCAGCTCCGTCGCACTGGCTCGGGCAGATTTCAGCGCGATCTCCAGTGTTTGATCCACCCGCTTCTCAACGTCTGCAAGGCAGGCGGAGGTTTCGACCTGCGAAGACGACACCAGACTACACTCCAGCGACGGATCGGCGAAGACAGATGCAGGCAGGGCTGCCAGCACGAGGCCAGAGAGGCATCTGCATACCGCGCCTGAACTCATGAGGGGCTCATGCCGCGCAGACGCTCAGACCGACGGCGCAACAGCTCAACGACTGTCAGCAACGCAATCGAGACAATCACCAGAATGGTGGCAACCGCGAGGATCGTCGGGCTGATCTGTTCACGCAGGCCGGTGAACATCTGCCAGGGCAGCGTTTTCTGGCCGGCAGAGCCCACAAAGAGCACGACCACAACCTCGTCGAAAGAGGTGATAAAGGCAAAGAGCCCGCCCGAAATCACCCCGGGCAGAATGAGTGGCATCTGAACCCGGAAGAAGGTCGTGACGGGGTTGGCTCCCATATTTGCCGCCGCCCGCGTCAGCGAATTGTCAAATCCCACCAGCGTGGCAGTCACCGTGATAATTACGAAGGGTATGCCAAGGGCCGCATGTGCGAGGACCACGCCGGCATATGTGCCCTGCAGGCCGATGCGGCTGTAGAAAAAGTACATGCCAGCTGCCGAAATGATCAGCGGGACGATCATCGGCGAAATCAGGATCGCCATAATCGCACGCCGGAACGGCACGTGCGGCTGGCTCAGCCCGATGGCCGCGAGAGTGCCAAAGCCGACAGAAAGCAGCGTGGCGGCAGGTGCGATCCTGATCGAGTTCTTGAGCGCTCCCTGCCAGTCAGAATTCGTGAAGAAATCTTCATAATGCTTCATCGAATAGCCGGCGGGATCAAACCGCAGCATTTCCGGCGTAAAGGTAAAGAAATCCTCGGCGTTAAAGCTCAGCGGCATCACCACAAGGATGGGCGTGATCAGAAACACCAGAATGGCACCGCAGATTACCCGGAAGGTAAAATGCCAAAGCACCTGCCGCGGAGTGAGGTAGGGCGCCACTTTGGCGCGGTAACGCCCTTCGTAAAGCCAGAAACTGAACCATCCGAAGAACCAGCCAAAGGCCGCCCCGATCAGGGCGGCAGCAATCCCGCCCATTAAAAACCCGGCAACTGCAAGAAGAGCCGTCAGCCCCCAGATGCCTGCTTTTTCTTCCTTTATGATTTGCGTCAGCACATAAGCGACCGCCGCCATCAGTGCAGCACCAAGGATAATGCCCAGCAAAGAACTGCCCTGGGCGGTGCCCACGAGCAGCCCGGCAAATGCGCCGGCGGCGGCCACGACGGGCACATAGAACGAGACAGGTGTGCGCGAGATCGGTGTGAGAGCTACCATCGGATCAGCCTCCCAGTTTCACATTGTCGATGCCGACAATCTTGTCGTAAGCCCAGTAGAGCCCCAGAACCACCGCCAGCAGGATCGCGCCAAGTGCAGCCGCGAGACCCCAGTTGAGCGAGCTGGAAATATGGTAGGCAATCCGGTTGGAAATGAACGTACCCGTCGTGCCGCCGACAAGTTCAGGCGTGATGTAATAGCCGATGGCCAGGATGAACACGAGGATAGAGCCCGCACCGATGCCAGGCACAGACTGTGGGAAATAGACGCGCCAGAACGCAGTCCAGTCAGTAGCACCCAGCGACTTGGCAGCGCGAAGATAGGTTGGCGGGATCGTCTTCATCACCGAATAGAGCGGCAGGATCATAAAGGGCAGCAGGATGTGTGTCATCGCGATGATCGTACCGGTCTGGTTGTTGATCAGCGCAAGCCGGCTGTCGTCTGCGACAACGCCCAGCCACACCAGTGTGTCGTTGATGACGCCCTGCTGTTGCAACATTACTTTCCAGGCCGATGTCCGCACCAGCAGCGATGTCCAGAAAGGCAGCAGCACCAGAATCATCAGAAGGTTGGCCGTGCGCGCCGGCAGGTTCGCAAGAATCCACGCAACCGGATAGCCCAGCAGGATACAGCTGCCGGTGATGACCAGCGACATGATCATCGTCCGGATGAAAAGCTTGATATAAAGCCGCTCGTTTTCAGGGCGCATTTCAGGGCCGTCGGGGCCTTTTTTCATGTCAACCGCATTGAGGAAATAGCCGCTGGTATAGGCCGGGCTGTAGGTCTGGATGGTCTGCCAGACCTCAATGCTGTGCCAGTCCTTGTCGATCTCCTCAAAGGCCGCAGAGTAATCCACGGTCTCAAAATCCGCCACGGCGACGGCGGCCTCCTGCAGTTCGGCTGAGCCGGGCCCGGAAAGCGATGCAACATCCGCACCTGCTGAAAGATCAGCATAAAGCGCCGAGTAAACGATGGCCCAGGGGTCTTCTTTCAGCAGATTATCTTCGTCCTCAAACTGAACGAATTCTGCAAATGTCTCATACATCGCGGCGGTTTCGGGCAGTACCGAGGCCACTTCGTCGCGGATCTCAAAGGCGGGCTGGCGGTCACCGGATTTTTCATCCCATCCGGCCATATCTTCGAGCCACTCCGCGCTGCCCATCAGAGGGTTCCAGTTTTCGGCATCTTTCCAGAACTCGTTGAAGTCCTCGAACTGATCCTGATAAACCTCGCCGATGTCTTCGACCCCGCGACCCGATTTACGAAAGAGCGAGGACACACCCGTCAGCTCATAATTCAGCCGCGAGCCCAGCCGTGTGTGCAACTTGCGCTCGGATGCGATGAAGATGTCTTTGTACAGGCCTTCGAACAGCTCTGGCGGGGGTATCTCGCCCGAAGTACTGTCCCAGGCGGCAAGGCCGTCGGTGGTGCGGGGCAGAGTGTCGGCAACGATCTGGTTTTCGACTGAACGGAATAGCATATCGGCAATCGGCGCGATAAAGGCCACGAGGATAAACACCAGCAGCGGCGCAATCAGCATCAGTGCCCGCAGTTTCTGGCGACGCAGCGCGCGGTTAAGGCTCTTTTTCAGCGGTGTACCGTCTGCCGCGAGCATCGGGCCGTGGTCAGCATTGTCCGCAGCGCGCAGCGCATTGTCCGGCGTGGCACCTGTGAACTGGTCGGGGCCGGTTGCTGTGTTGTCGCTCATTTATGCGCCCTCCACGAGGATTATCGTGCTGTCGGTCGCCCGACGGCGGATGTCGGCGACCTTCTGGTATTCGTCGTCGTTATAAGCGGCGACGGCATTCTCATAGCTCGGAAATTCGATGACGACCTGCCGTTCACGGCTTTCGCCCTCGGGAACCTGGGCGCGACCACCCCGAACGATGTATTTCCCCCCAAAGCGCTCCATAAGTGCCGGCGTCTGCCCGGTGTAACCGGCGTATTCCTCCGGGTCGTTCACGGTGACATTCGCGATAAGGTAGCCTTTGGGCATGTGGGTCCCCTTTTGTTTTGAGGGAAGGGCCCGCAGGGGCCCCTCCCGGTTTTCAGTCGGGTGACCGGCTTATTGGGCCAGCCACGCCTGGAATTTCGCGTCGATGTCGTCGCGGTAGTCTGCCCAGAACTCATAGTTATAAAGGAACGTGTTCTTGGCGTTCTCCGGATCAGTCGGCATGTGCGGCGCCATGTCGATGCCCAGGTCAGCGTGTGTCGATACCAGCGGTGCCGAAGACGCACGCGCCGGGCCGTAGCTGATGTATTTGGCCTGATCGGCCAGACGCTGGGTGTCGGTGGCAAACATGATATAGTCGAGTGCGCGGGCTTTACGCTCGTCGCTCAGGCCGGTTGGAATGATCCATCCGTCAAGGTCGAAAACCTGTGCGTCCCAGAGCATCGCCACCGGTTGGTTCTGCTCTTCGATCACCGAGAAGAGACGACCGTTGTAGGTCGAGCCCATCACGATTTCACCGTCTGCAAGCAGCTGCGGTGTGTCAGCACCGGCGGACCACCAGATCACGTCGTCTTTGATCGTGGCCAGCTTGTCGAGGGCCTGCTGCTGACCTTCTTCGGTCTCCAGCACGTCATAGACTTCGTCTTTGGCAACGCCGTCGCAGAGAAGAGCCCATTCCATGTTGTTGATGGGGTTTTTCTCAAGAGCGCGCTTGCCCGGATATGCTTCTGTGTCGAACACCGCGCAGACCGATGTCGGGGGTGTATCGCCGACCATGTCGGTGCGATAGCCGAATGTTGTCGAGTAAACGATCTGCGGAATAAAGCAGTCCGACACGAGCAGATCACCGAAGTCATCCTCGGCAGATGTGCCGTCTGGTGCAGCGGCCAGCATTTCGTCAGGGTCGATTTCCATCGCCAGACCTTCGTCGCACAGCCGGATCGCATCCGCTGCAACAACATCGACCACATCCCATGTGACATTACCGGCTTCGTTCATCGCGCGCAGTTTTGCGACCGCTTCAGAAGAGGACGAATCGTTGATGATGTTGACGCCCGTCTTTTCCATATAGGGGTCATGATAGGCTTTTTGCTGCGAGTTGGAGTATGCGCCACCCCAGCTTACGATTGTCATTTCATTTGCCATGTGGCCATCGGCAGTGGCCATACCGGCCGCAACAGTCAGCGCAGTAGATGCCATCAGCGTCTTGGTGAGTTTCATTATAGTCTCCCAGTTTTTTATCCCGTTGGTGAAATTTTAAGACGGTGGTAACGGGTCTGACCGCCGTCTTTTCTGTAATCGCGCAGCCATCAGGCAACACGACAGTTCCGGCGGCCGGACGTCAGGCGTCCAGCGCGCGGCAGTCATCCGGAAGCCAGCCGATTTCGATCTGCTGGCCCGGGACAAGACGCTCCACATCGGGAGCGTTTCTCGTTTTGATGACGAATTCACTGGTACCCGCCACCTTTAGGCGGGTCCTGAAGATATCACCCATATAGATAAATTCCAGAACCTCGGCCTTCAGCGTATGCGCATCCGGGCTAAGGCGGTTTTTGTTGTATTCCACACGCTCAGGGCGGATTGAGACACGTGTCCGGTCACCGGCTTTCTGCACGTTGACAGGCTTGGCGTCGATCACTTCGCCGCCATCCAGTTCCACAAGGCAGCTGTCGCCTTTGATCTCTTTGACCACGCCTTCAAGCGTGTTGTTTTCGCCGATGAACTGCGCCACGAAGCTGTTTTCCGGCTCCTCATAGAGCTTATCAGGCGGGGCAAGCTGCTGAATACGACCATCGTCAAAAACGGCAACGCGGTCGGACATGGTCAGCGCTTCGGTCTGGTCGTGCGTCACATAGACCACGGTAATGCCGAGTTCGTGTGCGAGATTGGTGATCTCGAACTGCAGCGTTTCGCGCAGCTGCTTATCCAGCGCGCCGAGCGGCTCATCCATGAGAACAAGTTCCGGTTCGAAGACCAGGGCGCGGGCAAGGGCCACACGCTGCTGCTGGCCACCGGACATCTGCGAGGGCCGGCGTCCGCCGAAAGCCCCCATCTGCACCATATCGAGGGCGCGTTTTACCTTCGCCTCCCGGTCGGATTTACCCATCTTGCGGACTTCCAGAGGGAAGGACAGGTTTTCCGCGACCGTCATATGCGGGAAAAGCGCATAGTTCTGAAAAACCATGCCGATGCCGCGTTTGTGCGGCGGGATGTTGTTGATCGATTGCCCGTCGAGGCGGATGTCGCCGTGGGTGGCGGTCTCAAAGCCGGCCAGCATCATCAGACAGGTGGTTTTTCCTGACCCCGATGGCCCCAGCATCGTGAGAAACTCGCCTTTGGGCATGAAAAGGTTGAGATCTTTTACAACGAGATTTTCCCCGTCATAGCTTTTCTGAACGCGCTCGAATTCGACGAACGCGTCTGCGGTACTGTTAGTTGCCACGTGTGGCTCCCCGTTTGTTCCCCGGCGATTTACGCCTTATTCGCGTACAGGGTAACACGACTGCGCGCCCTCAGAGCAAGCAGTTAACTTACAGGACACCTGTTTCACCGTGCTTCACGTCAAACGCGCATAAATACGCCGTGAAACGGGCCTGTTTGCACCTGCTCCGTGCAAAATCAGGAAGATTTCCGGTAAAGTTGTGCATTGCCGGAGAGGTTTCCGGTTTGTTTCCGGGGTGATTCTCTCCGCCGCTGCGTCAGGATGCCGCTTTCAGCAGCCCCTCTTTGTCCGCTTTCTGCCAGGTTTCATCCAGCGCTTTGCGGGCGCGCTCCATAAATATGTCGATCTCGTCGGGTGTGATCACCAGTGGCGGCGAGACCACCATCCGGTCGCCCACATGGCGCATCACGAGATTATTGGCAAAACAGCGCTCGCGGCACATCAGGCCGATCGCACCGGCCTCGCCTGCGAATTTCGCGCGGCTTTCTTTATGCGGTGTCAGTGGCAGCGACCCCATCAGGCCGATGACGCTCGCGCCGCCGACCAGCGGGTGATCCGCCAGACCTTCGAGCCCCGCGCGGAAAGCAGGACCCGCAGTGTTGCGTACGTGATCGAGGATGTTTTCATCCTGCAGGATCTGCAGGTTTTTGAGGGCAACAGCAGAGGCAACCGGATGGCCTGAATAGGTGTAGCCGTGGTTGAACTCCGTTGCGCCGATCACCGAGGCGACCTCGTCACAAACCACTGAGCCGCCGATCGGCTGATAACCGGAGCTCAGCCCCTTTGCGATTGTCATGATATGCGGGCGGATGCCGAAGGTCTGGCTGCCGAACCAGTTTCCGGTGCGCCCGAAACCGCAGATGACTTCATCAGCGATCAGCAGGATCTCGTATTTGTCGCAGATCCGCTGGATCTCGGGCCAGTATGTCTCCGGCGGAATGATCACCCCGCCCGCGCCCTGAACAGGCTCCGCGATGAAGGCCGCGACGTTGTCTTCACCCAGCTCTTCGATTTTTTCTTCAAGCTCACGGGCCCGGGCGAGGCCGAATTCTCCAGGGCTCATGTCACCGCCTTCGGCCCACCAGTCGGGCTGGCCGATGTGGTGGATGCCGGGAATCGGCATGCCGCCCTGCGCGTGCATGTATGTCATGCCACCAAGGCTGCCTGAGCCCATCGACGAGCCGTGATAGGCGTTTTTCCGGCTGATGATATGGGATTTCGACGGCTTGCCTTTCTCCGCCCAGTAGGTACGGACCATGCGGATGTTGGTGTCGTTGGCCTCGGAGCCTGAGCCGGCGAAAAAGACATTGTTCATGCCCTCGGGAGCCAGCCGCGCAATCTCCTGAGAAAGCGCGATCGCCGGCACATGAGTCGTTTTGAAAAACGTATTGTAGTAAGGCAGTTCCGTCATCTGACGTGCGGCAACCTCGGCCATCTCGGTGCGTCCGTAGCCGATGTTCACGCACCACAGACCCGCCATCCCGTCGAGGATTTCGTTGCCTTCGCTGTCCGTCAGAAAAACACCTTTGGCCCGCGTGATGACCCGCGCGCCCTGCTCTGCCAGCTCATCGTTTGTGGTGAACGGATGCATGTGATGCGCCGCATCAATCGCCTGGAGTTCCGCGGTGGGCATGTGGTTGGTGATCATCGTCATCGGTTTTCTTTCTGCTGGAGAGAAGGAGCATCCGCACCTTTGCGATGAAGAATATGATCAAATTCCGGGCGGGTCAATCGAATCGGTGTCAGTTCCGGGTGGCCTGCAGAGCCTCGCGCACCTGCAGCATCCCCTGATGGACGTCCTCGGCCAGTGCCTTCGCTGTGCCCTGCGCGTCGCCCGTTTCGAGGGCGCTGAGCATCTCGGCATGCTTGTCCGGCAGATTGAGCGTGCCATAACGCCCGCATACAACCCTGAGTGAAGGCCCGAATTTAAGCCATAAACGGTCTGTCGTATCCGCAAGAACCGGCGCATCCGCACTGGCATAAAGCCGCGCGTGAAACCGGTAATTGTGGGTCAGATATCCTTTGATATCACCCTGGGAAATGGCCTGATTGAGGGTATCATCGATACTTTTCAGCTCATCCAAAGTCTCTGTCGTCATGCGCTGAGCCGCGCGACGGCCCAGTTCCGGTTCAAGAGATTGCCTCATAAAATCAAGCTGTTCTATGCATTTCTCTGTCAGCTCAGGCACTATCACGCGACGGTTACCCAGCATGCTCAGCGCCCCTTCGGATGTCAGGCGGCGGATTGCTTCGCGCACCGGCGTCATGCCGGCAGCAAGCTCATCTGTGAGCCCCTTGATTGTTACCGCCTGGCCGGGCGCCAGATCCCCGAAAAGAATGCCGGTCCGCAAACGCCGGTACACCGACTGGTGCGCGGGCTGTTTGGCAGTGGTCTTTTTGTCACCGGACGCCTGTTCTTTAAGCATAACAGTCTGATTGTCCCTCTTCGGTTCTGGCAGTTACGATCACTTCTCTTGCACAGGCTTTGATCACATGAAAGCATATTGCATCTTGCCTGCTGAGGCAAAACTTGATCAAATTAAATCCAAGCCGGGAATAACCCGGTCACCACCAACGGGAGTTATCTATGAACAAGCTCATCATGAGCAGCGCTGTTGCGGCGCTGGCAGCCACGGGTGCTGTCGCCGAAGAAGTCCGGGTCTACAACTGGTCTGACTATATCGACGAAGCCCTCCTCGAAAAGTTCGAAGCCGAAACCGGCATCGACCTGATCTATGACGTTTTTGACAGCAATGAAGTGCTCGAAACCAAAATGCTCGCCGGCGGTTCCGGCTATGACGTCGTTGTACCATCCGGCACCTTCCTGCAGCGCCAGATCGCAGCCGGCGCGTTCCAGAAGCTTGATCCGTCGAAGCTGCCCAACCTCGAAAATATGTGGGACACCGTCGAAGCGCGGACCCGGCAGTACGACCCCGGGAACGCTTATTCAATTAACTACATGTGGGGCACCACCGGCATTGGCGCCAATCTTGGCAAGGTGCAGGAATTGCTCGGCGCGGATGCACCTGTCGGCTCGCTCAGCCTGATTTTTGAGCCTTCGAGCATGGAAAAACTCGCGGAATGTGGCGTCCACTTCCTGGATGCACCGACTGAGATGATCCCGGCGGCGCTGAAGTACATTGGCGAAGACCCCGACAGCCATGACCCTGACGTCATCGCCAAAGCAGAAGAAGTGCTGATGGCCGTGCGTCCTTACGTGCAGAAATTCCACAGTTCTGAGTATATTAACGCGCTGGCAAACGGCGACATCTGCGTGGCCTTCGGCTGGTCGGGTGACATCCTGCAGGCGCGCGATCGTGCGGCAGAGGCCGATAACGGCGTGGAAATCGTGTACAACGCTCCCAGCGAAGGCGCGCTGATGTGGTTTGACCAGATGGCCATTCCGACAGACGCTCCGAACCCTGATGCGGCCCACGTTTTCCTGAACTTCATCATGGACGCTCAGAACATGGCCGATGCGTCGAACTACGTTTATTACGCCAATGGCAATGAGGCCTCCAAGCCGCTGCTGGCCGAAGACGTGATCGGTGACCCGGCGATCTATCCCGATGAGGCAACGCTGGAAAACCTCTACACCACCACGCCCTACCCGGCGAAGGTGCAGCGCGTCGTGACCCGTCTGTGGACCAGGATCAAATCGGGCACCTGAGCCCGGCACGTCAGGGCAGCGCCGCAATGCGCTGCCCTTTTTACATCAGCCCGGAGCCCGGGCAAAATGAGGATGCACCGTGCCGGAAAGCGACTTTGCCCCCTGGAACGATCCCGACGAAAAACCGCTGATCCGGTTTAAGTCTGTCACCAAGAAATTCGGTGATTTCACGGCGATTGATGACCTGACACTCGACATCTACGAAAAGGAATTCTTTGCACTGCTCGGTCCGTCGGGCTGCGGGAAAACCACTATGATGCGCATGCTTGCCGGGTTCGAAGCGCCCACGCGCGGTGTGATTGAGCTTGCGGGTCAGGATATTGCCCCGGTGCCGCCGAACAAACGCGCAGTGAACATGATGTTCCAGTCCTATGCGCTTTTCCCGCATCTGAGCGTTTACGAAAACATCGCTTTCGGTCTGCGCCGCGGCGATATGCCCAAGCATGACATCGACGACCGCGTGGCCGAAATGCTCAAACTGACGCGGCTGGAGAAATTCGCCGCCCGCAAACCCCATCAGATTTCGGGTGGTCAGCGCCAGCGCGTGGCGCTTGCGCGCAGCCTTGCCAAGGCACCGAAACTTCTGTTGCTGGATGAGCCGCTTGGTGCGCTCGATGCGAAACTGCGTCAGGCAACGCAGTTTGAACTGATGGATATTCAGGAGAAGACCGGCACGACATTTGTGATCGTCACTCACGATCAGGAAGAGGCAATGACGGTGGCAAGCCGCGTTGCCGTCATGGATGAGGGCCGCGTAATCCAGGTGGCGACGCCCGAACATATCTACGAAGTGCCCAACAGTGTCTATGTCGCTGATTTCATTGGTGATGTGAACATCATTAATGGTACTGCAACGCCCGTTGGGAATGAACGGTATGAGATCAGCTGGGCAGACAATACAGCGCCGCTGATTGCTGCCTCCGAACGCCCGTTTTCAGAGGGTCAGAGCTGCCATCTTGCAATACGACCGGAGAAAATCGCCATCAGTGCCGAGCGCCCGGCGGATGCGGACAACGCCGTAGAAGGCAAAGTGCTGGACATCGCCTATCTGGGTAACATCTCGACATACCACGTCGAACTGCCCGGCGGACAGATCGTCAAGGCACAGGCCGCCAACACCCGTCGCGTTTCCCGCCGGACGTTCACCTGGGAAGACACAGTCTGGATCAGCTGGACAGCCACAGCGGGAGTACTGCTGCCACAATGACTTCAGGTGATCCCCTCGCGCGTACGGAGACCTGCTGATGCAGCGTTTTGTCCTGATAGCCGTTCCCTATGCCTGGCTGCTGGCCCTTTTCCTGGTGCCATTTATCATCGTGCTCAAGATTTCCCTTTCGGATATTGAGCTCTCCATACCGCCCTATACGCCGACACTGGACGATGGCATCGTGCCGTTTTTCAAAGCGCTGGATTTTGAAAATTTCACCTTTCTGGCTTCTGATGATCTTTACTGGAAAGCCTATCTAAGCTCGCTGAAGATAGCACTTTTGTCGACGTTCCTGACGCTGCTGGTCGGGTATCCGATGGCCTATGGCATGGCGCGCGCGCCCGAAGAATGGCGCCCCACGCTGATGATGCTGGTGATCCTGCCGTTCTGGACGTCGTTTCTGATCCGGGTCTACGCCTGGATGGGCATTCTCAGTCAGGAAGGGTTTCTCAACCAGTTCCTGCTCTGGACCGGCCTCATCGGCGAGCCGCTGACCATTCTCAACACCAATACCGCGGTCTATATCGGCATCGTTTATACCTATCTGC
>NZ_JAHEHZ010000060.1 GCF_024639605.1 Roseobacter sp. | reverse complement strand
AGCGGATCGGAATAGAGGAAATCCTGGCAGAAAGTGCTGCGCGCACCGGGTGGGCAATCAGGCCGAATGACAGGGAAAATCAGATCGGACACCAGCGCTGCATCAGCGATGCCGGGACCGCTGAATTCCACGTCCCGGCCGGGAAGGCCTGCATGAAGTGATTTCCGGATGAGTTCTGTTATCATGCCACCCCCTGCCCGTCGGGCATCGACAAAGGGCGGCAGGGTGGCGGTCTGTGTCACGATAACCGGCGCGGGCGGAGTGGGTTTCACCTCGGGTCCGACAGGGTCGGTCAGGAGGAGCGGCACCGGATCGGCGTCAGTCAGTTCCGGTGCAGTCGTGCCTCGGTCCTCGTCGCCAAAGCATGGCAGCGACAGACGGCTACCGACAAAAATACGATCAGGGTCCGGTCCGATGACGTCCCGGTTCGCCGCGTAAAGATCAGTCCACAAAAAAGCGTTGTTGTACTGACGCGCGGCGATCGCCGAGAGGCTGTCTCCGGGGCGCACCTGATAGCTCTTCCCGCAGGCCTGCGCCGCGGCGATGCCAGCAAATCCCGCAAACAGAACAGACGACAGCACCAGCGCCCTGAACATGAATCACTCCCCCGAAACATCGGACAGTCTGCGCAAAAGGCGGCGTGAGGGTCAACAATCAATCTACATATGGTGTCAGAATTACGGGTTATCCACAAGATAACCGATCCTTCACGGGTAAGCGATCCCACGCAGGGGCGGGAAATCCGCATAGCGCGCTTTGCGGTCCGCCGCTGTCTCACTACTTTGTTCACCGGCGCGCAAGAGCATCCCCCGGGGAGCGATATAGCTTGAAATCGTGCGCTGAGGTACTGGTCGCCAGGTCAGATTAAGCGCCGCGAGTTTTGGGAAAAACCACATCTCGGAATAGGGCAGATGGTCGTGGATCCACCACGCGAGATCGCGCCAGTCGCTGCCCGCAGCATAGCGTTCCGCGAACCACGGCACCACAAGAGACGTGCCCGCAACCGCCTCATCTGCCGAGCCGCGATCCCATATGTGGCATTCAAGTGGGTTATCGTTGCGTGCGCAGTTAAGACCGTTTTCGTTACCGAACCTGTTCAGAGCAGCCGAACGGTAGCCTGAGCGGATGGCGATGCGTCCGAAGGTTTCTTCCAGCGGATCAAGCAGTTCTGTGCAGAGCCGGCGACCGTTTTCGATGGCGAGATCAGGATCGTCTGGAATGTTCGGAATACCATGAAAGTTACTGATCTCCGAGCACAGGAAATCGCGCATATAGAAATGTCTGGAAAGACGTACACGCCCGAGGGTCTCGAGGCTCCGCATGCTGGCCGGGCGACGCATCAGTCCACCTCTCCGTATCCGGTCCGGCGGAACGCGCCATCAGCGCGCTGGGGAGAGACAGGATTATAAGCGATCTCCCGGATGAGGCCTTCGGGATCAGCGAAGTATCCGTGGTGCCTGCCACGGAAGACGTCCTGTGCAGGTTTGAGGATGCGCCCTCCGGCCACGTCGGCACGTCCCGGAAGTACCGCGACCTCATCTTTCGTACGCAGATTATGCGCCAGCGTCACGGCACCCCGGCCAAGGGTCCCCGGCGACGCGCCGATGTCTTCGGCCGGTTTGCCGATCGGGCAGAGACCCGACGTCTGTCCGTGGAGATCAAATGCAACCACTCCGTGAGGTGCCGGTGTCCGCTTCCAGCCAGGGCTTTCGTGAAATTCCGCCAGCGACGCTATGTCTGTGGCGCCAGGGGTAATCAGGCCGATGCGCTGGTCCATTCCGGTGCCTTTCAGCTGTCAGCAAGGGTGAGCACATCGGTCACAGCAGCCTCAACAAGCCCCAGGCAGGGCCCGTCGGAAAACCGATGATCTGCATCTTTGACCAGCAACAGTCGCATGTCCGGGCTTGTCGCGTGATCCAGAAGGCGCAGCGCTGTCTGCGTGCTCACCGCAGTATCGGCCGTTCCCTGAAGGCAGCGGACGGCAAAGGGCAGATCAAGCGGTGAGCGCAGAACGAGGTTGTCGCGGCCGTCGGCTATCATGCGCTGTGTGACCACGTAGGGCTCCATGTAATCGGACGGCAGCTCGACGCGCCCTTCTGTCTTAAGCTGTGTTTTTTGCGTATCCGAAAAGGACGCCCAGTAGCCGTCTTCGGTGAAATCAGGCGCCGCTGCAATCGTGACCAGGCCGGCGATGCTTTCAGGCACGGCCCGGGCCAGTAACAGTGCCTGCCAGCCCCCCATTGATGAACCCACCGGGACCATGGGACCGGGAATCAGCGCATCGGTAATGGCGCGCGTATCCTCTGCCCAGTCGCCGATTGCACCATCCTCAAACTCACCGGATGAAAGGCCGTGGCCAGAGTAATCAAATCGCAGAAAAGCACGCCCCTTACTGCGCGCCCAGGCCTCAAGATGCAGTGCTTTAGTGCCCTCCATATCGGACTTCAGACCACCCAGGAACACGACGCAGGGCCCCTCACCCGGAGTGAAGTGATAAGCCAGCCGCCTGCCTTGTTGCGTTTCGAAAAATTCAGGTGAGGTCATGCGCACATCCTTTTGGCAATGATGCGTCAGCGCGGCGGGCTATCGCAACGCCAAACTGACAACTCACGTGACCGACTGAAAGCATAGAGTTAAACAGGGGTTGGTTTTCAAAGCTCTTACCGATCCGTTGTGCAGGCGACTGCCCGACTGCCTGCGCGCCAGCCCCGGTCAGAGCCTTTCCCGGTTGTCTGACCAGTGCGGGATTCAGCACTTTGGCATAATGAGCCACCCGGGCGTGCTGCAGAAGGCCCGGGTGATCGCGACCGGTAAAAAGGGGCGGTTCAAACAAATGCCCGACGGGCCCCGACGGTTTTCCCGAATGGAACAACCGGGCGCATCCTGATTTGCCGGAACCGCTTGTCACTTTTGCAGATTTGGTTCTCGTCGGTAACCAGCCGGTTGCCTGCGTTGCTTCGAGTTGGCGGCGGCTGACTTTGTATCACAGGTACGGATGTAACCTGAGCGGGATCAGCCGCTGACGTAGGGGGTCGTGCCCGGGCGGTAGAACACTTTCTGATTGTGAAGCCGGCCGAGCAGTTCTTCGTTTTCGCGCTGGTCGGCTTCAATTACCGACACAGACTGAAGATCGGCCGGGTTCTCATCAGAGAGTGCAAGCCGCATCCGGCAAAGCTCGCGCCCGCGCGCACGCAGCGCCTCTTCGATCAGGTCCACGTCATGAATGCTCAGCTCGAAGTTTTTGTTGTAGCGCGGCATGTCAGACTCCAGGTGCCCACCGACCCGATGCCGGTATGTCGGATTTAACATGTAAAACGTCGCGGTCAACGTATTCTTCGGTATACTCATCCCGGCCCGGCTTGACACCCCGGCGCCCTTGCGGCATCGAGCAGGCAAATAACCCGCAACCGGGCGTCTCGTAGGCGCCAGACCGACGAGGAGTGCCCGCGATGGCCCCGAAAGACGCTGTAGTCTCTCTCACTTTTCCCGATGGCAGTTCAAGACAGTTCGAAGCAGGTGTGACTGCCGGCGACGTTGCCGCGAGCATCTCGACCTCGCTGCGCAAAAAAGCCATCAGCGCGACGGTTGACGGTGAGCATTATGATCTGGCCTGGCCCATCGAACAGGACGCGGCCATTGCCATTCACACCATGCAGGACGAAGTTCAGGCAAACGAGCTGATCCGCCACGATCTGGCGCATATCATGGCCCGCGCCGTTCAGGAGATATGGCCCGACACCAAGGTGACCATCGGCCCCGTGATCAGGGACGGCTGGTATTACGACTTTGACCGCGCAGAGCCCTTCACCCCCGAAGATCTCGGCCTGATCGAAAAAAAGATGAAGGACATCATCAACAAGCGTGATCCGGTCACCACCGAAGTCTGGGATCGTGCACGCGCAATCAGCCACTACGAAGATCTGAACGAGCCCTATAAGGTCGAGCTGATCAACGGCATTCCCGGGGATGAGCCGCTGCGGATGTACTGGCATGGCGACTGGCAGGATCTGTGTCGTGGTCCGCATCTGCAACACACCGGTCAGGTGCCGGGAGATGCCTTCAAACTGATGTCGATCGCGGGCGCTTACTGGCGCGGCGACAGCGACCGGGCAATGCTGCAGCGGATTTACGGCGTGGCCTTTACCGGCAAGGAAAAGCTGCGCGCGCATCTGCACATGCTGGAGGAGGCCGCCAAACGCGACCACCGCAAGCTCGGCCGCGAGATGGATCTCTTTCACATGCAGGAAGAGGCGCCAGGCCAGGTGTTCTGGCATCCCAACGGCTGGCAGATTTATACCGAACTGCAGGATTACATGCGCCGCCAGCAGCGCCGCGGCGGCTATGTCGAGGTGAACACACCGCAGGTCGTTGACCGCAAACTCTGGGAGGCCTCAGGGCACTGGGAGAAATACCAGGAGCATATGTTCATCGTCGAGGTGGACGAGGAGCATGCCCGCGAAAAAGCTGTGAATGCGCTCAAGCCGATGAACTGTCCCTGCCACGTTCAGATTTTCAATCAGGGGCTTAAATCCTACCGCGACCTGCCGCTGCGTATGGCCGAATTCGGGTCGTGCAACCGGTATGAGCCGTCGGGCGCTCTGCACGGCATCATGCGCGTGCGCGGATTTACTCAGGACGACGGGCATATTTTCTGCTCAGAAGATCAGATCGAAGAAGAAACTGCCGTCTATATCGACTATCTCTCGACCATTTACCGCGACCTCGGGTTCGAGAAGTTCCGGGTGAAATTCTCTGACCGGCCTGAAAAACGGTCAGGATCTGACGCGGTATGGGACAAGGCTGAAGAGGCTCTTCTTGCTGCGACCCGCAAAGCCGGTATCGAGCCCGAGATGAACCCCGGTGAAGGTGCATTTTACGGACCCAAGCTGGAGTTTGTGCTGACAGATGCCATCGGACGGGACTGGCAGTGCGGAACCCATCAGGTTGATTTCGTGCTGCCCGAGCGACTTGATGCGACGTTCATCGGGGCCGATGGCAACAAGCACCGGCCAGTGATGCTGCACCGCGCCTGTCTTGGATCTTTCGAGCGTTTCATCGGTATCCTGATCGAAGAACATGCCGGTAAGCTGCCCTTCTGGCTTGCTCCGCGTCAGGTCGTGGTGGCCTCGATTATCTCGGATGCGAACGAATATGTGGACGAGGTCGTGAGAGATCTGCGCGCCGCAGGCGTGCGCGCCGAGGCTGATACCCGCAACGAAAAGATCAACTACAAGGTCCGGGAGCATTCCGTTGGCAAAGTTCCGGTCATTCTGGCGGTCGGCGCGCGTGAAGTAGAGGAACGAACTGTCACGGTCCGGCGTCTGGGCGAGAAACAGACTGCTGTAGAGTCTCTGGAGGCTGTAACAAAGACGCTTTCACGCGACGCCACGCCACCTGATCTGCTGTAACATTTCTGCGCTCCGGCGCAGCACGGGGCCGGAAGACGGGCGGGATTGTAACAATTCCGCCCGTTTTTGCGTGAATTGCCCGGTCCAGGCTGACAGGGCACTGACGCCGGTGTGACACACAGGGACGTGAATGGTATGTTTATTGCGCACCGTCTAATTTCAGGGATGTCACTGCCGTAACGGCACGCAATAAGGGAAAATGACCATGTCCAGTACGATGAAAACAGTTGCAATCGCCAGTGCCGTCGCCGCAGCCCTGGTCGGCCAGACAACAACAGTCGCCGAGGCCGCCGCAAAAGAAAAATGTTATGGCGTATCGCTCGCGGGCGCCAATGACTGTGCGGCCGGTCCGGGTACAACCTGCGCCGGGACTTCGACGGTTGATTACCAGGGCAACGCATGGACGCTTGTCGATGCCGGCACCTGCATGGAAATCGAATTGCCAGAAATGGCCGACGGTACACCCCGCGAAGGCTCGCTTGAAGAGCTTGATCGCGATCTGCCGGCATAACCGGTCACCTTCTGAAATCCGGCCCGGCGGTTTTCCATCGCCCGGCCGGGACACCCTGAATACCCCCGCTGAGGCTTCAGACTTCGGAGTGCCCCATGCTTGATACCTCTGGGCGATATGACCACCTGCCGGATGCTCCCGGCGTTGGCTATAAACCGCAGCATTTCACCGATCTGATGCGCGATCCGGGGCCGGTTGCCTGGCTTGAAATCCATGCTGAAAACTACATGGGTGACGGCGGGCGCCCGCTGGCTCAACTGCGCGCCCTTTCGGAAATATTTGCGATCTCCGTACATGGTGTCGGCCTGAGCATCGGGGGCGAAGCCCGTCCAGACCCCGACCATCTGGCACGGCTCAGACATCTGACAGGCTGGCTGAAACCGTCGAGCTTTTCCGAGCATCTGGCGTGGTCGACGCACGGGGCAGAGTTCATGAACGACCTGCTCCCCCTGCCCTATACAGGCGCGACGCTGACGCGCGTCGCCGCGCACATTGACGAGGTGCAGTCCGCCCTGGGGTGCCGCATGCTTCTGGAAAACCCGTCGAGCTATCTGGCCTTTGCTGAAAGCACCTGGTCGGAAACCGACTTTCTGAAAGAACTGGCGAAGCGCACCGGCTGCGGGCTGCTGCTGGACATCAATAACGTCTTTATTTCGGCGACAAATCTTGGCTACTCGCCCCGAGAGTATATAGACGCCTTCCCGCTGGACGCTGTGGGTGAAATGCACGTCGGCGGGCACGATGAAGACAAGGATGACGACGGCGGTCCGCTGCTGATCGACAGTCATGCAAAGCCGGTGGTCGATCCGGTCTGGGCGCTGTTGCGGCACACGCTCGCCGCATCAGGGCCAAAGCCCGTGCTTGTGGAATGGGATAATGACGTGCCCGACTGGCCGGTGCTGCGAGATGAGGCGCGACGCGCGTCCGACATTCTGCAGCCAGCGGAATGACCGTCACCGAGGCACAGTTTCGCGAAGCGCTGCTTGATCCGGACGCGCCGGTGCCCGCGGGGCTCGTATCTGCAACCGGTGCGCCGGCCGGCGCGCGGTATTCGGTCTATCGCAACAATGTAACTGTTTCGCTCTGCCAGGCGCTCGCGACAGCCTTTCCGCTGGTGGCAAAACTGCTGGGACCGGAAAACTTCGCGGGCCTTTCAAAACTCTATGTCCGTCAGCATCCGCCGACCTCGCAGCTGATGATGTTTTACGGCACTGAATTTCCGGAATTTCTGGGCGGAATCGCATCGCTTGCGCATCTGGGGTATTTGCCCGACTGCGCGCGGCTGGATCTGGCGCTAAGGCAATCCTATCATGCGGCTGATGGGGTGGCTCTCGATCCGGCGGAACTACAGATGGATCCGGCTCTGCTGGCCGGTCTGCGCCTGGCACCTGCACCGGCCACGCGGGTGCTGCGCTCGTCATGGCCCCTGTTTGATCTTTGGCGCTACAACACCGAGGCAGGTGCGCCCAAACCGCGCGCCGTGGCGCAGGATGTGTTGATTACACGACCGGAATTTGACCCGGTGCCGGTGCTGCTTCCCGCCGGGGCCGCGGCCTGGCTTGACGCGCTGGCCCGGGGCATGACTCTCGGAGAGGCCAATGACGCGGCTCTGCGTGACACTGCTGATTTCGACCTCTCAGCGGCTCTTTCGACAGCCCTGCAAACCAAGTCGCTGAGCACTCTCAAAAAGGACAAGACCCTATGATTTCCCTGCACAATGCCATCTTTGACCGGCTGTCGCGCGCAGACTGGCTGCTTTCAACGCTGGCGCGGCTGATATTCGCGGGAACACTGCTGATCTACTTCTGGGTTTCGGGCATGACCAAGCTCGGAGAAGGTTTTGCCGGGCTCTTTTCACCCTCCGTCGGCGCTTATGCCCAGATTTTCCCCAAAGCGATGGAGGCCGTGACATATGACGTCACGCAGCTTTCACCCTTTCACACAGCGGTTGTACTGGCCGGGACATGGGCTGAATTTATCCTGCCGGCGCTGATCGTGCTGGGCCTGCTGACCCGACTGTCCGCCCTCGGCATGATCGGTTTTATCATCGTCCAGTCGCTGACCGATCTTTATGGCCACGGCGGTATTGCGCACAGGGAAACGGTGGGCGCCTGGTTTGACAGGATACCCGACGGGGTCATTCTGGATCAGCGCGCGTTCTGGGTTTTTCTGCTTGTGGTTCTGGTGGTCAAGGGCGCGGGGCCCCTGTCGCTCGACAATGCGCTGCGGCGCGCACCACAGCCCTGAACCGGTCAGCCTACGCCGAGGGCCGTCTGAACATCGCGGGTCCATCCAAGATACATCGCGTCCCCATCGGTGATCAGCGGACGCTTCATTACGGCAGGGTGTGATTGCAGCAAACTGAGCGGACCTGCATCTTTCTGCAGGTCGCTCAGGCCCCGCCATGTGGCAGAACGTGTGTTGAGAAGCGCATCACCAAAGCGATCATGGGCTGCTTTGAGCACATTTTCGGGTACACCGTCTGCCCGGACGTCCACAAATTCAGCATCGGGCAGCAATTTCAGCGCCTTACGGCAGGTATCGCAGTTTTTCAGCCCGTAAAGATGCATAATATTTCCTCACTCATGGAATAACATAGACGTGAATCCGGGAGGTTTCTGCCCGTTTTCCTTGATTTTTAGCCGCAAAAGGCAATCTCTGAAAGTACCGGGCATGCGAATTTCTGAATATCTGTGCCCTGAATGAAGGATGCAGCGCTGCCCGGGCAGCCTGCAAAGTTAAGTAAAAGGAGGCACGGAAAACATGCCTACTGGCACCGTGAAATGGTTTAACACCACCAAGGGCTATGGGTTCATAGCACCAGAAGGCGGCGGATCGGATGTTTTTGTCCATATTTCCGCTGTCGAAAGATCGGGGCTTACCGGCCTCGCTGACGACCAGAAAGTGAACTTCGAGCTTGCAGAGGGCCGCGATGGCAGACAGATGGCGAGCGACCTGAAGCTGCTCTGACGCGTCCGCCGGCCCGGTCCCGCACCGGAAATACCGGTCTTCCTGAACGACATGGCTGCGCGCAAATGTTACGTGCGCGGCCCGATATCTTTCAGCGCCCCGACAGATCCGCACGGAGCGCTGAAAATCCGTGAAACCGGATACGGCCGCCGGGCACACGCCGGGTTATTTCGAAGTGCGGAAATCTCTCCAGGAAACGGGCCAGTGCGATCCGCGCTTCCAGCCTTGCCAGCGTCAGACCGATACAGACATGCGGACCCGCCGCGAACGCAAGGTGCCGGTTGGGGTTACGGGTCATGTCGAACCGCCCGGGCGCCTCAAACACCGTCGGGTCCCGGTTTGCCGCACCAATGCACAGGTGAAGGTTGGTGCCGGCCGGTATGGTCCGGCCACCAAACCCGACGTCCTTGGTGGTCTGTCGGTTGCCGAACTGATTGGGCGAGCGGAACCGCAGCACTTCCTCGACAAACCCGTGGATCCGGTCCGGCGCCGCAAGCAGATCACGACGCGCATTTTCATCATCACAGAGCAGAGCGAGACTGTTTCCGATAAGGTTGGCAGTGGTTTCATGGCCTGCATTCAGAATGAAAATACAGTTCTGCACCAGTTCGTCTTCGCTCAGACGCCCGTCTGTTTCGCCCGCAATAAGGCGGGTCAGTACGTCGGTCTGCGCATCACCGGGGGCCTGCCGCCGGCGGGCGATCAAGTCTTTCAGAAAGGCGCTGAATTCTGTGACAGCAGCGTTCCCCGAGTGGCGCTGCGCGGCCGAGGTGACAGGCTCCAGCGCGCCCAGTATCGCAAGGGACCAGTCGCGCAACGGGCCACGCTCTGATAAAGGTATGTCCAGAAGATTGCCGATGACTTCGATCGGAATGCGTGCTGCGAAATCGCCGATCAGATCTGGGCGGGCGGGCAACTCTCCGAGAAGACGTTGCACCGAGGTCTCCAGCGCCGGCTCCATCCGCGCGATCGCTTTGGGCGCGAGTGCCGACGACATTATCCCGCGGACCCGGCTGTGCAGGGGCGGGTCGTTAAACACAAGGCTCGTTGTGTGGTGGCGGTAAAGGGGCGAGCCCTCGCCAAACCTGGGTCCGAATACTGATTTCTTATCGGAGATATAAAGCGATGTGTCGCGGTAGATCACTGACAGATCCGCGTGCCCTGAAATCACAAATGATCCGTCCGGTTGCGGGCAAACGCGCGCACGGGTCAGCAACTGGTCGTATACAGGGAACGGATCCGAGGCGAAACCGGGGGGAGGATCGGCAAGGTTAAACATGTGCCGGGCGGGTGTGCATAAGGTATCGTCCTGCCAGACATGCGCGGTCGGTCACGTCGTCAGGACCCGCGGTTTGTGCGCGAGCCGGCGCGAACCAGTTCGCGCACCTGACAGGCGGGGCCCTCCGTGCGCAGGTCAAAACGTCTGAGTTCTGTCCACTCTGCAGGGTCAACCTCCGGAAAGAATGTGTCTGCTGCAGCAATATCAGTGTCGACCTCGGTGATCACCATCCTGTCGGCCAGTGGCATCAGTCCGGCGTAAACCGCCTCGCCACCGACGCCGTAAATCCGTGTGTAGCCCGCGCCATAGCAATCCCGGACCGCGGTCGGAAGATCCTGACGCACCATATCAGCGAGGCTGGCATCGCGCGAGATCACACAGTTCAGCCGGCGCGGCAGCGGTCTGACCGGCAGGCTGTGCCATGTTCTGCGGCCCATGATCAGCGCGCCGCCGAGAGTCTCGCGCTGAAACAGCCTGAGGTCCTCCGGCACATTCCATGGAATTTCGTTGTTTTTGCCGATTGCGCCGTTGCGCGCGCGGGCGACCACAAGTGTCAGCATATCAAACGGCGACCGGGGCTTTTATCGCCGGAAGCGGGTCGTAATTAAGAAACTCGAAATCTTCATACCGGAAGTCAAAAACCGAAGACACGTCGCGCCTCAGCCGGAGCTGCGGCAGGGGCTTTGGGTCGCGTGACAGCTGTGTCTGCACCTGGTCCATATGATTGGAATAGATATGTGCATCGCCCATCGTGTGCACAAAATCGCCCGGCTCATAACCCGTGACATGCGCCAGCATCACCTGCAAAAGGGCATATGATGCGATGTTGAACGGCACGCCCAGAAACATGTCGGCCGACCGCTGGTAAAGTTGCAGATGCAGCTTGCCACCGATGATCCGCACCTGCCAGAGCGTGTGACAGGGCGGCAGAGCCATCTGGTCCACCTCGCCGGGGTTCCAAGCAGATACGATCAGCCGGCGACTGTCCGGTGTGTCGCGGATTGCGCGGATCAGCGTTTCGATCTGATCCACCTCGCCGATCAGTGCCCGGGCATCGGTATCATCTGTTTTTGTGATTTTGGGAAAATGCCGCCACTGGTGGCCATAAACAGGGCCAAGATCGCCATTTTCATCAGCCCATTCATCCCAGATCGAGACGCCGTTTTCCTTCAGGTAACGGATGTTCGTATCGCCTGACAGAAACCACAGCAGCTCATGAACAATGGACCGCAGGTGCAGCTTTTTCGTGGTAACAAGCGGAAACCCATCGCTGAGAGGATAGCGGCACTGCAGCCCGAAGTACGACGTTGTCCCGGTCCCGGTCCTGTCCGTAGAGGCGGTGCCTTTCTCAAGAACGGTGCGCAGCGCGTCATGGTATTGTTGCAAGGTTCGTCTCCCCGGTTGCCGACGCAGTCACAGACTCGTTCCCTCACCAGACATATCCGCAAAGAAACGACGGCGCAAAGCGATGACTGCGGGGGCCGGATCGAAAAAAGCAGCACCAGGACCGGGCTGTCACGAATCGGTGCGCCCGGGTGGCAACCCCGCGCGGGCATGCTAGAATTACACACAACGTCAGAAATACAGGAGTAACAGCGTGAGCCTTAAATATCTGCACACCATGGTCCGGGTGAAAGACCTCGACGCGTCGGTCGAATTCTACAAGCTGCTCGGGCTTAAAGAGACACGGCGTTATGATAACGAAAAGGGGCGGTTTACGCTTTTGTTCATGGCCCCCCCCGGTCAGGAAGAGTGTCCCATCGAGCTGACGTATAACTGGGATGGCGACGACGCCCTGCCCGATGACAGCCGCCATTTCGGGCATCTGGCCTATCGCGTGGACAATATTTACGAGATGTGTCAGACGCTTATGGACGCAGGAATTACAATCAACCGTCCACCGCGCGACGGTCATATGGCATTTGTCCGGTCACCCGACAACATTTCGATCGAGCTTCTTCAGGAAGGCGATGATCTGCCACCTGCCGAACCCTGGTCCAGCATGGAAAACACCGGGCATTGGTGATCCGGCAGGCCTGTTTTGCGGTTGTTCTGTCAGCCGGCAGTGCGCCGGCTGACGGGTGCCGGCTGGCGCTCATTCTGGCACTTGATGTCTCAAGCTCGGTTGATGCCTCGGAAGATGCGCTGCAGCGGGGGGGATTGGTTTCCGCGTTGACCGCCCCGGAAGTATCGGCTGCTTTCTTCGCCACCAGTCAGCCCGTAGCACTTGCGGTATTTGAGTGGTCGGGACGCTATAATCAGGAGCTGATCCTGGACTGGACCCTGATCAACAGCCCGGCGTCGCTCCTGCGCGTAGCCGGGATCGTTGCGCGGTCCAAGAGAAGCCATAATGATTTCCCTACTGCGATGGGTTATGCTCTGGGCTATGGCGCAGGGCTGTTGGAGCGGGCGCCACAGTGTCTGTACAAGACCATCGATATCTCGGGCGACGGGCAGAACAACGAAGGATTCAGTCCGCGACAGGCCTATGCCGCATTTCCTTTTGACGGCGTCACGGTGAACGGGCTGGTGGTCAATGGCGCAGATTACGAAGCCGAGACCGGGCTGATCGCCTTTTACAAAAGCCAGGTTGTTTACGGGCCTGGTGCCTTTGTGGAGATTGCTCAGGGCTTTGAGGATTACGAACGTGCAATGCGCCGCAAACTTGAGCGCGAGCTGACCCCGCCAGTCATCGGGGCTGCGCCAGGGGTGCCGCCGAAAGGATGACGAGGATGCGTGCCGCGATCATTGCAGCCGCTCTGTCCTGCGGTCTCGCGCAGGGTGCAACCGCTCAGTGCCGGCAGGCACTGGCACTCGGGCTCGATGTTTCAGGGTCGGTTGATCTGCGCGAGTACCGGTTACAGCTGGACGGGCTGGTTGCCGCGCTGAACGATCCTGAGGTAATGCAGGTCCTGCTGGCGCAGCCCGGCGCGCCCGTATCGATGCTTGTTTTTGAATGGAGCGGGCCTGACGATCAGATTGTGCTGGTGCCCTGGACCGCAATCACTGATCACGATGATCTCCGCGACATCAGTCTGACACTCGCTCGGGCGGAACGTCGCGTTTCCACGCCGGGAACAGCCCTCGGCACTGCCATGCAGTTTGGCGCAGCACTTCTGGCGGGCCGGAGTGATTGCTGGAAGCGGACGCTTGATATCTCCGGAGACGGCAAATCCAATCAGGGTCCGCGACCGCGTGACGTAAGAGATCATGTCGCGACCGGTGGCCTTACGATAAACGGGCTTGTGATCGGTGCAGATGCGCCCGCCTACGGAGACAGGCGTCAGTCAGATATCGGCGAACTCTCCTCATATTTCAGGGCAGAGGTGATCGCCGGGCCGGATGCTTTTGTACAGACGGCCCTTGGGTTTGAGGATTATCAGGCAGCCATGACACAGAAACTGCTCAGGGAACTCAGCGTGCTGGCCATCGGCGCGCTTCAGTAAATGTAACGGATCTGATCAGACCAGTAGCGCTCCATGCGTTTAAGCGAGCGGGTGATGTCATCAATTCCGGTCGGGCCCAGAACACCTTTATCCTCGAGGCCTTCCGCGTGACGCGCAAAAAGAGCTGCCACGACATCACGGATTTTGCATCCTTTATCGGTGAGCTTCACTCGCACCGACCGGCGGTCGATCTCGCAGCGCTGATGATGCATAAACCCCATATCCACCAGCTTTTTCAGGTTATAGCTGACGTTGCTTCCCTGATAGTAGCCACGGCTTTTAAGCTCACCGGCGGTGACTTCGTGATCGCCGATGTTGAACAATAACAGCGCCTGGACTGCATTGATCTCAAGCACGCCGACGCGTTCGAACTCATCTTTTATAACATCCAGAAGCAGCCGGTGCAGCCGCTCGACAAGCGACAGGGCCTCAAGGTAGTTCACCATAAAGCCCTGTGTCTGCCCCGACGCGGCAAGCGGTGCCGGGATCTGATCCTGAATACTCATAAACACGCTCCGATTCATTTTGTGTGACCAGAAAATGAGTCGGAAAGGCCAATATTTCGTTAAAAACCCGGAAAAACTGCGCGCGTTGTGTTTTCAGGTCCCGACCTGAGGGAGTTGATCCACGATTTCGGAGATCATTTCAGCGTAGGTGTCCGGAGTTGCAACCTGCCCTGTAACCCATTGATAAAGATCATGATCATTTTCGCTGAGCATGGCATCATAGACGGTCAGACCGGTATCACTCATGGCGTCGAGATTCGCTTCTGCAAAGCGCTGCAGGATAAGATCCATTTCTTTGATGCCACGGCGCATCGAGCGCATTTTCAGGCGCCGGATTTTATGATCACGCGGCTCAGTCATGAACCTCAGCCACCAACGTCAGACGCAGCTTTTTTTCCAGTCGGCCAAGTTGTTCCACCCGCGCCGACATATCCGCCCGGATTTCACGGATTTCGTTGAGCAACTCGTGTGATGATGACGGCAGATCCGCCTCACCCGCAGGGGCTTCAAGACCGGCGCCCTCGCCGTTGATAAGCCACATGATTGATACGTTAAGCAGCCCCGCCATCATCGACAAACGGTTCGCGCGCGGCTCGCTCAGGTCATCTTCCCATGCGCGCAGTGATGCTGATTTGACACCCAGACGGCGCGCCAGTTCACTCTGGCTCATACCGGCCGTTTCCCGTGCGGCTGCTACTCTGTCGCCAAATGTAGCCGTCTCAGGCCCGTACCAGTCATGAACGTCATTCATTCTGAAATCTCCTTTATGCCGATCCCGCTTGATCGGGGCGGGGTCCCCCCCTATGAATGCGCCTCAGTCCTATCAACCGGAGGCTGCTATGGAATTGCTTTCTGCGACACTTGCTCGTGTCAAACCGTCCCCAACAATCGCCGTGACCACGAAAGCCGCCGAGCTCAAAGCCGCCGGACGGGATGTGATCGGTCTTGGCGCAGGCGAGCCGGATTTTGACACCCCGCAGAATATCAAAGAGGCAGCCATCTCGGCGATCAACTCCGGCAAAACCAAATATACCGCCGTCGACGGAATTCCAGAGCTGAAGCAGGCGATCTGCGATAAATTCAAGCGCGACAACGGTCTCACCTACACTCCCTCCCAGGTCAGTGTGGGTACAGGTGGTAAACAAATCCTTTACAACGCACTGATGGCAACACTCAACCCCGGTGAAGAGGTTGTGATCCCCGCACCCTACTGGGTGAGCTACCCGGATATGGTGCTGCTGGCCGGTGGTGAGCCGGTCATTGCGACCGCCACGCTGGAGCAGGATTTCAAACTGACCCCCGAAGCGCTTGAGGCTGCGATCACGCCAAAAACAAAATGGTTCATTTTTAACTCTCCCAGCAACCCGACAGGTGCCGGATATGACCGTGACGAGCTCAAAGCGCTGACCGATGTGCTGATGCGCCATCCGCATGTCTGGGTAATGACTGACGATATGTACGAGCATCTGGCCTATGATGATTTTACGTTCTGCACACCGGCCGAGGTGGAACCTGGTCTTTTTGACCGCACGCTGACGGTGAACGGCGTGTCCAAAGCCTATGCGATGACCGGCTGGCGGATCGGATATGCTGCGGGGCCGGAAAAACTCATAGCTGCGATGCGAAAAATCCAGTCGCAAAGTACCTCGAATCCCTGCTCTGTCAGCCAGTGGGCCGCTGTCGAAGCGCTGAACGGCCCGCAGGATTATATCGCATCGAACAATGAAATATTCGTGCGCCGCCGCAATCTGGTGGTTGAGATGCTGAGTGCCATCGACGGTGTAACCTGTCCGACGCCCGAAGGCGCTTTTTACGTCTATCCTTCAATTGCCGGTCTCATCGGCAAAACGTCCGCAGGTGGGGCGAAGATCACTGACGATGAATCCTTTGCGGCGGCCCTTCTCGAAGAAGCCGGAGTTGCCGTTGTTTTCGGTGCGGCCTTCGGCCTGAGCCCGAATTTCCGGGTGAGCTATGCGACCTCGGACACAGCGCTGAAAGAGGCCTGCACGCGCATCCAGACCTTTTGTGCAGGGTTGACGGACTGAGGAGCGAGGTATGAGCGGCGACCTGCCAGAGTACTATTTCCGGGTACGCGAGAACGGTGCGGCAGTCTTTCGGGTCGATACCGGCAACCGCCAGCGCCGCATTGATATGGACCAGATCGCCTTCGCCAATATCCGCAACGGCGAGATCCGCCCGCAGGGCAACCGCGAGCTTTCCCAGGGCGATCTCGACGAAATCAGATCCTGGATGGCAGCGCGTCGCGATATTCTTGCCGCACGGGATCTGGACGATATCCGAAGGGCGATTGACCACCTGAACCTGACGGCCCAGTGGGCGCAATCAAAGGCGGAACCCGACGAGCTTGAGGCCATAACCGATGAGCTTTTGCTGGCGATGCACGATCTGCGCTCGGTTCTGGTGCGCAAAAAAGCCGACCGGCTACAGGAGCAGTCAGACGGGTAAAACATTTTTCTGCGGCGTCATCCGTCATCACGCGACTGCAAAATACAGACATTGCAATCGTTGTTTGGGAAGGAAAACCAGGGTTCAGGCTATTACCCCACACTCAAAATATCACCTAACCCCCTGAAAGATATATTATTCCGGCACATCACAAGACTGACGTGCCTTTGTCTGATCGTCCACCGGGGCGGCTTCACCACAGCGATCCGCAGGATGTTAAATCTTTTTTCAATACTGACGGGCTAACAGGGTGCAGTTTCAACAGTATCCGGGATTCTCAAAAATGTTCAGTTTAACGCGAATGACAGCTCTCGCTGCAGCCCTTGTTGTGGCCGGCCCTCTCGCCGCCGGGCAGGGCGTCACAGACAACACCATCAACCTCGCGCAGGTCGCGGCAATGGATGGCCCCGCCGGCGCGCTGGGGACCGGCATGCGGCAGGGGATGATGGCGGCCTTTGAAGAAGCCAACCGTGCAGGTGGCATCAACGGGCGTATGATTTCGCTGACCAGCATTGATGATGGTTATGAACCTGACCGCTCGATCACCGAAACGCGGTCAGTGATCGACAGCGGCGACTACCTGGCCCTCGTCGGACCCGTTGGCACACCGACCACCAAAGCCACCCAGCCAATTGCGACTGACGCCGGGATGCCCATGATCGCACCTTTCACGGGCGCCGGATTCCTGCGCGCACCTGAGTTGTCGAATGTCGTAAATGTCCGCGCCACCTATGACGCAGAGACGCAGGCGTGGATTGATCATCTGGTCGATGTCGAGGGTCTGACTGACATAGCGATTCTTTATCAGGATGACGGTTTCGGCCGGGTCGGCCTGTCAGGTGTGACTAAGGCACTCGAAGCGCGGGGCATGTCTCTGGTTGCTGAAGGCAGCTACACCCGCAATACCGTCGCTGTGAAATCGGCGCTTCTGGAAATCCGCAAGGCGAAACCGCAGGCGGTTGTCATGGTGGGTGCTTATAAGCCTTTGGCAGAATTCGTAAAACTTTCGCGCAAGATGAAAATGGATGTCACCTTTGTGACGATTTCTTTTGTCGGGTCAAAAGCACTGGCAACCGAGCTTGGTGCGGATGGTGATGGCGTGATCATCAGTCAGGTGGTTCCCCAGCCATGGGACAGCAACCTGCCTGTGGTGGCCGAGTACCAGGCCGCACTTTCAGCACTCGATGCGACAGCCGAACCGGGTTTCGTTTCGCTTGAAGGCTATGTTGCCGGTCGCCTGACAATCGAAGGCTTGCGCAAAGCCGGTCAGGACCTCACCAGGGAAACTTTTATGGCAGCGATGAGCTCGCTTGGCACAGTAGATATGGGCGGCATGGTTATGACTTTCGGGCCGGGCGACAATCAGGGCTCTGACGACGTTTTCCTCACGCGCATTGAAGCAGACGGTTCGTTCACCGCAATGCGCCCCGGCAGCTGACAAAATCCTGTTTCCGGGTGCCCGCTGAATTGCGGGCACCTGCAAAACGTTGCCGGCTGATCCGGTCAGAGCAAAAGAACAGAATTAATTGAGGTAAAAATGCGCAGCACCCTTTCAGATTTCTTTGGTTCGGTTCTGGTCAGACTGCTTCTGATTTTCGGTTCGCTGGCTGCGATGACGGCAGCCGCAATCGTGATCGGCTGGATGGTCTTTCAGTCTATTGCGACGAACATGGCTGTTCTGTCAGAAGAACGCCTGCCCGAATTGCGTGACAGTGCAGGGGTCGTCTCCGTGACTGACCGGCTGCGCGCTGTGCTTTCCGATATTCTGATCGCGTCTGAACCGGAAAATCTGGAAAAGCTGGCGTTCAAAACATCGTTGATCCTCGGAGACATCCGGACAGCTGCGGAAGCCTTCGGGCCCGAACAACAGACTGAGCTGACGGGCAAGATCGACAGGGTGGCTGCAGCGCTCAAAACCCTCACCGCCGCGCGCGGCGAAGAGTTCCGCAGTGCGGAAGGGGTCGCTAAAGCTGTGCAATCTGCGCTCGAACTGGCAAATGAGGCGACGGTGCTTCTGACCACCGCCACCGATGATGCCTATTTCGATCTTGTGATCGGCGCGGAAGATACAATCAGCAGCATCGACGCCACGCTGACTCAGCTCATCGAGAAAGACTTTATAATTTTTCAGGCAGCTCTTGGCGCGCGTTCGGAAGTCAATCTGTTGTCCGGCATTGCACTGAGTATCCTTCAGACGCGTGACACGGCCATGGTGACGATTTTGCAGGATCTGGGAAGCGCAGCATCAGAGCGCCTGGGTATCTTTGCTGCGCAAATTGACGAAGCCGGTACCATCGCTGACCTCGCCGGAACCCTGACGGCGTCCAATGAATTTTTCAGCAGTACAATCGCGTCGCGCGGGCGCGGAACAGGAATCGCGGAGACCTTGTCGCAACGTCAGAGTGTGGATGCCGCACTCTCGTCAGCTCTCGACAGCCTTTATTTCGATTTCGTAATCAACAGCGAGTCCGCAAAGGAAGAGAACGCATCAGCTATACAGACTCTTATGGACGACCAGGTTACCCAGATCCGGGATCAGGCCGCAGTAGATGCCGCAACTAAGTCATTTTTCGCTGCGGCGATGCAATCGGCACTTGCCAGAGATCCCTATGAACTCAGTTTGCGGGAGGCTGAACTACAGTCGGCCGGTCAGCTTCTTACGGAAGCCAAATCAGAGATCAGTCCTGACATTGCAGCCCACCTCGATGCCATACTCGCGGTTGCTGATACAGAAACCGGAATATCAGCAATCCGTGCGTCCGCTTTTGACGCTCAGCGAAATGCTGCAGAAGCAACGACGGCTGCCGCCGAGGCTGTACGTGACATCGCGGTCGCCGTCAGTGAATTCGCGAGCGCGTCGCAAACGCAGATTGAGCTTGCAGCAGACCAACTGAACGCTGAAGTTTCCGCGGCGCGGCAGCGTATGCAACAAATCGGATTTCTAAGCCTCCTGATTGTACTGGCAGCGCCTGTTTTCGTGTGGCTGATGGTTACGAGACCCCTGAACCGGGTCACCGGCATTACTCAACGGCTTGCTGCCGGTGATCTTTCAGAAATCGAAGGTACTGAGCGTTACAAGGGGGAAATCGGGAAACTGACAAGAGCACTTCAGGTGTTCCGCGAAGGATCGCTAGAACGCCAGCGGATGCAGGAAGAGGAAAAAGCGCGACAGGCTGACTTGAACGAAGCAGAGCGGGAATCAGAAAAGCTGAAACGCGACGCGGAGATCGCCGCACAAAATGCAAAAGAATTGCGCGAGAGAGAAGAGCGCGAACGGGAAGAACAGGAGCGTGCGCGAGAGGAAGAACTTCGCCGTGCTGCAGAAGAAGAGCGCGAGGCGCGTGCCGAAGAGCAGGAAGTTGTCGTCTCGCAACTCGCGTCCAGTTTGAAAAGCTTGTCCGTCGGAGATCTCACGCACATAATCGAGACCGAATTTCCCGGGGAGTATGAAACGTTACGACAGGACTACAATGAGGCCGTCAGCAATCTTGCGGATCTTATCGGACGCATTGGCCTGAGTGCCGAAGTGATCGACTCATCCAGTGCGGAAATTGCGGCATCTTCTCTGGATCTCTCTCGCCGCACAGAGAACTCTGCTGCGACACTGGAGGAAACCGCTGCCGCTCTCAGTCAGATGACAAGCAGTGTTACTTCTGCAGCAGAAGGTGCATCCGATGCTTCTTCGACGGTTGAAGTTGTAAAACGCGATACGGAAGCAAGCCGCACAGTCATGCAGGATGCTGTTTCGGCAATGAGCGAAATCGAAGGATCTTCGCGCGATATCTCCAAGATTGTCGAAGTGATCGACTCAATTGCATTTCAGACAAATCTGCTAGCGCTCAACGCCGGTGTTGAAGCTGCGCGTGCGGGAGAAGCAGGTCGTGGCTTTGCAGTAGTAGCGTCTGAGGTTCGCATACTGGCGCACCGGTGTTCCGAGGCTGCTCTTCAAATCGGGACATTGATTACTCAGTCAACGGATCATGTCGAAAAAGGTGTTTCATTAATTGACCAGACCAACCAGGCCCTCTCCACAATTCTGGAAGGCATAACAAATGTCTCTCAGAATGTCTCCGAAATAGCAGTTTCTGCAAAAGAACAGTCAGGCGGTATCGGAGAGATCAATTCAGCGGTAGA